>NZ_LT607555.1:309167-316856 GCF_900095275.1 Pseudomonas sp. UMAB-40
TGGCCATCAGTCGATCCGACTCCGGCGTTTGCGGCATCGGCGGCAAACCGCGTTGTAGCGTGGTCGTGACTTCGGTCTCAGGAATCAGCTTGTCCTTGGATACCCGCGCCAAGTCCTTCTCGATCCGGTCAAACTCCTCCGGCACTGCCGCCCGCACGTCAGCCTTGGCGGTGGCCTGATCCGGAATCACGTTGGTGCGGTCGCCCGACTTGATCACGGTGAAGTTGATGGTGGTTTTCTTCTCGGCGTCGCCCAGTTTGCCGAGCTGCAGAATCTGGTGCGCCGCCTCCATCGCCGCGTTGCGTCCCAGCTCCGGTGCAACACCGGCATGCGCCGCTTTGCCTTTGACTTCCACCACCGCCGTCGCGCTGCCTTTGCGCCACACCACCAGACCATCCGCGGGGCGGCCCGGTTCGAGGTTGAGGGTCACGTCGTGGGCCTTGGCGGTTTTCTTGATCAGGTCGGTGGCAATGTCCGAGCCGGTTTCTTCACTGGCATCGAGCAGGAAGGTGATTTGCGCGTAGTCCTTGAAATCGAGGTTTTTCAGGACTTTCAGCGCGTAGATTCCGGCGACGATGCCGCCCTTGTCGTCCATCACGCCCGGCCCGTAGGCGCGGCCGTCCTTGATGTGGAACGGCCGCTCGGCGGCCGAGCCTTCCTTGAACACGGTGTCCATGTGCGCCATCAGCAGGATTTTCGCCTTGCCGGTGCCTTTGAGAGTCGCGATTACGTGGCTGCTTTTGTCCGGTGTGTTGGGCACCAGTTCGATGGTGGCGCCGAGTTTTTTCAGCTCGTCGATGGCGATGTCGCGCACTTGTGTCAGGCCGGGTTCATAGCCGGAACCGGAGTCGATGTTCACCAGCCGCTCCAACAGTTTCAGGGCTTCACCCTTGTACTGCTCGGAATCGGCGAGGACGTGTTTGTGGGGTTCGGCGAAGGCTGCAGGGGCGAATGCGCCGAGGGCGAGGGTCATGGCAAGGCTGGTGGCCAGCAGGGAACGAGGGAGATTGAGCGTCATGAATCGATCCTTGTTTCGTGTCGGGGGGGGGGGGCAAAAACACCCTACCTGACTACGGCGCAAGGCTCTAGACCGAATGCGACATACACGAACCTGAGGCCGATGATTACTGGTGGGAGCGAGCCTTTGCAGGCCCTCAGACCGGGTCGAGCAGTTCGTGATGGGGTTTGCCGTCTATGCGGTAGATCACGCGGTTGCGGCCGGTGGTCTTGGCTTCGTAGAGTGCCTGGTCGGCATCGTTGAGCCACAGGGTGGCGTCGGTGTGTGACGGGTCGAATGCCGCCAGGCCAATGCTCAAGCTGACTTTCAGCGCCGGGTTCTGCTCATAGCCCAGGGTTGCGAAGCGATCACGCAAGGCGTCCATGGCAGCCGCTGCGCTGTCGAGGGGCAAATCCGGGAGGAGCACGCAGAATTCGTCGCCACCATAGCGCCCCGCCACATCGGTCGCCCGCAGGTTCTGCTTGAGCATTTTGCTCAGTTGCCGCAGCACGATGTCCCCGGCGACGTGGCCGTAGGTGTCATTGATGGTCTTGAAATGGTCGATGTCGATCAACGCAATCGCCCCGCCCCGCTGCTGGCGTTGGCAGCGCTGGAATTCAACTTCCAGCTGGTCTTTCCAGGCACCATGGTTCAGCAGGCCGGTGAGGCTGTCGGTACGACTCAGGGCCAGCAGTTCACGTTTTTGGCGGCCCAGGGTGGTGGCCTGTTGAAAGCAGATCCAGCCCAGCGCCAGTGGATACAGGATCAGCAGGGGCAGACAGGCGTACAACTGCAACGGGCTGGTTTGCGTGACGAAGGCCGGTGTGAACACCAGCAGACCCACACCCATCCCGAGAATCTGCGCAACCGTGCCCACCAGCAGGAACCGCAAACCACCGATTGCCACGTTATTCATGGCCATCATCGACAGCGTCGCCGCGCTCGGCAGCGGATTGAACTGCATGGCGGCGACCCAGAATCCACCGAGAAAGGCATCGACCAGGATGTTTCGATGCTCGGCGTGAAAGGGCACCTTCGCCCGACGCGCCCATTGATAGGCAACATGCGGCCAGAGGACGCCATTGACCAGCATCAGCACCCAGACCCACGGCGCCGGGTTGAGTGGATACATCGCCGCGCCTACGCACAACAGGCCCAAGGCCAAACCCAGGGTTCGCGATGTATAGAGCCTTCTGGCCAGTGACAGCCCTTTTCCTCCCGTTTTTCCCATAAGGGCCTCTGCGTCACAGAACGGAACCCGACAAAACACGGGGTGCGGGTGTGGTGGGAGTCTATCAGGGCAACGTTAAATAGCCATCACCGGCGGGCAGCCTGAATCCTGCGCAGTCTCTGTGGGAGCGTGCAGTGTTTGGGCTATACATGAAGGGAGAGTTGGATAAACAACGATAAAGGAGACCCATGCAGACCTTTCAAGTGTTGATCATCGGCAGCGGTTTTGGCGGTCAGTGCGCGGCGATCAATCTGCTCAAGGCAGGCATCGACGATTTTCGCCTGCTGGAACGACGGGACTTCTTTGGCGGTACCTGGTGCCAGAACACCTACCCCGGCGCGGCCGTCGATGTGCCCTCGCCGCTCTATTCGCTGTCCTTCGCCCCTTACCGCTGGACGCAAATGTTCGCCGATCAAGCTGAACTGCACCACTACACCCAGTATGTGGTGGAGCACTTCGGCCTGCGGGACAAGGTCGAACTGCAAGCCAATGTCGAGCGTATCGAATGGGACGCCGACGGCCAGCGCTGGGCGGTGCACACCGGCACCAAAGGTACGTTTTACGCGCAGTTCCTGATCAACGCGACGGGGCCGCTGAGTCAACCCGTCGTCCCACACTTCGAAGGCCAGGAACGCTTTCAGGGCAAGACGTTTCACACCAACAACTGGGATCACACCTTCGATTACCGGCACAAACGCGTCGCCATCGTCGGCAGCGGTGCCAGTGCGGCCCAGGTCATTCCGACGATTGCCCCCGACGTCGAGCACCTGCACGTGTTCCAGCGCACACCACACTGGGTGTTGCCCCGCGCCGACCGTACCTTCGGACCTTTCCAGCGTTGGTTGCTGGGCCTCAAACCGGCTTACAAACTGCTGCGCTGGATGCTCTACTGGCAATTCGAAACCCGGGTGATTGCCTTCAAATACTCGAAACCGGCGATCCGCATGGTCCAGCAACACGCCCTGCGCTTCCTCAAACGCCAGGTGCCCGACCCCGAATTGCGCCGCAAACTGACCCCGGACTTCACCATCGGCTGCAAACGAGTGATCGTCTCAAGCACCCTCTACCCGGCGCTCGGGCGCAGCAACGTGACGCTGCACAGCCGCGAACAAGGCATCGCGTCCATCGACGAAACCGGCATCGTCACCCAGGACGGCCGGCACATCGACCTGGACCTGATCGTCTGGTCCACCGGGTACGACGCCACCGACGGGGTGATTTCCTACCCGGTCACCGGTAAAAACGGCACCCGGCTCAAAGACGTCTGGGCCCAGTACCCACGGGCTTATCTGGGCACCAGCCTGCCGGACTTTCCCAACCTGTTTATCGTCACCGGGCCCAACACCGGCATCGGCCACACCTCGGCGCTGTTCATCATCGAATCCCAGATGAATTACATCCTCGACTGCATCCGCACGCTCAAAGAACAGGGTTTGCGCAGCATCGAAGTACGCCCCGAAGCAGAACGTACCTACACTGAGATGATCCACCGTGAAATGGAGCGCACCGTCTGGAAGTCCGGGGGCTGCCACAGTTGGTATCAAAGCAAGAGCGGTCATGTGATCGCCATGTTCCCGGGGTTCAGTTTCAGCTATCACCGATTGACCCGGGCACTGAAACCCGCCGACCACATTTTGTCCTGATCACGTAAAAGGAAGATGCCTGATGCTTGTGTTGGTTGTCCTTATCGCGGTTTTTGTGGCCTGGAGCTGGCTGAGTTACCCGGCCATCGGCTATTGGCTCTATGACCTGAATATGGCCCTGGAAGCCAAGCTGTATCGGCTACACAAAATCGTCGTACCGATCACGGAAATGACCGTCTCGACCTGGCAAGGCGGGCCCTATGAAGCGTCCAGCAGTGTGCTGATGCTGCACGGCTACAGCGCCGACAAGAACATCTGGCTGCGCTTCGCCCGGCATTTTGTCGGCAATTATCGGGTGATCATCCCGGACATCGCCGGTCACGGCGAAACCGGCTTCAAGGCCGGTGGTGGCTATGACATCCCGCTGCAGGCCAAGCGGATGATCCAACTGCTGGACGTTTGCGGAGTCGAAAAAGTCCATGTGATCGGCAACTCGATGGGCGGCTACATCGCGGCGTGGCTGGCGGCGACTTACCCGGACCGGATTGCCTCCGTCGCCCTGATCGACCCGGCCGGCGTCACGGCCCCGGAGGCCAGTGACCTGGAACGACATCTCGCCAAGGGGCACAACCCGTTTCTGATTCACTCCCGGGAAGAATTCCGGGGCTTCTACGCCATGACCATGGCCGAGCCGCCGTGGGTGCCGGGCGTGGTGCTGGACGCCATCGCCCAGCGTTATGAACAGAGTCGCGATGAGCTGGAAGAAATCTTCAACGACTTCCGCGCCAGCCCGCCGATGGAACCCCGGCTCCCCGACATCAAGTGCCCGGCGCTGCTGCTGTGGGGGCGCAAGGACCGTCTGATCGATGTCAGTAGCGTTGCGGTCTGGAGTAAAGGCATCGCTGATTTGCGCGTGGACATCTGGGACCACATCGGGCATATGCCGATGGTCGAACAGCCGGCCAATACGGCGCGGTTGTATCGGGAGTTCCTCGGATCGCTGCGCTCGGAGAGCCGTTCGCACCTGTAACCGCCAACCTCTGTAGCAGCTGCCCTGCGGCGAGGGGGCATCTACAGGCCAGTTGTGCGTCAGTCCTTGGCAGAATGAAGTCCGTAAGATTCTTCGTTTGTCGGCGTGGCAGAAGGCTGCGATCTTTTCCCCCATCCTTCACGTCACCGCGCCAGGAATTTTTTTCATGAGCCACCCAAGCTTCGTCAGCCCTGACCTGATCCGCCAACGCTTCTCCAAAGCGATGTCCGACATGTACCGCGAAGAAGTGCCGCTGTACGGCGCGCTGATGAAGCTGGTGGAGCAGACCAACCGTCACGTGCTCGACAGTGATCCGCAGGTGGCCCGCCAGCTGAACAGCACCGGCGAAATCGAGCGGCTGGACCTGGAGCGTCACGGCGCAATCCGCGTCGGCACCGCTGACGAACTGGCCACCCTCGCCCGATTGTTCGCGGTCATGGGCATGCAACCCGTGGGCTATTACGATCTGACCCCGGCCGGCGTGCCTGTGCACTCCACCGCGTTCCGCGCCGTGCATGAAACTGCTCTGCAAGTCAGCCCGTTCCGGGTGTTCACCTCCCTGCTGCGCCTGGAACTGATCGAAGACCTGGAACTGCGAGCCTTCGCTCAATCGGTGCTGGATAAACGCCAGATCTTCACCCCGACAGCCCTTGCCCTGATCGACCGCGCCGAAACCGCAGGCGGTCTGAACGAACAAGAGGCGCAGGACTTCGTCGAACAGGCGCTTGAAACCTTCCGCTGGCACCACAGCGCCACGGTCACCGCCGAGCAATACCAGAAACTCAGCGCACAGCATCGCCTGATTGCCGATGTGGTCGCGTTCAAAGGCCCGCACATCAATCACCTGACGCCGCGTACCCTGGACATCGACATCGTCCAGGCGCAAATGCCCGCCCACGGCATCACGCCCAAAGCCGTGATCGAAGGCCCGCCCCGCCGTCAGTGCCCGATCCTGCTGCGCCAGACCAGTTTCAAGGCGCTCGACGAGCCGATTGCCTTTACCGATCAAGCTGGGACACGCGGCAGCCACAGCGCACGCTTCGGTGAAATCGAACAGCGCGGCGCGGCGCTCACCCCGAAAGGCCGGGCACTTTACGACCGCCTGCTCAACGCAGCCCGTGATGAGTTGCAGGACTTCCCCAACGAGGCCAATGCCGCACGCTACAACGCGCTGATGACGCAGCACTTTGCAGAATTCCCTGACACGTATGAAGGCATGCGCCAACAGGAACTGGCGTACTTTCGTTATTTCGTCACGGAAAAAGGCCTGGAGGCGGATGAGCTGAAATCGTTGTCGCTAGACGATTTGCTCAGCGGCGGGTATTTGCGGGTTGAACCGTTGGTGTATGAAGATTTTCTGCCGGTCAGTGCAGCGGGGATTTTCCAGTCGAACCTGGGGGATGCGGCGCAGGTGAATTATGGCGGACATTCGAACCAGCAGGCCTTTGAACAGGCGCTGGGGCGGCCGACCATTGATGAATTGGGGTTGTATGCCGAGACGCAGCGGCGCTCGATCGAACAATGTTTTGAGACTTCGAGATTGTCGCGTCTGATTTGACTCAACGAACTGCCAGCCGATTGCAATGTGTGGCGAGGGAGCTTGCTCCCGCTTGAGTGCGCAGCACTCACAAAATCTCCGTCATACGTAGAATTTTTGGGGCCGCTTCGCAGCCCAGCGCGAGCAAGCTCGCTCGCCACATAGAAACTTCAATCCGCTGAGATTCCGTGTTTAGCGGAGTTTTGCCAACAACGCCTCAGCGGCAGCCTCGGACGACGCCGGGTTCTGCCCGGTGATCAGCAAGCCATCCGTGAGCACATAGCTCGCCCAGTCCTCACCTTTGGAGTAAATGCCCCCCTTCTCCTTGAGCATGTCCTCCACCAGATACGGCACGACCTTCGTCAGTTGCACCGCCTCTTCCTCAGTGTTGGTGAACCCCGTCACCCGCTTGCCCTTGACCAAAGGCTGGCCATCCGCACCCTTGACGTGACGCAACACACCCGGTGCGTGGCAAACGGCCGCGACCGGTTTATCCGCCTTGATGAACGCTTCGATCAGCGCAATCGAGTTCTTGTCTTCGGTCAGGTCCCACAACGGACCATGACCGCCCGGATAGAAAACCGCATCGTAATCTTGAGCCCTCGCGCTGCTAAGCAGAGCGGTAGACGCCAATGCGGACTGCGCCGCGGAATCTTTGCGAAAGCGATCAGTGGCAGCCGTCTGCGCGTCCGGCTCGTCGCTTTTCGGGTCCAGCGGCGGTTGGCCACCCTTGGGCGAGACCAGGGTCAGTTGAGCGCCGGCGTCCTTGAACGCAAAGTACGGTGCTGCGAATTCTTCCAGCCAGAAGCCGGTTTTCTTACCCGTATCACCCAATTGATCGTGGGACGTTAAAACCATCAGGATTTTCATGTCGTTCTCACTCCACTTCCAGGTTGTTCGGACTCTCGACGGCGCTGTTTTTATGGACCACCCGGCCCGTCGATTCGTTGCACCGGATGCCACATGCCTTTCAGTGATGGCGCAAAGCCTTGCTGTGCAAGAAGTTGCGCACTGCTCGCGTCAAATGCGCTTGCAGGATCGCTGATCGCCCAGCCTGCCAGGCTCTCCGGCCAAGTGCGCAAGTTCTTGCGCAGTGCTGCGCAAGAACTTGCGCACATTCCTGCGGCGCTCCTTACAAAAACCTTCAAGGCACTTTAATAAAATCCTCAACACCTTGATTTGTATGGGTTTAACCGTTTCTGGCACGGACCTTGATGACAGTCATGCACCCACCGGGCGATACCGCCTCCCGGGCACTCTTACTTTATTCAGCAAGGAGCACATCCATGGCTACTCCAGCGTACATGTCCG
>NZ_LT607556.1:0-47026 GCF_900095275.1 Pseudomonas sp. UMAB-40
GGGCCTCATTTTAAGGCTTGGAGGTGTCTACGAAACTAGGGGCGATTCACACCTCTAACTTCACTGCTGCCTTTCGCAGAGAAATAAATGCCAGAGACCGCTCTGGGCTAACTGCCAGAGTCCAAGTTCTTAACCCTAAGTCAGAGCGGCAATTTGGCGCTGATGCCTGCATCATTTTTGAGAACCGAACAGAATTCAAAATAGCTTTCTTCGAAGCGAAATGGCCAAGACTCAAAACGCAGGTTAATGCATGGGACTCGGTTCAAAAATCTACTGGAGGGTCACACTTTCATTCGCAGTTGGTCAGGCAGCATCCCCATGCCGGCTATGCAGCTATATGGGAGATGTTTTATTGTGAGTACCAGTTTCATGAACAACCCCGCAGTTTTCCGGTTTTTGGGTCAGCTTGCGTTTGGCACCAAGACGCTTACGCAGCGTCTTTAAGTCGGGGAATAGTCACTCAACCATGGGAGGACAGCGACCTTTTGAGCTTACTGTGCTCCTCCGGCACTGATATTCGCAATATCATCTCTCAGATATGCGAATGCCACGCAGGCCGCCCACTGCCTAAAGATAAGTTCGGCTATAAATTCCCTGATGGTGCTGCTCCACATGAAGCGCTTGTGATTACCTATGACGGAGATTCTATCCACAAAAATCGCTTGTTCGATTGAGGAGTCAAGAGGGGGCTCATCTCCGTGTGGCAGGGTCCTCTCCTCCTGGACATTACATAAAGCCAGCATTGCCTAGTTTCAATCGACGCCATGTGGGCCTAACCATCTACTCCGCCTATACGTTAGCTAAACATTACAATGGTCCATAGCCTTGAGTCATGTAGCCCTCCGAACTCTAAAAAACCCTATAATACGTATAAAATTAGAGGCATAATACATATAACACCAGCGTGAAACACTATCCCCACAACCTGTAGTAGCCTCATCGCAACGACAACTTACTACAAATTTCATTCACTTTTTAACCACTACCTGGTGGACCACAGCGCTCATTTGCAATGCTATATTTTGAGAAACAATAGTAGAGATGACGTCGAGTAGTGGCTTGAATCCTGAAAAATCGATAGAGCCTTGCTTTTTCTTAATCACATATTCCGCGAAGTAATGCTTACCATACTCGTCAGCCTTTAAATCCTCATTTTCAGCTTTGAATTTTTTACCATCTAGGGTTTCACTCAATGTTGCCACCGGAAAAAAATCTTCAATTTTGCTTTCTAAAGCGCCATTCAGTTTTGGAGTCGGAACCACATAAAGACCTTGAGCAATATGGTAGTACGGCATACTTCCATCAATTTTCTCAGTGGTCCTCGTCGTTGCTTTAATGGTCGAAAATATCTCTCTCGCGCCCTTGTCATTATCAATTAAAACAATAACGGGAAACGGAGACCTTCTACTTTTGTATTTAGCAGCAGCTTTAGAAAAATCCGTAATAAATGTTCGGAGATGGGGAGATCCACCATTAATTCCAAGTAGCTGCGAGTTAAGCTTAGAATATTTAAACAATGAAATATTTAGTCTGACTTTATCTGGAGCCTCAACAGTTACAAGTGAAGGATACTGCTTGGCCAGACTGCGTATTGCGCACCTTAAATATACGTTATCCGTCTTACCTTCGCATATTATCATCGGCATTGGATTGGCATAAAAGCTTTTGTAAAAAATCAGATCCCGATGCACTTTTTCAATAGATGTTAGCTCCCCCCTTAAGTCTTTTATGCCCGCCCGAATAGCGACGTCATTGTTATACTGAGAAACCATTGCGATGTGGCTGAACATCCCAGAAAGCTCCTCCACACTTCCTGCTCTTGTTTCGGAAACAGCCCTGCCGTCATCTTTAATAGAGAGTTTCTCTACCTGAAAGCTTCCAGACTCAAACAGTCGGTGCGCCATTGCTCTGGCCCGTCGCCTGTATTGCGCGGGTACGTTTACTTTTTCATTTACTACCAAGCCGGTCACGTCCTGACGAGAATCTCGATACTGCAAGCGAGTTTTTCGACTATTAACTTGGAAGCCACATTTCTGAATGACTCTTTCCAGCCTCTCTCCAACTACCCAGTCATGGGGAGAATTCCCTGGAGAAACCAGTTCCAACGGAAACTGCTGCTTGTTCGTTGAAAACGTCAGATCATCAGCATACCTTGAATAAGTACACTTCATCTCTGATGCTATCTTAGCAAGCTTAATGTCGAGCAAATGACCAATAAGGTTAGAGACTACCGGAGAGCAAGGGCTGCCCTGTGGAATGCTATTCTCGTAGCAGATTATCTGCGCCAACACAGTTGCAACGCTTGGTTGCAATGAAAAATTTTTATTGGTGATAAAAAAGCCACGTACACGACCAAAATTAATGGCTCCAAAAAAATCCTCCAAGTCAACATTCAATACTAGACGTCGCTTTTTGTGCACGCTCGCATTTGTGACTATTGAATAGCCTCGCTTGAACCCATGCGATAGCGTATGAGTAATTTTTTTAGACTCATTAATTTCGTCAATGCAGTCTTGAAGATATTTCGAAACACAGCTTTGGAGGTTCTTTAACTCCGGGCACGGTGCACGAATTGTTCTAATCGAACCGGATTTTTTTGGAATTGTAAAACTTGTATAAAGCCGATCTTTAGAATATTTGTATACTATAAAAGAAACAGCTTTCGGTTGAAAACCAAGAATAATGGAAAGATCACGGAGCGACTTAGCGCTTTGAAGCAGCTTTAGCTTTATCATATAAATTAAGTAGGCTTATAGATACTCTTATGCGAAACTCCAAGTAACCCTGAAGTGCCAAACAGCTTGCTAAATTGTAGGAGCAATGTACTCCGACATTAGGTATCACAGATCGCGAAACACGACCAAAAATCTATCTATAAGCCTTGCTTGATGGTAGCACACCTCCAGTGAGGCATTGCAACCAAAGAATCATTCAAGCCACATTGCACATTCCAGAATCTTTTGCGCTGAGCGCTGACGCGATGGCAGGCCATCGAATTTCAATTGTCAGAACGGTATGTCGCTGTCGAAGGGGTCTTTTATATTCCGGAGAGGCAGCGCATTCTTTGGCAAAGGTAGATTCGTGACGATGAACAGATTGAGAATGTCATGCCTATCCATAAACATGATCTGAGAACGCTTCGTGGCATCCAGCTTGTTTCCTAGCCAGTTCCGAGCCTGCTTAGTTATCTCACCACCTGCGACGATAAACGCGTGGTCAACCAGCACTCGTCTATTCAATTCCGAATCAAAAATCTCGTGCCCGAGCATCATGTTAACCTGATTGTGAATCTCGGCGACGTTTGCTGAACCAGGCTTGCCGACACCAGCTGAATCCAGCTTGCCTTTTTTAGCTTGTATACCGAAGTAGAGAACATGGAGGGTCGGCAGGGTGTATTTCATCCACACGTCCTTGCCATACTCCAACGCTTTGTCTTTATGACCCGCCGCCGTGATGCGATGGAAGCCAAGCTGACGGAACAGCGGCAGCAGTACCTCCTCGATAAGCTCATCTTCGGAGCAGTTGTCGAGGTACTTGTTGAGTTGCCCTCGGCGCTCCACCTCCGCTGGACTTAGCGGGCGATGTGGGTTCGCCATCTGCGCAATTGTGTTTGTGGCATTGTGGCGCAACTGGCCGACGCCGTGCTCGTCGTAGAAAGCTTCCCAACCTTCCCGCACCAACACAGCATTAAGCGCAGCAATTGCTTTGTTCCTGTCGGGATCACCTTCCTGTGCGTCGCCCTTGTCGAGAGTTGCGCGGATGATCCGGATGAAAGCATCAGGCGGAACCGAAGGACTTGGGTGCGGTAGAGCCAATACCTCTTCCAGCCTGCTAGAAACCCACGACCATCGGGTCGAACCGTCGTGGGTGTAATCTAGGTCACAGTCTTGAAAGAACTCAGTAATGTAACTGCTTGAACGATACCGAAAGTGCTCTGGATCGCCACAAACAATGTGGGCGAGTTCTCTAAGATTCCTGCTCTTCCATTTCATTTTCGTTTCTAGACCAAGCTGAGTGAGGCTGAAGCGGCAGTAGCCGATATACCACATTTAGCCGACAACCACCGAACGCTTTAGATCGATTTAGGCCTTCGTAATACGCTGGATCATGCTCAGTCCTCAAAAAAGGAAGCGATGAGCGCTGGAGGGGTTTCGAATTGCCTTCCCTTAGCGGCAAGTTGATCGGTGAATCCCTAGTCAATTTGACGGCGCAGCTCATGCCATTCTGATATCGTTTGAGAATATGGCGTAGATCGTCGCTACCGAAAACGCAAAGGAATGTGCCTATGCATCTCTCAAAAGTTACCTTGGTAAACTATCGAAATTTCGAGAGGGAAAGTTTTTTATTTGAAAAAGGAATAAACACTATAATTGGTGAAAATGGCGCTGGGAAAAGTAATCTCTTTCGCGCCATTAGGCTCTTGCTGGACTCAAATATATATCGATCTGCATATGCACTAGACGAAAATGATTTCTTCAGAATGAAAGGGTCTTGGAAGGGCCACTGGATAATAATAAGCCTAGAGTTCGATGAGATAGATCATAATGAAGCAGTGCAATCGCTATTCCTACATCGGGGTGCAACGATTGATGGGAGTAGAGTTGGAAGGGCGACATATAATCTAATATTTCGTCCAAATCAGTCCACGCGTGCCCCTCTCTCACAATTAGAGTTTGGAGACGTTGAAGGTTTAAAGAATCTACAGGAACAAATCACTATAAGTGACTACGAACCGTATTTCACGGGGCGAAGCGTTGCTGACTTCAAAGATCCGGAGATTTACCGGACCGTAGTTGGTGACTTTAAGGCAGTAAAATTTCCAGCAGTAACGTCTCACCTCGTGGGGTCGCCTATACCAAATCAACTTTCAGTGGCAAGGGAAGTTTCTTTTACGTTCATTAAGGCACTAAGAGATGTAGTTTCAGATTTTTCTGGGAATAGGCAGAATCCACTGCTGAATCTTTTAAAACGTAAAAGCGAAGAAATTGATCATGAAAGGTATCGACCAATTACGGACAAGGTAAAGGCGCTTAATAATGATATCGAGGTGCTTTCAGACGTTCAGGAGGTCCGCTTCGATATACTTGATACGATAGCCGAAACTGCTGGCGAGGCTTATTCACCGGCGGGCCTACATATAAAATCAGATTTACCTAGCGAGGCGGACAAACTTTTCCAATCACTAAAGCTTTTTGTTGGGGAAAATGACGAGAATTATGCGGGGGATATTTCAGAGTTAAGCCTTGGTGGCGCAAATTTAATTTACTTGACACTGAAGCTTCTCGAATTTAAGTATCAGAAGCAACGAGAGACAGTCGCCAACTTTCTCATAATAGAAGAGCCGGAAGCTCATATCCACACACATATCCAAAAAACACTTTTTGGAAACATCAAATTCGACAATACCCAGATCATTTATTCTACGCATTCGACCCATATTTCAGAAGCTAGTAACGTAGAGAAAGTGAACGTCCTAGCTCGGAAAGGTTTACGCTGCGAATCTTATCAACCAGCTACGGGTTTGAGCGTATCAGAAATTCGTCATTTACAGCGATATCTAGATGCGACAAGGAGTAGTCTCCTGTTTGCCAAGGGTGTGATGTTAATCGAGGGAGATGCTGAAGAAATAATGATCCCCGCGCTTGTGAAAGAAGTACTTGGCATTAGCCTTGACGAATTGGGAGTTAGCCTTATCAATATTCGAAGTACTGGGTTTGAAAATGTTGCCTGCGTATTTCATAAAACCCGAATTAAACGATATTGCAGCATTATAACTGATTTGGATGCGGCAATCGCAGAAACGGAACCACTAGTAGGTGATAAACCTGCGATGATTAAGTATAAACGTAAAATGGCCGCTTCTGAAAAAGCAGGGTTGTCGCGCAAAGTCCGATTGGACAATTTTTGTCGCGGTAATAGATACATGAGCGTTCACTACGCAGATCACACCTTTGAAGTAGATTTCGTCAAGTGTGGAAACGAGGAAGAGGTAGCGGATGTAGTTGATACTGTGTACGAAGATGAATCAACAAAGATTTTAGCTAAAAAAGAGATTAATTCAGGTGAAATAGCGGCCTATGGAAAGCGAGTGCTAACTATGGCCACAAATGCTGGAAAGGGCTGGTTTGCCATTCAACTTGCGGAAAAAGTAGGGCCTTGCTCAACAATTCCAAACTACATTCTAAACGCAGTATTTAATGCTCAGCCGGAAATATCAGACAGTTTGCGTCTTCGAATTATCAAATACAGAATCAAAACCTTGAAACATTTTGCATATTTTGAAGATTATGCGATGGCGGTTTCTGAGGCAGAGGAACAGATACGAGCTTTAGAAGATAATATCATAGACTATGAGAACGTCATGAATGCCCTTGAATTGATCTTTCCCGAGGATCATGTCATACAAAAAATAGTAGGAGTATAAAATGGATATGTTAGAACTGGCTGGGCTGAATGACGAGCAGATAAATGCAATAGATTATCCCGGTAGTGTATTTCTGACGGCATGTCCAGGCAGTGGCAAAACGAGAACTCTCACATACAAAATTGCGAGTGAACTGAAAAAGCTGACAACGCATAGGGAATTTATCGTCGCTATAACGTATACACACAGAGCGGCAGATGAAATTCTGGAACGTGTCGAAAGTTTTGGATTAAACACAGAACAACTATGGATAGGAACTATTCACTCTTTTTGCATGGAGTGGATTCTTAGGCCGTACGCAATATATGTGCCTCGATTGCAATCCGGCTTCAGTATAATCAACCAGCCTGATGCCGACGCAATGCTTGACGAAATTTGCGGAGATCTTGGCGGGCCGACTATCAATTCTTTCGACTGTGGTTATTTTTTTAAAGATGACAAGCCGACTCCACTTAGCGGCGAAAAAAACAAGCATGAAAATATACTTGCGGCACTGAAAATTTATTTTCGAGCTTTAAAAGAAGCACGTAAAATAGATTTTGAACTAATATTATACTTCGCGAGCAAATTACTGAAGCAACATCCAGCGATAGCTACTAACCTTGCAAACTTATTCAAATACATACTTATAGATGAGTATCAGGACACTAAAGAAATACAATATCAAATAGTATGTGCAATTTTCAAGGCGAGCGAAGGTCGAACCAAGGCTTTTATTGTGGGGGATCCTAATCAAGCGATTTTTAAAACTTTGGGCGGCTACCCGATAGAGCTGCAACAATTTCGCGAACTGTCTAGACTCAATGTTGCAGAGCTTTCGCTATCACGGAACTATCGTTCATCTACCAAAATTGTTAATTATTTTGCTAATTTCAGTCTAAGTGAAGCGGAAGTTATTCCTTCGTCTAGCTCAAGGGATTACCCAAGCATTATTACTTACAATATGACAGTTCATGCAAGAAGCGTAGAGGATGAGATTGTAAGGCTTATTAACTATAGTATGAACGATCTGAAGATTGACCAGAGTCAGATATGTGTTATAGGTCCCCAGTGGCAATCGCTTGCTCCGTTGACGCGTCGGTTAATGAGTCGTCTTCCTGGATGCGATTTTGATGGCCCAGGAATGGTTCCATTTGGTCGAGAATTAGATAATTTTTGGTACAAGCTGAGTAAAATCTGTTTATCGGAGCCTGCACCTGAAATGTACATAAGGCGTCTCCGCTGGTCTGCGGAAATTTTAAGTGCACTGAGTAACGAAGGAATCAAGTGCATCCTATCTAAAGGCCAACTGTTAAAAGAGATGAATCAAATTCAAGTGGGAGAAACTAAAGGTATGACATTTCTGAAAGTTTTTTTCGACGAGTTCTTGCGAATGTTAAATGTGAAGATAGAACACTTCCCCGGTCTGAAAAGTCACTACGATTCGTTTTTTGATCATGCCAATCGAAAAATAGAAAGAGCCAAGAAAGAAGGAAATGAATTGCTAGAGGGAATAGAAAGTTTTAGGCGAGTATTCCGGCCGCGTACCGGTATAACGATCTCTACAATACATGGGGTTAAAGGAGCTGAGTTCGATAACGTCATCGCATATTCTCTATTACAGGGGACAGTTCCTCATTATAAAGACCCGGAGCAACTACAAAGTGCTAAAAAATTGCTCTATGTTGTATTGTCTAGGGCGCGGAAGAATATTTTCCTTATTTCGGAAGCGGGGAGAAGAAACCCTCCGACGACTATACTGAAGAACTACAAATACGACTACTCTAAGCCATTTTAGCATTGGGGAAGCCGACTTAATAATTATAAAGTTTGGATAACTCATCCATCCTGAATGGTACAGCGTTAAACTGAACGCTTGAGCCGGCGCATTCTAATCAATAAGCAGTCGTAGTTTTAATTTTACCACCAAGTAAGTCATCAAAAAAATTGTCCGCTTTCCTACTCGAATTAATGCTCCGTCCAGCTTCCCAATGCTACTGCCTACGCCTATTTTAAAAAACCGACCCCGTCATTGAAACTACTAAGTGGGCAGTTGCTGGGTGCTCTGAGTGCAATTCTACTCACTTTCAACGCGTAGATTGCCGATTGCATCGGAGAGTTCGAGCGAGGATTGGTAATTTCGTAATGAAATTTTACTATTCGGTAAGCCCGTTTAAATAGGTTTTGGCTATCAAAAATGTTTAAGTGATTGACATATAATGTCAATGTTATTGTCATTCCCCGTAAATCAATGAGTTAGAACTGCCCTCGTATATATAATTAAAAATTAATGATCGAGGCGTTTTTCAACGCGCTACATTGCCATCATAACTTCGGTATTGCGCTCCCTGGTTCCGGCATATAGGTTTTGCGCTGAACTTTTACGGGGGTCGAGATGATTGTACCTAAGGTGGCCGGCTATTTTCCTCTTTTGCCTGATGCAAGTATTATCCTAGATTCGTGCCAGAACGACGGTAATGACGAGCGTAAAAAATATGGCACAGCAATTAATGTCTTTAACTGCTACCTGGATATAACTGATCAACGATGTCTCGAACTGCCTGATGATAAATTGAATTTACTTCTGCAACGGTACTATGGATTTTTAGTTGTAGAGACAAGTGCTATCGATCAAAATCGCTACACGTTATTCAATAGAGTGGAGCGTCTTTTAAAGACCAGATTTAATCGAGTTTTGAGTACAGACGTCAGTACGTTGTGCGAAACGCAATATATGCAAGAAGGTGTAAGGCAGTACAGAGGGCTTAGAAAAAGCGTAAGGAAACTAAAAGCTTATCATGGAGACTTTGTCAGTGTTCGCAACGGGAAACCAATATTTATAAACCTAATTAATTTTAGACAGAAATTCCCTGAAATTACTGATGATGTGTTCGAATCGATATCTGTATATCTAGGTAGGTTTCCTAGAAATTCCGCTATCACAGAGCTTAGTCGTGTGAATCGCGTCTTAGAACTCTTCTGTCGAACTCTGAAGGGAGATCAAGATTTCAGGCTTTTAAAGAACTCTGAACACGTAAGTAGGTTTTTTGAACACTACCATGTATTAGAGCGGAAGCAAGTGGAGCACGAGGGAGGAAATGTAAAAGTCTTTTCCGTAACTTGGAACTGCTGTATGAGAATAGTAGAGCAGATCTTCATACACGATGGGATTATTGCACAGTCAAGTTCTCCCCTGCCGAGAAGTTTTTATAAGGCCCGCGCAGATGAACCTAGGGCGGATGGCCATCCGGACAAGCTTTTTGCAGGCCTAACCGAAATCTCTATTGCTATTAAGGATGAAGAAGCGGCCGAGCTTGTATTGGATAGAATTGAAACTGATATAGATTGGGTCGTGCGTTGGTCCGAACAGGCGCGCGCTCTAACAATGCAAAGGCTGAAGCGTAGAAGATTTCTCGCTAGATCTTATAAAAGCGGGCAGCCTATTGTGTCTGAAGACGTAGAGCGGCGTTTTCCTGAATTAGCAGGAGTTGCTGACTACAATTTGTTCTCTTCCAGATGTGCGGCTTGGGACGAAAACGCTTTCATGTTGACAGAGGGGCAACTCAAAGTTTTGTTTGGTAATCAAAGGCGTTGGTGGGTTGAGGAATTAGGGTTGTTGACAACTACAACTCTAATGCCTTTTCTTCTTTTACTAGTTCACGAGCATCCCGCTATAACTCCCTCGTGGTTCGAAGGGTTCACGTTGTACAACAAGCACGGTATTCGAAGCGGGATCCGTAGAGTAAAAAAACTTTGGGTAGCTGTAGGGAAAAAACCACGAAAAGGTAGCGGAAGAGCAATCCAGGCTATAACGCTCAATAAGCGATCACGAAAATTGTTTGTCGAAATACTGATGTTAACCCGTGAAGCTAGGTTACATCTGAAGGCCGCGGACAACCAAGATTACCGCTATCTTCTTATCGGAGGGCAGAGTGGTTTTAAAAAACCAAAGCGACATACGCTGAGTAAACCTTCCACAACTAGATATGATAATTCGTCAATAACCACAACGATTATGAATTCTGTTGAGTCCGCTAATGATTCGGAACATTTAATCGAGCTATTTGAAAGGCTAAGCCTTCGCGAATTAAGAACTAGTCGTGCTATTCAAATTTTTCTCAAGACTCGGAGCTTAAGGAAAGCATCTCAAGCACTTGGTCATGAGGAATTTACTCAATCGCAGATGGATCGATATGTCCCAAAAAGATTTAGCGAGTTCATGGTTGATAGGTGGGTAAGAATATTTATTGAAGGGATGATATTTGAGGCGATGAAAGACAGTGATTATTTGCACGAGGCAGTATCCTTTACGGATGTTGCAGATATTGATCGCTTCTTAACCAATCATCAATGGAAGCCTTTGCCGTCGGTAATTATTAAGGGGTATGGAGTTGGTTACAGCGACGCGATTAAAACGCTAAGTTCGGAAAAGATCTACCTCCCGTTCTCAGCCGAAGTATGCACTGTTTTACTGTCTATTGGAGTGGCTTTAGACAGTGTCGTTAGAGCACATCAGCCTGTCCCAAAACATCTCAAACTATGGCATGGGACAGCTAACTTCATTGCTGCCGTAAAAAATGAAGCTAATGAGCATCCTGAGCTGCCTATTACGCCCGCAGCTCTAGCTGTCATACGCAACAGCGAAGCGGACCCAGATTTGATACACCGTCTAAAAAAGGAGCTGCCGTATGCGTAGAGCACCTAATATTAGCCCGACCCCATTATTTATCGATGAGCTACCTCATTTACTCGCTCGGCGGTTTTGCACATCGGCTATTGATCATCTCTTTATCGATGGAACATCTTATGAGGGCCTTATTTGGAAGCTTAGGTTCTCTGAAAATTCGGCTGTGCCTAACAAAGTAATTGACTTTAGGGTTCTCATTTATAACGGCAGCTTATTAACAAGCGATGAGAATATTGACTTGCTTCAAATATTTAAAGGCCTAATCGCCTGTCAGTTGTTGCCAAGATTCAATGGCGGCCAGCCGTTAGTTGGAGCCACGCTATATTATAAAGTGCTGCGTACTTTAAGTTTTATAGATTGGCTGCTTATTAACGGACTGAATTTCGAAATAGCGACTAGCCACTTTGCATTAATTTCAAAACGCCACATACAAAAATTTCTAGCAGCAGTTTCAACCATGAAAATTTGGGATGGGGCGTATGAATATACCGGAAAGTTAAAAGAGTGGTTGTTGCTCAACGTCTCATGTTTGAGTGATGTTGACTACGCAAATGTTCTAAGTGCTCAACCACTGTTAGGTACTTTAATCCCAGAAGAGGATTGGGCGCTTGGTCTAAAGAAAGAGGAACTTCTCCGTGCGCGGGCTTGGCTATACAGCGCGGGATATTACAAGCGTAAAGAGGGTAGATTGTTTTTTCATGCTTCCAGTTTTATTTCAAAAACCTATGCTGGTACGTTACATGGTCATTCAATCTCACCATTTGTAATTCCTGAGTTGGTACTTGAAGATAGTTATTCTAGAGAGTGTTTGGGTGTCTCTGTTCGGAGATCTTTCGAGGAGGGGTTTAGTAGGGTTGCTGAATCGAAATACTCCGATGTTATTTCAATGATTGGAGTCATAAACGCTGAAATATGCGATTCCGGTATGTCGTTAGATGTTGCGTTATCGAAAATACCGGATATTGAATTCTTGGATTTTACGGAAAAAAGCCGAGATGGAAGATACCGGTCTGTTCCAGCGCCCGTTCTTCTCGGAACATTAAGGAAAGCAATTGAGTTTTATTTGAAGTCCTCAAATGAGATTTTTACCGCCATTAGATCGTGCGCTTCAAATGCACCTAAACAGTTTGATCGAGTGATCATGGATAACCGGGTCAGCTTACATACATTCGCGAAGTCACTGCGATTGTCAGGGTGGACACAAAAAAACACCCTCGGTCTTCCTTTTGATTACAATCAATTTAGAGAGTCACCGTGCCTTTGTGAACTGTACAACGTCCTAGTAGGGGTCTCGTCATACGTTGTAGGCATGATAATGGCGCGTCGCCAGGGCGAACTTATTAGCCTTAGAGATGATAATTGTCTAGAACCTAATATCAACCCATATTTGCCTAGCAGTGTAGGAACTCACTACTATATGGTTTTCGATTTGATGAAGTCGGGGGCCGGAGATAAGCGCGAAAGAGTTAGAAGAGCGATACCTCTAATTGTAGCTAAAATTTTATGGGATCATAAAGAATTCAAGCGCAGCCTCAAAGACGCAAAGCTATTACGTATTGAAACTGACAGGCAGCTTTTTCAAGTCGCAAACGCTTTTTCCGTTAGCTTTACTGCTTTATCCTCCACTAGGCATAACGAAAGTCTAGATCAAATGCACGATTTCCTTGAAGTTGACACTGTCACTGATGAGTGCGGCATTCAACGGCGTTATTATATTCGGCAGCATCAGCTAAGGAGATTCTGGGCCCAAGTGTTTTTCTGGATAAATGGGCGGGATGGACTTGATACTCTTTCTATGTTTCTAGGGCATACGGATCCGGAGATGCTATACCGATATATATTGGAAGAGATTCCTGGATCCATGCTCCTAGATGCTAAACATGAGAGGGTAATGGATGCCATTCGGGAGGATGACAGAAGCGTCCGTGGCTTGGACCAGCTATTAAGCATATTGCATGAAAAATTTGAGACCATGCACCTTCATTTTAAAACCGTCTCAGATATTGAGCGAGATATTGGTTATTCCGTCAACCATGGATTAGTAAATACAGTCCCAACCTTTGAAGACTTTTGTTCAAGTGCAAAAGCTTCGAATATCATTGGTAATCTCCTAGCGGCAAAAACTGTGGACATCTATCCCGAATTTATAAGCTTCGATGCTGGGGATGGCATGGCGAGAACTCGGGTTGAACTTTGTCTGAGGGTTAATAAATAATGGCTAGGCCAGCGCGACTCCATATTTCCGTAGAGGCCTTGTATTCGTACCTTCTACTGTTTATTAGCGGTGAATTGGATGAAAAGTCTGATGAATTTATAAATAGTCTTTCTACCCAATCTAGCGTAGCTAAATTTTCTCATTCGGACAGGGGAATATTTGGATGTTCCCTCAACGCTCAAAAATTAGTGGCTGATCAGTGCATCGATGGCGGATATAAACGGCTCAATGAACTGCGCATGCGAGCAGTTGAGGTTTCAAGAGCGCGAAAGGCGCCAGGTAGAAACTCTAAATCGGAGCTAATTGAGCGCGTTCAAGATTTGAAGGTGCAGTTACATTTAGCCCATCAGGAGAACAGCAGGTTGGTTATCGCATTAGATGAGCTGATAGATCTTGCTGTTCGAATGGCGGGGTCGGAGGGTGTCAAGCAAAAAATTGTTGAGCGCGAAATAGGAGAAGTCACGTTGAGATTTGGAATATGAATTGCCGACAACTTATTTTGATAAATGACAATGTTAAGATTCCTGTATTAACTATCGACGATAAAGTTAAATACATTACAGTTCCCTGCTTTCCTTTTGCTCGGTGGCCTGACCTCGCACCATGCCTACCAGTAAACAGCTTCTTGCTTAATTTATTCGTCAACAAGTCGGGTCGACTTTCCCTATTAAATAAAGGTGGCACGTTTACAACCTATGCTAAGGAATTGACACACATCATTCGATATTGCCACTCTAATAAATTAAGAATGGCTGGTTTGAGTGATCGGCGCTTTGTGGCTTTTAAAAATTATTTAGAGGCTGAAGTTGACCCTATGACTGGGCGTTCAAAGCGTAGTTCTAATCATGTGGCGAGAATTCTTCGAAGAACGTTGGATTTATTAGAATACTTGCATGCTAAACACGCTCGCAACATACCCTGGTGCATAAAAGCTTCTAAGAAAGAAATATCCGCAAGAGATGGAAGCAAATACATGATCTGGACACACCCTTGTATTCCAGTTGAGGAGTCCGGAGATCCGCGTTTGCCTATAGGAGATGCTGTAATAAAACGACTTAAAGTAGGCATACGAGAGCTTTGGCCGGATACGCAGGGGGATAAAAGTTACCTTCTTCAAAGGAGGAAATTGACATTGATTTCTGTTTTGGAAAAGTTGGGTTGCAGAAGAGCCGAAGCTGCTCGAATTTTAACAACAGATATATATGATGCCTTCAACTCCCCGTTCAAAAGGCCGTTGCTTAAGATACCTAGTGTTAAAGGTGTTAGGAAGTATAGATATGTGCCGGTTAGTAAAGTAGTGTTAAGTTCATGGATTGATTATATTGAGACCTGTCGACTCACCATCATGCATAGTTATAAAATGATTGATCAGCATGATTTTCTTTTTGTAAGTGTGAATAGCGGAGAGCCTCTTGCTATTGACTATATCACCACCGAGATCAACGAACTTAGACGTAGCCTTAATATTAGCGATCCTTGTCATGCTCATCTCTTTCGGCACCATTTTGTAACAGAGGTTGTGAAGATGCTAGCGGTGCAGTATAGAGCTGCCAGCGCCGATTCTTTTACCCAGATGCTAATTAATGACGCTAGCCTTTTAAAAGAACTGCGAGAGTGGGTTGGACATAGATCTGTCAAGTCGCTGACGACATATATCGATCTTGCTTACAGAGAGCTTGCCGATGTGCCCAAGGCCTACGAAGAGGTGAGAGTACGGATGGCCATAGATGATTGCGCAGCAGCGCTGGATGACTTGGAGGCACGCCTCACGGCAGGCGAGCTAAACGACGTCGAATATGCCTATCTTGCAAGACAGGTCCTGGAGGTCAGTCGTTCGGAGATTGGTCCTACGCCAATCTAACGCCCAATTAGCGTGTTGTCAGTAACTTCACTCCATATTTGTATCTCAAGCTATTGATTATCATGGACTTGTATTTATGACATTCCGTAGCAAATAGGGAAAGTTGCAGTTCGTCGAGAAACAGCACGCCATGATGGGCGAGGGTGATTTCGCCGGGTTGCGGCTTCGATCCGCCACCCACCAATGCAGGACCGGAAGCCGAGTGATGGGGCTGGCGGAATGGTCGTTGCGGCCAGTGACTCAAGGGCACGCAACTGGTGACGGATTGAATGGCGGCGACTTCCAGCGCCTCGTTTTCGGCGAGCGGTGGAAGCAAACCCGGCAAACGGCTCGCCAACAGCGTTTTACCAGTCCCGGGCGGTCCGCTAAACAGCAGGTTATGCAAAGTTACAAAACACCGAGGTGTTCACGCCGGACGAATTGGAACCATTCAAGGAACGGCGTCGGCGCAGCCTGTATCGCTCGTGCCGCCCAAGCCGGAAGGATAACTGGAAGCCGTCTGTCGCTCAGTTCAAAATATATCTTGCATTTGCTACGCGTCTATGCTTGACAAATCAATACTTCCATGGTAAGATAGTATACGAATTAAAGAATTTTCCTACGCGCTTCACCCAACCGGACAGCCGCCAAGCTGAATTCCGGTAAAGTCGTTTCCAGAATCACCCGCGCCGAACCAAGCATGAACTTGAGTCTGGTGTAGTTGTAGGCCAAGGGTTTAACAGGATCCTCAGAAGTCGTTAGCAAGGCGATGGCCGTAACTTGCTAGACCAGACTGAAATGTCACGGAACTGCCTGACAGGGGCGGTGGTTGAACTCTGTCACTACTTCAAATTGCCGGTGAACTTGCTCAGCTCCTGACCTTTGGGAGTCCATCGCCATAGACAGACCTGATTACTCTGTCGATGTTGCCGCCTACAACATCAACCGGGAAACCGGATAGGCACTAATACTTAATGGTGTTGCATGTTCTGGCCAGAGCCTAAAAATTCTGGCCATTTTTTCGTGCCCCATTATCTGCGTCACAACATGAATTCAGCAACTAAGTTCGAGGAGCCACTATGGCATCAAGAGTCATCTATCAGCCTTGTGCTGTGTGTAGTACCAAGTTTCCCGTAAGACCCCAAGCACCACATGCGAAGTTCTGTTCCGGTAAGTGCCGGATGCAGTTTCATCGCCAAGAAAAGCAAAACGCAACACAGCCCACCATAAAAACAGAGGTAAACACCATGCAAGACATACAACCACAAACACCAATGCAATTTGCATTCAGCGAATCGGAATACCGCTCACGCTGTCAGAACGCCAAAGGCTTCTACGAATCACGAATCGAAAATCCAAGCACAGGTATCGTTGGTGCAATTGTCGAGTTCAACCCCGGCACACTTGTAGAAGCTCTTGAGCTGTATCACCAATACCGTGCAGCCGGATGGCTTCCACTTGAACCAGCGGGAGGTCTACCAACTGCAATGCTACTGGAAAGCCCGCTTGTTTCGTTCATTACGCTGTATTTGAAAAAGCCAGCGCGAGATCAGGAGCGCGACCTTGTTAAAGTTTGCAAGCAAGTGCGAGCAGACTACGAAGCAGAGCTTGAAGCAGCGTTGAATGCTGAGATTGACCGTCAAGTGGCACTCGCTCTACTCAAGGATGAACGTGATCGCCTACATACCGAAGAACAACAACGCTTAAACCGTGAGCAAGAAGTGCGTGATGACCTCGATGCGTCACGTGCCAAGCTTCGCGATGAACTTATTAAATCTGGCCGACTGACTGCCGAAGGTAACGCACAATGACCGATAAAATCGATCCAAGCACACTAACTGGTACAGAGTTGATTCTACGTCAGCGTCACCTTCCAGACACACTTGCAAGCCCCTCAGAGGCCGTTACAGCAACGGTATTTAAAGAGGCCTCGCCGGTAGACGAAGTGGCGTCCGAAGAGGATGTAATAGCCTTCAAGAGAGCCTTGGAGCTACTTGAATTAAAGGCTCGTGCTGCCGAGATTATTAAGATGGCTAAACAAGCAAAATTGAACAAAGGAAAACAATGACAGAAAGTGCTACACCGAAGGGACTGAAAAAAATCCCACAACACCACTCGCTAACAAAAATGACCGGCCACTCAAAGATCAGAATGTTTACCTGTGCAATGGGTCAATGGCTTCGTAAGTGCCACGGCTTCGATGTCGATTACTCCTACCGTTGGGTTGAGACCCAAGATGGATCTATTTACTTCGCCCTGTCAGGTTCCCGTAGTGTGCAAACTGTATTCGCCGATTACTTGGTTAACAACAATGGCGATTACTTCACTGATGCAACCGTAACCCGTTACGGACGCAACACAGCAGCATTCAATCGTGCATTCGCCACCATCTTGAAACTGAAACACGGTCGCGGCGCTTATGGTGAAAGAGCATGAGTAAACACAGCGAGATCATTGCTCAGTTAGTTGGTGTTCTTAAGTTCCAAGTTGATGCATCCGGCTTGCAACGTTTCACCGCAATGATGAAGACGGCTGAAACACAAATGACTCAGCTTGGCAGACAGGCTGAGGCGCTACAGAAGAAGTTGAGCATGAAGCTCGGTATCACTTCCACAAGTGCGGATAGAGCCAAGCTTGAGGGTGCCGTGGAAAAGGCTTTGCAGAAAGAGTTGGTTACCAAGCAAAAGTTAGCCCGTTTACAACACGCCCAAAACACCGCTGCAATCAGCGAAAGAAAAATTGTAGCGACTGGGCAGCGTGAAGATGCACTCCTACAAAGTGCATCCCTCAAACAGCAAGTGACACAAGCCGTACTCGCTGCCAAACAACAGAAAGCGCAGCAAGAACTACTTAAAACAAAGTTGGGTGAGTCAAGACTTCGAGCCGCATCGGAACAATCAAAGATCCGTGAAGCTCGTCTCCAAGACATCTTGCTAAAACGTCAGGCTGCAAGAGTTCGATTACAGGAGCAGTCCGCACTTCACCAAACTAAATACGCGCGTGCTGAGGCTGCGTTAGTGGCAGCCAGAGCCTCAGGCATTCGACAGGCAGAGCGCTACAGGGATTCGAAGCTGGCAGCCGCTGCTCGTGAAGCTCGTGCTCAAGTGCGACAGGACCAACAACGGTCCCGCTTTGATTTTGCGAGCGAGCGACACGAGGCGTGGAAGCGCAAACAGGCCGAGCCGCAAAGCTCTGGTTTGGGTGGGTTGAGTGTGGGGCTGGGCGCCGCTGGCGCAGCGCTATACGGCTTGGTATCTGCCGTTAGCTACTTGAACGAACGTATTCAGCAGCGTCAGGAAACAGCTTCTGACACGCAACAATTCGACAATACGTTACTTGCGGCTGGCAACAATGATGTAGAGCGAGCACGAATCAGAGAGGCTTACATTTCTAACTCGCAAGAGTTTGGCATGAAGATCGATAAAGAATCCGCTGTTGCATATTCCAATATGGTTCAAGGTTTCCGGGCTCAAGGTAAGACTTTGGAAGAAGCAATCCAGTTGCAGAAAGACCAAGCCGCCGTGTTCCGTATCGGTAACTTGAATGCAATGCAACAGTATTCTGCTCGCACTCAGTTGAATCAGGGGTATTCAAAAGATCGCTTCATGGGGGCTGATTTACGGCCACTTACCGATGCCCTCGGAACTCGTTTAACAACAATTCTATACCAGGCCATCGGCAAAGCTCTCGGGTATAAAGGCGATAAGAAAAAGTTGGCTGGCTTTGTATTGGAAGCTCAACACGATGGCAAAGTTAACGGTGCGATGATTCAGCAGGGCATGAGGGACATTGTTGCTCAGTCTCCTGAACTTCTTGAGCGTCATAAGCACTCGTTGGATGCTCAAATTGCAAGAGTTGAAAATGACCGGTATTTGCGAAGTGATGAAATCAACAAAGATCCTGAGTTGATTGAAGCATTGGGTCAGCGATTGGATGCCGAAAGACAATTGATCGCCAGCGCAACAACATTGCAAGAGAGCTTGAAGAATCTCGATATGGGACTGGTCAAAATGCAAACTGGTATGCTTCGCTTGCTCGCTGGTAAGAACGCCGATGATTCGGTAATGACTTCAGGCGAAAAAGCTGAACAAGTTGCAGCGGCTGGATTCCCTGAGGGTTTGGCTATCGATCCAACTGTAATTCTCGGTGGGCCTAAACCATCTACTGGCGAGAAAGTGAAAGACCCAATCAGCATGTTGTATCGCTGGCTCACTAACACACCGAATTATGAAGAAGGACCTGCAAAGGATGCTCTTTCTTATGACGCGGTGAGTGTAGCCGGTCTTAAGTTTCCGCCTCTGGATATGTCCAAATTTGGTGTGGATCCTGAGAACGTCGCAGATGGTCGTTACAGACAGTTTAGATTGCCATCTGAATATACAGCCGCTGATATCATGGAAGGCGCAAAGGAACAACAGCGTGCTAAAGAACCAGTGCAGCCTTCTTGGCTCGCTCCCGGTGACCTCAACACGGCCACTATTAACAAACCAGCGGGCAATGTTGACAGTTCAATGCACAATGATGTGCGAGTGGAAATTCAGATCGATGCGCGGGGGCTAACTCAAGACCAAGTGCAACAAAGCTCGGCGGAAGGATTCCGAGCTGCGTTTGATGCTGAGCTGTTGAAACTCCGTGCGTCTCAGCAGGAGGTGGAATAATGAAGTCTGTAATTCAGGCAATCATGTTCGCCTGTGTATTGCAAATCTTGGCAGGCGGTGTGTTCACCACATATATGTTGGATCGTGCAAACGTTGTTTCGCAGAACTACACCGACAATGCATTACGACTGCAATATAACCAGCTGCAAGTCCAGTTCTCGGACGAGCGCAGTTCGATGAAGGACTACGTAAAGAAAATTGTTGCTCTACGAATCAACCAATCAAGAGGCACCAAACAATGAATCAACTTTACACAAGTGCAACGGGGGCGGCGAAAGCCGCTCACTACTTCTCTCATCTTCTACGACGCCCCGTAATGCGCTACATGGCCTTTAGTAAGTATGGAGCGCCACTCTGGGTTGTCTCTTTAGATAGCGCCTCCCAAAACGCACTACAGGAGCTTACAGTATGAGTCGCGGACTACGTAACCAAAGAACTTGTCATTGTCGTAATTGCGGTGTTGGTTTTCTAACTTTCAAAGCCACAGCATTCTGTGGTTCTGATTGCCGACATTCATACATTGCCATTCATGGCACCAACAAACCAGAAACAGGAGCGTACCTAGATGGCGCTAGCACTACCGGCAACAAAACCCAATAAGAAAGACCTACGCAAAACCTGCACCGTCTGCAAAACCAAGTTTCTACCATCGCACCACAGTACATTGACGTGTAGTGATGAATGCAAGCGTATTAGACGCAACAAATCCACTAAAGTTGTACACCGCAAGAGGCGCAAGCCCAAGGCGTTCCCCATCAGTAACATCTTCGTTCAATTGCTGATCCGTCACGCCAAGCAAGCAGGCACGGTGCAGATTGTTCAATACATCACTGTTGAAGAGTTGCTAGAGCTTCGTGAAATGCAAAAGGTGCAATTAGCCACCAATAACTTGTCCGGGAGAGCATTTGCAGACTACCACTTCTGCCATATCTACCCAGCTAATGGGATGAGTCACATTGGCAAGTTCAACCCACAGAACCTTGTCCTTGGTAACGGGATGTTGAACAGAACACATGGAAGTCGTTACTTCGGTGGCGGTGACTTCATCAGTCCAGCGCACCAGACTAATCGCTTTGATGTTGAACGCCGGATGTCTGACAGGGATGTCATGGAGCTGATGATTAAGTGCATCGGTCGGGATGTGTGGGATGCCTTCGACAAGGTGGCCAAGCTTCAACCGAGTACGAAGCAATCTTACATTGATTTGCTGGCTACGCTGCTGGATCGCCACAACCCGGCTCACCGTCAATACCTGAAAGTGGTTGATGATCCGCGCTCAACAGCTAAAGAGCTGCGTCTAGTGCTGGAGTCACTGACCGACAAGAAGGTGTACATGTTCGGTAGCAGTCGTTACATGTCGCCTATGGGCTTGATGATTGCTGAATTCGCTCGTGTGGCGAAGTATCGCCCGGACCTGACCCCTGTGCTGAAAGCACTGGAACAGATTGAGCAGACATCGCGGTATTTCACCTACGACAGTTTTGACTTGAGTGAGGTGGAAGGCTTCTTCTTCAATCTCTTGCACGGTGTTGAGGTGAGCGACACGGTGCTAGCAGAGCTTGCGGATATCGTTGTGAGTGCGCTCACTACGTCAACCGCCAAGATGAAACCCTTCGATAGGGCTGCTGGGTATGATTGCTTTGAACCTGAACAAGTGGAAGCTCGACGTGCACGGATGGCCGCGTAACCTAAGCCCTGCCAGTGATGGTAGGGCTTTCCTTTGCGCGGGAAAAGTCCACACACCACGCCTATTGCTCATGTTTTGTATGTCGTCAAAAGTTGATCCCATTCACCCAGAACCGTTGAGTTAGACGCTCGCAAGAGGTCAGAAATCTGGGTAGTAATCACCGCCCCCAAGCTAACACCATGAGCACTGTTTTGCGCCATAGCGTAGCTATAGTGTCTGGTCTGCTACAGTGGTGAAGCCAACGAGCTACCCACGCTGAGGTGCTACGGATGTCCAAGAAGAAAGACGGCCCTAAAGTTCCACGAGACCACTACGTAGTTGGTCACGGTGTGGAGGGAGTGCTGGTCGAGACGCTGACATTCACCGTAGACCCCCTCACAGGCATTCCCAGCGTCCTAGAGCTAGACCCAACATCCTTACGCAGCCAGATATCCTACGCCCGTGGGAAATCAGACAAGGTGCTCACTTCATCGCCCGTTGATAGCTTTGCCGCTCTGGATAAAAGCTTCATTGATCGTATGCGTGAGCAGTTTGATTACCTGATTGCCGTAGACACGAACACCGAGCTTGAACGCATCGATGGTTACAAAGTGAGTGCGTGTTGCATCTGCTGCATCGTTGACCCATTGGCAGTAGTTACCGAGCCAATAAAATACGAACACCTTGCCGCCTACCTAATCCTTGATTCTGGCGACGAAGGAAACGCTGAGCTACTAGGATGGCACTTGGTAGCAACGGTGCACATCAACACTCCATTCCTCCGTACACAGCGTGTTGGCGTAATCGTTGATAGTGAGCTGGGTGATCATGTTGCAATCAACGCCAGAACGAAGCCCTACTACAAAAATCACATGTTGCCCGCCAACATGACATTGGTTTACGCGTCCGATGCTGCTACAGAGACATTCATCAACGCCATGATCAAACTGAATGACAAGAACGCTAACGGACTGATCAAAGCAGTGAAGCGACGACCGTTGTCCACATTGCAGCTAAACGATGGTGTGAAGCTTGGCACTGCTACATGCCATTGCATCGTGCCCAAGGCTCCCAGCAGCCCGAGTAAATAACCTCTGGAAACTACCCGGAAACCATGTGGAAACCCTCACCCGGTGCGCCCGGTTAGAACGTGAGTTCTAGAGTCGCTGCCTTGAGAGCCAGTGTTTACGCGGGGTCTGGTATGAAGTGGCTAACATCGATTCGGTGAGAACGCTTCAAATCGTGATTTCTGCACCAAAATCGCCATTTGGTCCCCGAATCGCCGATTTGTGCAAAAGAACGCTTCATCTACCTCCCCCTTGCGGAAAGGCCTTCCTCGACTAGCTTTGATGGTGTCGCTAGCGTGGCGACGTGCCATTAAGGAGCTGACATGGCAACGAGATACCGTGACGCGGTCACCGGTGAATACGTGACGAAGGAAGAGGCAGAGAAAAGACCTAGGGAGACGGTGAAAGAGAAGGACAAGCCTCCACCAAAGAAGCCGCCTAGCGGCCCGAAGAAGAAGTAGCGTTTCTGTGAGGGAAGTCGCTAGTCTCCCTCACACCTCAAGGAAGACACCTATGCCAAACAACTCAGACGCCAATATCGCCACAGCAGACGTGCTGACCCTCCTGTTGCACAACCAACATGCCTTGGCCGCTGCTATAGAAGAGGTGGCCCTTTGGGCTAAGGCTGGAGGATCGCCCTACACGCATGACGACGCCGTCACGGCGCTGCAAACCCTCGATACGAATGCATCCGCCATCACCGAAGCGATCAACAGATTGCGACAGATCTAGGGTAGGTAACCGTTCAATTGCAGGTATTTACAAATCTAGGATCACCGACCAAGAAATGTAGACTTGCTTGTCCAAGAAATGTAAACTGGCCCTACACACAAATGGAGGGCTGGACGATGAAGACCGTAAACATAGTTTCCTACCTGCGAGTTTCGACGTCGGGCCAAGGTGATAGTGGTCTGGGTCTTGAAGCTCAGCGCCAATACATCGAACAAGCTGCCCTCCAGAATGGCTGGACAATCATCGGAGAGTTCATCGATACAGTGTCGGGTAGTATCGCCATTGAAGACCGCCCAGAAGGCGCTAAAGCCATTCAGATGTGCAAGGCTTCATCAGCTCAACTGTGTGCTGCCAAGCTCGACCGTATCAGCCGTTCGGTTGCTCACATCTGCGCCTTGATGGAACGGGTAGAGTTCAAGGTAGCCACCATGCCCAGTGCTGACGCCTTCCAATTGCACATCTACGCAGCTTTAGCAGAGCAGGAAAGAAAGTTCATCGGCCAACGTACAAGGGAGGCCCTAGCATCGCTCAAGGCTCGCGCTGAGTCTGGTGATGTAGTGTCGATTCAGAAGATAGCCAACCGCACACAGGCCCTCACACATGGCCGCACACAGGCCAACCGTGACAAAGCTGCAAAGGCTGTTGCTGATCGTGTATCCGCATTCGACACGGCTATCAGTGCCGAGATTGAAGCGTGTCTGTACAGAGGCTTACGCACCTTGGTAAAGGTCGCTGATTGCTTGAACAAGAAAGGTGTAACCACTGCCAAGGGTGGCTCGTGGTCTGCTACTCAAGTAAGCCGTGTCATGAGTCGTCTTAGCCTGACGTTCGAAGCTGCAAACGCCTGAGGGCCATAGCTTTATTTCTAAATTTCCAGCGATTAGGCATGCCCTCATCGCACACTGTTAAGCAGCGCGGCGGTTTCTCTGGGATTCTCGCCATGGGTTACTTTTCCGCAGTGATTCTCAGGTGCCCTTAAAGGTGCTCAGCTTTTTCGGCGGGAAAAAATGGGATTGGCCAATATCGCCTCATTTAACTTTTTGAAGGGATGTAGATTGGACTCTTTGAGCTGTTCGCATCGGTGCATGTAGACTCGAATATGACATTAAGTCTCGCTTTGCCTGCTTCGTATTCAGTGATGCGTCCTGCCATGGCGTCGTCATAAATCTGAATCAACCTGTCCTTGGTTATCCACATACTGCCAATTGAAGTCTCGGCCGCATTGCCTTTCAACTCTGCCCGGAAAGAGTTGTAGCCGGTATATCCGCCGAACCCATTCTTGGCATTCAGCTCTCCACAGATGTGCTGCTGTTGCCAGTCGAGCACCAAGCCTTTGAATTGCACCGCGTCTGGGTCTTTGTACCGTGCGGCAATGCTTTTCTTTGCTGCATCGGCGAGAGTGATCAGGCGTTTTTCTTCTGAGTCTTGGCATCCTGTGATTGCCAGTAGGCAGGCTGCGAGCGTGACAACCGTTTTCATAGACGCGTTCCTGTGCGAATTGGTGACGGCATACTACTCAGTCAAATAGCTCGGTGCCATTACGTCACAAGATGTACCTAGCCCTCACGCTTTATCATTCGGATGCGGGTTTTTCTCACTCACCGGAACACCCGGTTGAAGCGCTTCCGCGACTGCTGTCACCAGACCCTCAAGCGTCCACGGTTTGGGAAGGAAGTTGCTGTTCTCGGGGAGTCCGATAAAAGAGTCAGTCCAGCCACTTGTGATAACTATCGGTATCTTGGGCCATTTGCCCCGGACAAGCTCTGCTAACTCCGCACCCTGTACCTGTCCCGGTAGCCCGTGGTCGGCAATGATCAGGGCGCATTGAGTGCCGGATTGAAGCATGTAAATCAACGCATCATCGCCAGTGCCAAATGCAATACAGTGCCCTCCCACTTCAGTAAGGATTTCTTGCATTAAGTGACGTAGAAGAGGGTCGTCCTCCACCACGATGATTGCGCCGTCTATAGGCTGTAGCCGAAAGTTCACATCCATGGCGATGTTGTGCGCCTTCCTGTAGGGGATTCTAAGTCTTTCACCTTCGGGGAGGCGGGTCTACGTTTACGGCTGGCGTGACGAAGCGTGATGCTAATGCACGAATCGTCTATAAATTCAGGTTTTAATGCATTGGTGTAATAGCGCAGCAATATAAAGGGCGAAGCTCAGCTCTTGATTTTGCCTGTCACGTTGTCAGCGGAGCTGACGGGTAGTTCCTTCGACCTACGGTCGTGAGTGTCTGCACCTCACCTCAAGGGCAAGGGCAAGGGCAAGGGCAAGAGCTTGATTTGTGCTGAGGTGTATTTGTTCGGGGAACACCTCGACGGTGCGGGTGTTCCCCTTGCTGGGTTAGTCGTGACCTTCGTCTGCAGGCGTATGCACGGGTAAGGCCGTGGCGCTCACTTGGTGGGAATATCGATATCCAGCTTCGCCATCACATCCGCCACAAGCCCATCCAGTAGCGCGGGATCAAGTACAAATCCCTTGCGGGCTTTCTCGGTAATCTCGCCCTGTGCCACCTGTAAATCGAGGATGCGTGAATCGAAAGATCCCACTTTGATTTCATCCCCATGATGGAAGACCATGAATGTCGCCAGACTCTCACTGTTGACTACATACCACTGCTCCGAGGTGCTGAGACAGGCGACATCGATGGTCACATGTAGCCTCTTTAACAGGCTATTGACCGCGTGCCGTCCCTCGAATGAATCCAAGTCCAGCCGCTCGAAAAAGTCCTCCTTGGACACTACCTGACTCGTTGCCAAGGTCTCTTTCAGTCGCTCCCGTTCCAGCTTCAAAGCCTCCTGTTCTCCTTCGAGCCGAGCAATCATTTGAGCCACGCCCGTCGATGGCGAGACGAAATAATCTTCGGACATTTGGGCATGTCTCTGTGTCACCGTTTCCAGTTTGCCCGCCACCGTGGTTAGTTGTTTGCGCGTCTCGCCGTCGCTGGATTGCACAAGACTCAGGCTGTCCACTTTGGTTAGAATTTCCCGTAAGACTGCCTCGGCGCGTTCGATTCGAACATACCCGCTATCGCATACACCTTTGCGTGCGCTGTGGCACTGAATGTAGGTCGCTCCCTTGGGCGGGCGTCCCTTGTTCACAAGATGCATGGCGTCACCGCATGTACTGCATTTGACAAGCCCTTGCAGCACATTGAAGCGCTTCGTCTGTCCCCCTGTCCTATGAATCCGGCGCTCTGCCCGTACCGCCTGTGCCTGATAAAACACATCCTCAGTCACGACCACCGGGAAGAATCCAGTAATGGGCTCGCCATCGTTTGTGCGAACGCCTCCGATGGTGGCAGTAGGTTGATACTCGCCGAGCAACGCCCGGTTTCCCAAAATCTTACTAACGCTGCTGGTCCCCCATTTGCCAGAGTGGTTTCGATTGCGAGAGCCAAACACAGGCACGCCTCTCTCGTTGAGCATTCGCGGGATAACGCCTTGCCCGTATCCATCAATCGCCAATTGGAAAATGAGTTGAATCGTCGCCACCCGATCAGGGATCGGCTGATACTTCCCGCCCACCACTTCAAGCCACGCCGGACAAGCCTTCCCCAGTGGTTTCAGTTCGGTACGTGCTTGGTGTTTTTTGTTGTCCCATGACGCCGAAAGGCGTTGAGCTTTTATCTCGCTTTCGTTGTGAGCGCGGGACATTTGCACAATGCTGATGATCAAATCCAACTCGTTAAAATCTTCGGTGTAGAGCCGGTTGTCTGACAGCGTAACGACTCGCACCCCGGAATTGAGCAGGTCCATGAACCTTGGCAACGCGGTGCTAACCTTCTCCCGTGAAAGCCTGTCCAGCGACTCCACAAGTAGATAGGAGCCACGCTCAATAGCGCCGCTCTGTACAAGGTCGAGGAATCGCCGTAGTTGTCCTTCGTCATCGAGGTGCCGCCCTGAATAGGCACTCCGTCCTTTATCAAGAAAGGTGTATTCCCGCGACGTCGCCAGCTCTAAATCATGTAGGAGGCAATAGTCTTCAGCGGCTTTCTTCTGGCGCCGATAGCTGTCCCCCTTGGCTTGGTCGGGTGATGAAAACCTGATGTATGAGTATGCTTTGCTGGCCATGGAAGCTGCACCGTAGCGGGGAGTGGCTGTTTTGCAACCTAACACAACGTTAGCAGGTTATGAGCCCCGGCCGCCGCAATCAGCAATGCGCGCTTGGCCGAGATTTGCCCCTGCACCTCATTCAAGTCCGGATAGGGTTTGCTGGCGTAGAGCAAGCCATTGGAAACGTAGGGTTCAACCGGTGTATGTCCATTGAAGTGCGCAACGGCTTCCAGCAAGTGATCCACGGCAAACACCTTCAACCCGGACGCCAGGCACGCTTCCTCGGCGTTCGCCCGCGGCACCATCAGCGAGCGCCCGGCCTTGCGTGCGGCCAGCGCAGCCGGCAACACGCCCCTCACGGCACGTACCGCGCCTGACAGCGCCAATTCTCCCAGGCATTCAATGTCATCCAGCGTCAATGTCGGCACCTGCACGCTGGCGGACAGAATCCCCAGGGCGATCGCCAGATCGAATCGTCCGCCGTCCTTCGGCAAATCAGCTGGAGCGAGATTCAGGGTGATACGCCGTGCAGGAAATTGAAGCCCCGAGTTGATGATCGCGCTACGCACCCGGTCCTTGCTTTCCTTCACTGCCGCTTCGGGCAAACCGACCATCGTCAATGACGGCAGACCGTTGGCCAGATGGACTTCTACGGTAACGGCGGGCGCATCCACGCCAATCTGGGCGCGGCTGTGAACGATGGAGAGGGACATGGTCGTTCCTTGAGCTTTTACGGGAACCGCTTCCTGCGGTTTTTTAAGGGTAGTTGGGGCGTTGGGTTTCGGCGTGGCGAATGAGGCGACAAACTTTCACTGGATGTTGCGAGTGTCTATCTGGGGATGAAGCGTAAGCGAGTGTGGAATGCCGACGTAATCAGCCGCGGGATGAGGTTGTTGTAGGACGTTGCCTGGATCTATGAAGGACGGCGGCGAAAGCTGAATCGAAGGCGAAAAAAAACCGCCTTGAGGAAGCGGATTTTTATGTGCAGGCTTCGGTGAGGCCAAGGCCTGCACATCCTCAACGGATACACTCACGGTGCTGAGATTATTCGCATCGGGTTATCGATGCCAAGCAGGTGACTCTGTTGGGCGCAATTGAGTTCAGATTCTTACTCCGGCTAGCAGGCCAGCAGGCTCAAGCTCTTTGCCTCGAGCTGCACCGACTTCAAGAAAGCGTCGTTGATTCGCAGACACGTTTCCGGCTAAACGGAGCGCCTCGGCATGAAACTCATAAACTAATAACAGCTTGGCCTTTCGTTTTTTTTGGTTCATAGACACCTCGTGTGTCTGGATCATCAGTTGATGTTGTTGGGCATCCACGTAAATGACAAGGCGGTTGGTCTCGTCAAAATTGAATCCGAGCTCCTGATAGTAGGAGACAACGTTAGGGTCAGGATCTTGTATCTCGATCTCTTTGCACCCCAGCGTCCGCGCGTAAAATTCTGCTGCCAATAGCGCCATTTGAGCGATCCACCCGCGAAGTGGATGGGTTTTGTCCGGGTGCCCCTGTAAAAGGATGACTTTTATGCAGACTGTGCTTCTTCTCGGGGTCGCATAGCACAGGCCACATAGCTTCTGCGCATACCAGATCGCCAAATCGAAACCCTTGGCATCCTTACATTTCCAGTCCGGGATGCTATCCCATGGATACAGGACTACTTCTGTCCACAGGTGAGAGGCATCTATCGCAGCAGTGGTAATAGGATCAAAACTGATCACCGACGTATCTATCTCTAGACCTTGAGCTGCACAGTCCTTGATGAAGGTTTTGTGCGCCAGCTTTCGTGCATTCGATTTAAGAGTCTGGTCGCGAAGTTCCGTACCTTTTCCTTTTCTTCTCATCGCTCGTGTTCTGTTGGGATCAGGGCGATGAAAGATAAAGGTCTGGAGGGTGTTCACGTAATCAGGCGCGGGAGCCGCATTCTGTAGGACCGAACTGGGATTATTGAAGGGCGTTAGATTAAAAGTTTTCAAATGTAGGAAATGACAGCGTTAGCTGTGGGCTAATGCTGCCAGAAGACATGCATATGCAGTTTGTGTAGTGCTATTGGTTGTTAAAGCGATTGCAACATCCGCGAAGCTCGCTTCCACCACGGTGCATTGACCAAACGTTGCGGCCGTTCACCATCCGCCAGCATGTGCGGAACATCCTGCAACCGAATCCACGGCTGGTTATTCCAGTGCAGCAAACTCAGCGACATCTCTGGCCAGTTCAGCAGGCTCAGGATCGGCCGTTCGCTTGTTGCCGGTTGTTGGGCATCTCTGAGGGCTGGCACTACGTCGTGGGTCAGCCATTCGCGCAGGCCTCGGTATTCGGGGCAGTAGTGGTAGACCAGTAATGCGTAGACGCCGGACTCGCTGATCAGCAGGGTGTTTTCGATGGTGCCGTAGATGACGACTCGCGCGAATTGGTGTTGATCGGGATCGAGCTTTCTGACGGCGCGTTCGTCGAGGAAAAGGCGAAGGAGACGGCCCAGGTCTCGGGCGCTGAACCAAGGCTGGTTTTCGATCAACAGCGCGTGGAGGTGGAGTTTGTGGCGGGTGAAGACGTGAGGGATTAGATAAGCGTTATCGCAACTCATTAATACAGCTCCTTTTGCTAAAGAGGCTGCCGTCAATCGTCGCCAAACAATTGGGTGGCAGCTGTACGCGGGTTGGCGAACCGGAGCAAAAGGAACCCGGCAGACCCGAAGGTCTCCCACGCACAGCCGCCATGACTCGATGTGGCGGAGGGGAACCCGCCGTCGATGGTTGTTGTACGCCTTAAGCTTCCAGGTCGCCAAACCCAGTGCTGAATATTCAGCTGGGGATGAGCTTAGGAACCTGGGCTTCGCGGCGCTATCGGACGGCGGTGGTGATCTTTGTAGGACGTTGCCGAGATGGTGGCGGGGCGACAGATCAGGAGATTGCAGCCTTCGGCAGTTCCTACAGAAGTGGTCGATCCAGTGTGGGATGGCTGGAGACCGAGGTGACGCTATCGCGGGCAAGCCCGCTCCCACAGGGAATTGCGGTGTTATTCGGTTGGGGGATTGAGCTTCGCTTCCAGCTCGGCAACCTTCGCTTCGAGGCTTTCCAGCCGCGCCCGGGTCCGCGCCAGCACAACCATCTGGCTATCAAACTCTTCACGACTCACCAGATCCAGCTTGCTGAAGCCGCTCTGCAGCAGCGCCTTGAACTGGCTTTCGATTTCGCTTTTCGGCAACGGGGTTTCGCCGCTGAAGAGGCGCGAAGCGGTGCCGGTCAGGGCGTCGAGGAAGTCTTTGGGTGCGAGCATGGGAAATGTCCTGTCAACAATGGCGGGCAGTGTATCACGCAGTGTCTATAGTCAATTCCGACAGCAGGGATGCACGCTTTTCGCGCATGTGGACGGACGGCCGCGCACTGTTGTTGTGCGTATCCGTCGGGCCATTTGAGGGAAGTGGCTGTTGGCAGCGGCCAAAGGATTGAATTCAGTGGGTTTTGGCGAGATGGCAAGCTTTCTGCTTAGTCAGTAGTAACCCATGCACTGATGCAGTCGCTGTGACGAATGCAGTGCGCCAAGCGGAACGGGGGAGTTGTTTCGTGAGGAGCGGTTAGCTGGCGTCGGACGGGCAATCAAAGGCCGACGATGCGTTACAAAGCCAGGCACTGCGCTTAGACTTGAGTCGGGTTTGTTTTCCTGGGGCAAGTCCACCAATTCGGGAGAGAGTTTTCATGAAGCTAGTCACTGCCATCATCAAGCCGTTCAAGTTGGACGACGTGCGCGAGTCGCTGTCCGAGATCGGCGTGCAGGGCATTACCGTTACTGAAGTCAAAGGCTTCGGTCGGCAGAAGGGTCACACCGAGCTGTATCGCGGCGCGGAGTACGTGGTCGATTTTCTGCCCAAGGTGAAGATCGATGTCGCCATTGACGACAAGGATCTGGACCGGGTTATCGAGGCGATAACCAAGGCCGCCAACACCGGCAAGATCGGTGACGGCAAGATCTTCGTGGTCAATCTGGAACAGGCGATTCGCATCCGTACCGGCGAAACCGATACCGACGCGATTTAAACGCCGCCACAAACCCAACGCCCCAGGAGAAAACAATATGACTCTGCGTAAATTCGCAGGGCTAGGAGCCCTGTTGTCCCTCGTAATGCCCAGCCTGGCTATGGCGGCAGACGAAGTGGCGGCCCCAGTCCTCAACTCCGGCGATACCGCCTGGATGATGACCTCGACAGCCCTCGTGCTGTTTATGACCATTCCCGGCCTCGCCCTGTTCTACGGCGGCATGGTTCGCTCCAAAAACATTCTTTCCGTGATGATGCAGTGCTTCGCCATTACCGGTCTGATCAGCATTCTGTGGGTCATTTATGGCTACAGCATCGCGTTCGACACCACCGGCATGGAGCAGGGCGTCGTCAACTTCAACTCGTTCTTCGGTGGCATGGGCAAGGCATTCCTCGCCGGTGTCACGCCGTCGAGCCTGACTGGTCCTGCGGCGCTGTTCCCTGAGGCGGTGTTCATCACCTTCCAGATGACCTTCGCCATCATCACCCCTGCGCTGATCGTCGGTGCCTTCGCCGAGCGGATGAAGTTCTCCGCCATGCTGATCTTCATGGGCGTGTGGTTCACCCTGGTTTACGCACCGATTGCGCACATGGTCTGGTCCGGCAACGGCGGCCTGATGTGGGACTGGGGCGTGCTCGACTTCGCGGGCGGCACCGTGGTGCACATCAACGCCGGTGTGGCCGGTCTGGTCGCGTGCATCGTGCTCGGCAAGCGTAAAGGCTTCCCGACCACCCCGATGGCCCCGCACAACCTCGGTTACACCCTGATGGGGGCCGCGATGCTGTGGGTCGGCTGGTTCGGTTTCAACGCCGGTTCCGCCGCTGCGGCCAACGGCACCGCCGGTATGGCGATGCTGGTGACCCAGATCGCAACCGCCGCCGCTGCACTGGGCTGGATGTTCGCCGAGTGGATCACTCACGGCAAACCAAGTGCACTGGGTATTGCTTCGGGTGTTGTGGCCGGTCTGGTCGCCATCACCCCGGCCGCTGGCACCGTGGGCCCGATGGGCGCTTTGGTCATCGGCCTGGCAGCAGGCGTGGTGTGCTTCTTCTGCGCCACCACCCTGAAACGCAAACTCGGTTATGACGATTCCCTGGACGCCTTCGGTGTGCACGGCATCGGCGGTATCCTCGGCGCGATCCTGACCGGTGTGTTCGCTGCACCGTCCCTGGGTGGCTTCGGCACAGTCACCGACATCGCCGCTCAAGTCTGGATTCAGTGCAAAGGCGTGGGCTTCACGGTGATCTACACCGCGATCGTCACCTACGTCATTCTCAAGGTCCTGGACGCTGTCATGGGTCTGCGTATCACGGAAGAAGAAGAGGCTGTCGGCATCGATCTGGCGCTCCACAACGAACGCGGCTACAACTTGTAAGCACGCGCATAAAAAACTTGCCCGGCTTGCCGGGCATTTTTTTGTCTGGCGTTTGTCAGTGAAGGGACTGCTGAAAGGTTTTTTCGTACACGTTTAGTGGCGTTTACGACGGGCGTTTTTCTGCGGCCAATGGCTTACATGATTGAAGGAATATTAGGGCCTTTGTTTTTTCCCTGAGCGCGCTAGAATGCGCCCCGAACGTGCGGAGAACTGTATGTGGCAACAGACTCTGATTACCCTGCGGGCACGGCCCCGGGGCTTTCATCTGGTAACGGACGAGTTACTCGCCGGCCTGCCTGAACTCAAGGCGTGCCGGGTCGGTCTGTTGCATTTGTGGCTGCAGCATACCTCGGCGTCGTTGACCATCAACGAGAACGCCGATCCGGCGGTACGTCGCGACTTCGAACGATTTTTCAATCGTCTGATCCCACAAGGAACAGACGGCTATGAGCATAACGACGAAGGCCTGGACGACCTCCCGGCGCACTTCAAGGCCAGCGTGCTTGGCTGTCAGCTCAGTTTGCCGATTTCGGCAGGCCGACTGGCGCTGGGGACCTGGCAAGGTGTTTATCTGGGCGAGCACCGTGATTTTGGCGGTGCCCGTAAAGTCCTCGCCACCGTGCACGGTGAAGAGGCATGAACCGCTGGTCACTAGCGGTTATTGAATTTTTCCGGCGACTGTCGACAGACGGTGAAGCTGGGCTATAACTAATCTGCTTTTCGCAAGTCATGAGGTAGAACATGAGCGACGATGATCTGGAAAACGACGACCTCGAAGTAGGCGACGACGACGAAACCGAAGAAGGTCTGGAAGCAGCGGCCGAAGACGTCGCTGAAGACGACGGCGGTGAAACGCCCGTTCCGACCGCCAAGGGTAAAGCCAAGGCTGCGGTATCGGTCGATGAGCTGCCGAGCGTCGAAGCCAAGAACAAGGAACGCGATGCTCTCGCGCGGGCCATGGAAGAGTTTTTGGCCAAGGGCGGCAAGGTGCAGGAAGTAGAGGCCAATGTGGTCGCCGATCCTCCCAAGAAGCCTGACAACAAGTACGGCAGCCGGCCTATCTAAGCGCCTGCCCTTGCTTGCTGAAAAAGCCCGCCGTCGCTGCGGGCTTTTTCATGTCTGAAACAACAATCATGGGCCTGCGGCGCTCCCACAGGGTTTTGTGTGTTCTCAGGATCAGTGTCGGGAATTCCAGAGGGCCAACAACGCTGGCAACTCAGTCAAGCTGCGAATCTCCGCATCTGGAGCCTTCTCGGCTTCCCAGGCCTTGCCTGCCGGGTTAAACCAGATCGCCCGCAATCCCGCCTGCTGCGCCCCGGCAATGTCATCCCCCGGATGATCGCCGATATGCACCGCCGTTTCCGCCGTCGCCCCGCCACGCTGCAACGCCTCATGAAACAGTCGCGCATCGGGCTTGGCGATGCCGATGTCTTCGGCGCACAACGCAAACTTGAAGTAATCCGCCAGCCCCAGCCGGCGTACATCGGCGTTGCCGTTAGTGACCACCCCCAAGGCGTAATGCTTGGCCAGGGTTTCCAGCGTCGGCTCGACTTCGGGAAACACCTCGATCTGGTGCCGGGCATGCAGAAAGACTTCAAAACCCTTGTCGGCCAGCTCCGAAGCCTGTCCGTGGTCGTATCCGGACTCTTCCAGTGCATGGAAAAGCACCCGGCGGCGCAACGCACTGATGCGGTGTTTGAGGCTCGGCTCGCTGGTCAGGATCCGCTCACGAATAGCCCACAAATGCTCCACCGGCACCGCACCCAGGTTCGGTGCGTGCTCGGTCAGCCATTCACGCAGTATGGCTTCGGCGCTGACGATCACCGGGGCGGTGTCCCACAGGGTGTCGTCGAGGTCGAAGGTGATCAATTGGAGGGTCATGAATCATCGCCTTTAATGCGTTTGGCCCGTGGATGGGCGCTGTCGTAGACCGTAGCCAGATGCTGGAAGTCCAGGTGGGTGTAGATCTGGGTGGTCTTGATGTCCGAGTGGCCGAGCAATTCCTGTACGGCGCGCAGGTCCTGCGAGGATTCCAGCAAATGGCTGGCAAAGGAATGCCGCAGCATGTGCGGGTGCAGGTTTTGCCCCAGTTCACGCTCACCAGCGGCTTTGACCCGCACCTGAATCGCCCGGGGGCCAAGGCGCCGGCCTTGCTGGCTGACAAACACCGCGTCGTCCGCCGGATTGGTCATGGCCCGTAGTGGCAGCCACAGTTCTAGCGCCTCGCGAGCTTTTTTGCCGACCGGCAGCAGTCGGGTCTTGCTGCCCTTGCCGAGCACTTGAACCATGCCGTCGGCCAGGTCCAACTGATCCAGATTAAGCCCGGTCAGCTCCGAAAGGCGCAAACCTGAGGAATAGAACAGTTCCAGAATCGCCTGATCCCGACGCGCCAGGAAGTCATCCTCCACCGCACCTTCAAGCAGTTGCAACGCGCGGTCGGTATCGAGGGTTTTCGGCAGCCGGCGTTCGCCCTTGGGCGGCGCCAGGCCATTGGCCGGGTCGTGATCGCAAAGACCTTCGCGGTTCAAATAATGATAGAGCCCACGGACGGCCGACAGCAGCCGCGCCAGGCTGCGCGAAGATTGACCCTGGGAATGCAGGCGCGCGATCAGGCTGCGCAGACGCTGAATGTCTAGCGCGGCCCAGCTGCTGATGTTCTGTTTGACGCACCAGCCCAGCACTTTGTCGAGGTCGCGGCGGTAGGCGTACAGCGTGTGGGGCGACACCTGCCGCTCACTGCGCAGGTGTTCGCAGTAAGCGTCCAGTTGCCGTTCCACGATCAGCGTACCGAGCGCAGGGAACTGTTGACCCGAGGCAGCACGCGGCCCATGACTTCGGCGATGTAGCTCAGGAACAGCGTACCGACCGAGCTTTTGTAGTGCTGCGGGTCGCGACTGGCGATGGCCAGGACGCCGTGGATGCCTTGATAGCTGATGGCGACGACGGCGGTGGAGCCGATCTGTTTGCGCTGTTCTTCACCGAACAGGAAGTCCAGTTCGTGATCGCGCAGGCTGCCGCTGACGCTTTTGTCTTCCGAGAGCAAGCCGCCAATGGCCGTTTGCGCGTCGGCATGGGTGACCCAGCGGCCCACCGGCATCGGGTTGTCGCCCAGCAGGATCAGGCTGACAAAAGGCACCTGGAAGTCCTGGCGCAGACTGTCTTCGACACTGATCACCACGTCTTCCAGGCTATTGGCGTCCATCAGCGCCAGAATCAGGCGGCGGGTCTTGTCGAACAGGCGGTCGTTGTCACGGGCCACGTCCATCAAATGCGAGAGGCGATGGCGCAACTCGATGTTGCGGTCGCGCAGGATGGTCATCTGGCGCTCGACCAGCGAAATGGTGTCGCCACGCTGGTGCGGAATGCGCAAGGTTGCGAGCAGTTCTTCGTGCTCGACGAAGAAATCCGGATGAGCCTCCAGGTACGCGGCAATCGCCGCCGCCTCAAGGCTTTCGGAAGGGGATTCGTCGGGCTGTGGGGCGGGAACCTGAGGCTTGTCTTTCATGGATTCAACTCTCTCAAAGACGCACTTGTCCTTCATAAACGCGGACTGCCGGGCCGGTCATCATGACCGGTTGGCCAGGGCCTGCCCATTCAATGGACAAACGCCCGCCGGGCAGGTCGATCAATAGCGGCGAATCCATCCACCCCTGGCTGATCGCGGCCACTGCGGCAGCGCACGCGCCGGTGCCGCAGGCCTGGGTTTCCCCGGCGCCACGTTCCCAGACGCGCAACTGCGCACGGTTCCGGTCGATGACCTGGAGAAAACCGACGTTGACCCGCGCCGGGAAGCGCGGGTGGTGTTCGATTTTCGGCCCCAGTTCATGCACCGGTGCGTTGTTGATGTCGCTGACCCGCAGCACGGCATGGGGGTTGCCCATGGAGACGGCGGCCAGTTCGACGGTCGTACCCTCGACATCGAGCTTATAACTCAAGGCCTGTTCTGGTGCGTCGAACGGAATCTCGGCCGGCACCAGGCGCGGTGCACCCATGTTGACACCGATCTGGCCGTCGCTGCGGATATCCAGCTCGATGATGCCGCTTTTGGTCTCGACGCGAATCTGCCGCTTGGCGGTCAGGCGTTTGTCGAGCACGAAGCGGGCGAAGCAGCGCGCACCGTTGCCGCACTGTTCCACCTCGGAACCGTCGGAATTGAAAATCCGGTAGCGGAAGTCCACGTCCGGGTTGCTCGGCGCTTCGACGATCAGCAACTGGTCGAAACCGATGCCGGTGTGCCGATCGCCCCATTGTTTGGCGTGCTTGGGCAGGATGTGCGCGTGCTGGCTGACCAGGTCGAGGACCATGAAGTCGTTGCCCAGGCCGTGCATCTTGGTAAAACGCAGCAGCATGGGATTACTCCGGCAGCAGGCTTTCGCCAGCAAACAACTCGGCTACCGTCTCACGGCGACGCACTTCAAATGCCTGATCACCGTCCACCAACACTTCAGCGGCGCGGCCGCGGGTGTTGTAGTTGGAACTCATGACAAACCCATAGGCGCCGGCCGAATGCACGGCCAACAGGTCGCCTTCTTCCAGGGCCAGTTCACGATCCTTGGCCAGGAAGTCGCCGGTTTCGCAGATCGGGCCGACGATGTCGTAGGCGCGCGCTGCGGCAGTGCGCGGGCGCACGGCGGTGACATCCATCCAGGCCTGATACAGCGCCGGGCGGATCAGGTCGTTCATGGCCGCGTCGACGATGGCGAAGTCTTTGTGTTCGGTGTGCTTGAGGTACTCGACCTGGGTCAGTAGCACGCCGGCGTTGGCGACGATGAAGCGGCCCGGCTCGAACACCAGCGCCAAGTCACGACCGTCGAGACGCTCGCGCACAGCTTTGATGTAGTCGGCAGCCAATGGCGGCTCTTCATCGCGATAGCGCACGCCCAAACCACCACCGAGATCGATGTGGCGCAGGTAGATGCCGCAGTCGCCGAGACGGTCGACCAGACCCAGCAAACGGTCAAGGGCGTCGATGAACGGCGGCAGGGTGGTCAGTTGCGAACCGATATGGCAATCGACACCGACCACTTCCAGGTTAGGCAGTTGGGCGGCGCGGATGTACACGTCTTCGGCGTCGGCGATGGCGATGCCGAACTTGTTCTCTTTGAGGCCGGTGGAAATGTACGGGTGCGTGCCGGCATCGACGTCCGGGTTCACACGCAGCGAGATCGGTGCGCGAACACCCAGCTCGGCGGCGACTACTTGCAGACGCTCCAGCTCATCGGTGGATTCGACGTTGAAGCAATGGACGCCAACTTCCAGGGCGCGACGCATGTCGTCGCGGGTCTTGCCGACACCGGAGAACACGATCTTGTCGGCGCTGCCGCCTGCGGCCAGTACACGTTCCAGCTCGCCACGGGAGACGATGTCAAAACCGGCGCCAAGACGGGCCAGGACATTCAGTACACCCAGGTTGGAGTTGGCCTTGACCGCGAAGCAGACCAGATGCGGCATGCCGGCCAAAGCATCGGCGAACGCCAGGTACTGGGCTTCGATGTGCGCGCGGGAGTAGACGTAAGTCGGTGTGCCAAAGCGCTCGGCGATGGCGGACAGGGCAACCCCTTCCGCGAACAGCTCACCGTCACGGTAGTTAAAAGCGTCCATGGCGTTCCCTTATTGGTAGACGTCGTGCTTGTGTGCTTTGGACGGCTGCTTTTGCGAGGACTGAGCCTGCTCGGCAGGGTCCTGGGAATCGTCAGGCAGGTACAGCGGGCCTTTTTGACCACAAGCCGACACAAGACAGGCAACCGCGAGGAGCGCGGCAAGGGAAGAGATCAGGCGCTTCATGGCGAAATCCTTGAAAATGCGTTAATTGCGCCGGAGTATACCGGCCACCCGGCAGCTTGCCTATGTAACGCGGCTCCCGTCCGGCGGGCCTTCGCATGATGCCGGCCAGTATCGTGCAATCCTTGTGGGCGTGGGCTTGCTCGCGAAGACGGTGTGTCAGCCAATAAAGATGTTGGATGTGCTGGCCTCTTCGCGAGCAGGCTCGCTCCCACAAAGTGGTGCTTAGTCGTTATTCTTTGCAATCACCGGGGCTCGCCCGTATCTTGCGGCGCTTGAGCGTGAGTAGATACTTTTTGAGGTTGCCGTAATGAGTTTGACCGAAGCCCGTTTCCACGACCTGGTCGATGCCACCCAGCAGACGCTGGAAGATATTTTCGATGAGAGCGACCTGGATATTGATCTGGAGAGCTCGGCCGGTGTGCTCACCGTCAAGTTCGAAAACGGCAGCCAGTTGATCTTCAGCCGTCAGGAACCGCTGCGTCAGCTGTGGCTCGCGGCCGTGTCCGGTGGTTTCCACTTCGATTACGACGCCGAAAGCGAGCGCTGGATGTGCGACAAGAGCGAAGAGCAGTTGGGCGAGATGCTTGAGCGCATCGTCAAGCAGCAGGCTGGCGTCGAGCTCGATTTCGAAGGCCTGTGAGATCGTGACCCAGCCTGCGTCCGCTCGCCCGCCCAAGCCGCTCTACAGCAATGTCAGCCCGGCGGTGCCTTCGCCGTGCAGCGGTGTGTGTCGGCTGGACGAACAGAAGGTCTGCCTTGGCTGTTTTCGTCATGTCGAAGACATCCGCGAATGGCGCTCGGCCGACGATGATCGCCGCCGGGTTATCTGCGCCCAGGCAGTCCAGCGCAAAGTCTTGGCATAAGAGCTTTTGTGGCGAGGGAGCTTGTCGGATCGCCGCACCGTCCCGCCGGGCTGCGAAGCGGCCCCAAAAAGCTCACGACTGCAGCGCAGCCGAGCGGGACGGTGCGGCGATCCGACAGGCTCCCTCGCCACAGGCAAGCCCCTCTCCAAAATGTCAGCGCAGGGGCTTGGTCGCCCCTCACTTGTATAATTATTGAGCTGTGATAGTGTCCAGAAACGCCTCAACCCATCGAGGCCCGTGAAAACCCCGCCTTTTTCTGGCGGGGTTTTGCTTTTTTTGTGCAGAAGAAAGGAGTCTGCCTCAATCATGACCGCACCTTCCATCACTCTTACTCGTCTGGACGTGCAACGTCTGGAGCGCCTGATCGACAGCCTGGATGACACGCTGCCGGGCGTTATCGCGCTGCAAACCGAACTGGATCGCGCCGATACCCTGGTCGGTCACGAAGATGTGCCTGCCGATGTCGTGACCATGAACTCCCGGGTGCATTGCCGCGAAGAAATCAGTGGCAAGGACTACCACCTGACCTTGGTCTACCCCAAGGATGCCAACGCTGACGAAGGCAAAATTTCGATTCTGGCGCCAGTCGGCAGCGCGCTGCTCGGCCTTAAAGTTGGTCAACACATCGACTGGCCAGCACCGGGTGGCAAAACCCTGAAACTGACCCTGCTGGAAGTCGAATCACAGCCAGCCGAGGGCGGTCACTTTCCGGAATAAACCGCTTAGACCTGCTCGAGCGCCTCATTCAACGCGCGCTCCAGGTCAGCCTTGTAGCGCAAGTACAAATTACTTGAACTCTGAGCATCACCGAGCAGGCCCGACAGGTCCAAGTCGGTGATGTAGCAACGATAGCGCTCGGTTTCCCGGCGCTGATCGACGATTTCCTGGGCGACCACACTGAACAGTTGGTCGCCATATTCCAGCTCTGAAAACTCCCGCTGATTGCAATACAACGTGACCTGCACCTGTCCCGGCGCGGCTTTGCCGATGATCGCCTGCACGTCGTAGAACGGTTTGTTGGTCGGGGTTTGCGGCGCCGGCCGGGCTTCGACGCGACGGGCCCGGCCGGGACCTGACGGCAATAGCTGGTAATACAACGTGTCGAGGTTCAGGGGTTGGGCGGTGTTCATCGGCAGCAACGCGTCGCGCCGGTACTGGATCGATTGCAGGAACCGTTGCAGCGGCACCAGCAGGCTTTGCTCGTCGTGATAGGGCAATCGTTGTTGCCACAGGGCATTGAACTCATCCAGTACGTACAGATCCGCCTGCTGTTCGTTGATTCGGTAGAACACCTGAATGCATTCGGGCTGGCCCATGGGCAGGATCAGCGCCAGGTCGTGGTCTTCCAGTGCCATCGGGTCCAGGTGCAGCGGGCTGTAGCTCGCGAGTTCTTCACCCAGGTAATCGAACAGCGCTGGCAACGTGGCGAGGGCGACGTGATTGACCTGGCCGGGCACCAGTTCCAGCACGTGATAATGCTGCTGGACCTGCAGCAGGTAACGATGATTGAGCTGGCTAAGCAGCAGGTTCTGCGCGGTGTCGAGTACCTCCTCGACCCGCCGGGCGATGAATTGCGCCCGGTTGTGGCAGAAACAACGCACCCTCAAGCGGGGTTGTTGTGGGCCTTTCGGCAAGTTGTTGAGGTAATCGCGCAGGCAGTCGAGCAGGGCGTGAGGGCCGTCGTAGCGGTTGACCAACACTTCGTTCCAGCTGTTGAGCGTGACCTGGTCCAGGGTCAGCACCAGGTTTTCCCGGACACCGGCGTAGCTCAGGGAATCGGTGCGCTCGGTGGTCATCAGGATATTCAGGTCGCGGTGATGCTTGAGCGGGTCGACGCCAACGTTCACCAGAATCAGCACTTCACTCGGCACACTGGCGCGCAGCAACGGCTCTTCGGCGACCGTCGCCAACGGCAGGGCGATGCTTTGTTGCAGGCTGCCGAGCAGGTTGAACAGTTCGAACTCGCTCAAATCGCTGGTGCCGGGGTGCAAGGCGAGGCGGGTGCTGCTGTCGATCACGCCATTGCGGTGGCACCAGGTCAGCAGCTCCAGCAATTGGCGACTGCGCTTGATCGGCGCGAAATGTTCCCACTCGTGGGCTGCCAGACTGCCGTTGTACAAACCCCACTGGGTTTGCCCGGTTTCTTTCTTGTTGGGCGCCTGCACCAGGGTCAGGGTGTCTTCGGCCAGGTCCGGGGCGATGCCAGGGTTGATGAACTCGACTTTGTCCGCTTTGCGCTCAAAGGCTGCATACAGCCGCCGACCCAGCACGTTGAGGTCGCGTTTGTTGATCAGACTGACGGTTTGCTCGTTGCGGGCGAACTGGGTCAGGAAGCGGTAGCTGTAGTTCAGCTCGTTGACCAGGGCTCGGCGTTCGGTGCTGACCTGGCGGACTTTCCATTGGCTGCGGCTGTCGAGCAGCGCCAGCTGCCGCTGATCCCAGTGCCATTCGTGAGCCAGGCGCTCAAGCAGCGAACGTTGCCAGCTCTGGGTGCGACTGCTGCCGGTGAGCTTGCGGTTGACCTTCAGGTACAACGCTCGGCGTACCAGTTCCAGGCGCTCCGGCTCGCCACGGGCGGTGAGGTATTCCTCGATGCGCCGGTAAACGACGATGTAGGGGTCGAGTTCGTCGAGGTCCAGTTGATTGGCGAATACCGCCTGCTTGAAGCGCAGGCTCAGGCAGTGGACCTTCGGGTGTTCGCTGGCGTAAACCTCGGTCAGCAGCAGTTTGAGCACGGACTTGTAGGGCGACTCGATGCCCTTGAACAGCTGCCAGAGCCCGGCGCCGATGAATTCCCCCGGCGGGATATAGGCCAGATGCCCCAAATCCAGCGACTCGTCTGCGCGGATGAAACGCTTGGACAGCAGCGTGTGGGTGTAACGGTCGTAGGCGGCTTCTTCGTAGACCGGCACCAGCCACCAGATCGGCGTGCGGCCGGCCAGCCAGATCGCGGTACGGTAGAACTCATCCAGCAGCAGGTAGTGCTGGGTCGTGCCGCAGTCTTCCGAACTCAATTGTGTATCGCGCTCGCCGAGCACGAAGCGGGTCGGGTCGATCAGAAAGAAATGCGCCTCGGCGCCCTGGCTGGCAGCCCAGGCCTCAAGCAACTGGCACTTTTTGCGCAGCTCGGCGAGTTCGTTCTCGCTCAAGTCCGGCCCATGACAGACCCACACGTCCATGTCGCTTTGATCGGCTTGGGCCAGGGTGCCGAGGCTGCCCATCAGGAACAGCCCGTGGATCGGTCGCGGTGGATTGCTGCCGTGGCGTGGCTTATAGGAAAACGATCGGGTCAGGCGCTGGGCTTCGGCGAGGGCGTTGGCGTCAGGCTCGAAATTCGACAGCCCGGCCGGCGTGCTGCCCGACACATAACCGGGCAACAGCGGGTGATTCACGTGGAAAAACAGCGGCAGCAGCGTCAGCACCGTTTGCTGGCGGGGTGACAACCCTTCCATGGCACGGGCCATGCGGCCTTCGTTGAGCTTCAGAAAACGCGCGCGCAGCTGGCTGAGAACCTTGCGGTCGATTCCCTGGTCCAGATCGGGGCGGATTTCATGGGTGCGGGTCATGTCAGCTCAAACCGGCTCGCGAGGCTCGGACGTGGGGTCTACGGATGAGGGGCAGTTTAGCGCCTCGGGCCCGGGACTTTTAAGCTGATTTTGTTTTTTGACGTCAGATTTCTACCGTGCGGCGACCGCAGGTCAAAAAGTGTGCCCGCGGAAATCCCGTAGCAGGGGTTTCCGTGGGCGATGCAGTAATACTCAGGCTGTTTCCTGGACGCTCAGAATCGTCAGAACTGTTTGTACATTTTGCGCGGCGTCACGACCCAGACTGGTCAGATAACCGCCATCGGGCTGATCGATCAGTTCTTTTTCGTACAGGCGTTGAGCGGCAGCAATGGCTTTCGGGGCAGCGGTCTGATGAATTTTCAAACCTTCCTGGGAACTGTCCAGGTTGAAGAGGGCGAGGATTTCCAGTTCGGCAACCAACTCAGGGGTAAGCGACATAAGGACTCCAGACTTTCTAGGAATTGGACGACAGCGCCCCTAAGGTGAGCCCACTCGTGCGGCATGTCCAGTGCTCGCGACAGGGTTTTTTCGCCTCGGGATGCATTCCCCGAAGGGTGGTGCGGCAGCGGGGTGGATTCAGTGTAGTCAGGGGCTGGGGGAAGGCGGAGGAGATTGGTGACAATCTGTGTTGAGAGAAGGTTGTGAGGCGATGGTGCTTCTGTGGCAAAGGGGTTTTTGTGGCGAGGGAGCTTGCTTCCGCTGGGTTGCGAAGCAGCCCCAACATCTCGGCAACTGTCGAAGATATTGCGTGCGCTTCGCACTCGAGCGGGAGCAAGCTCCCTCGCCACAGAGGCCTGCGCCCTGGAGACCGGGGTTACTTCTTTTCCGGCGGCAACTCTGGCAATGCACGCAGGGCTGCTTCGTACCATTCGGTGTTGAACGCGCGGTCTTCTTCGAGGATCGCGTCGATTTCTACCGCCAACACGTGGGCCATCAGGTTGAGGATTTCCTCACGCTCGTAACCCACCAGGGTCAGCTTGTTGAACGTGGCCTTGGCCGCAGGAGGGTTGTCGCTTTCGATCTGGTTTTCGATGGCTTCGATCAGGGTGTTTTCGGCGAATTCTTCTTCGTCGATCTCGATATCGGTTGGCTCGCTCATGGCAGGCTCCTCAAGTTTAAGGCGGCCAGTTTACCTGCATTCAGCGCTGTGATGCTGCTGGCAAGAATCGCTTCGGCGTTCTATAAACAGGCACTGCCAACCCCGCACGGCCTGGAGGCTTTGTGATGCTCAAGCTTTATGGATTTTCCGTCAGTAACTACTACAACATGGTCAAGCTGGCGCTGCTGGAGAAGGGCGTTCCGTTTGAAGAAGTACCGTTTTATGCCGGCACAAGCCCGGAAGCGCTGGCCATCAGTCCGCGCGGCAAGGTGCCAGTCTTGCGCTCCGAGCAGGGTTTCATCAACGAAACGGCGGTAATTCTCGAGTTCATCGAGCAAAGTCAGAAAGGTACCCCGCTCCTGCCGAGCGATCCGTTTGAGCGGGCGCAGGTGCTGGCAGTGGCCAAGGAAATCGAGCTGTACATCGAGTTGCCGGCTCGGGCGTGCTACGCCGAGGCGTTTTTCGGCATGCCGGTGCCAGAGGCGATCAAGAACAAGACCAAGGCCGAGCTGTTGGCGGGCTTTGCCGCATTGGGCAGGCACGGCAAATTCGCCCCTTATGTGGCGGGGGACAGTCTGAGCATTGCGGATCTGTATTTCTTGTACAGCGTACCGTTGGCCTGTGCGGTGGCGCATAAGCTGTTCGAAATCGATCTGCTGGCCGAGATGCCGGCGGCCAGGGCGCTGTTGGAGCGACTGGAGCAGAACCCGAACGTGCAGCGGATTGCGGCGGACAAGGAAGCGGCGATGCCGGCGTTTATGGCGATGGTCGCTTCCAAGAAGTAGGGTTTGTAGCGTTCTGAAGTCAGTCATCGCGAGCAAGCTCGCTCCCACAGGTTTCTGTGTCGGCTATAGATTTGTGGCTGATCAGAGATCCTTGTGGGAGCGAGCTTGCTCCGGGCGGCGTTCCGACGATTCTTTTGGCGGTTTAGCGGCTGGCGAGCAATGCCTGACCGCGCGCCACAGCTTTCTTGACCTGCGCCGGCGCAGTCCCGCCGATATGGTCGCGGGCGTTCACCGAGCCTTCCAGGGTCAGCACGGCGAACACGTCCTGATCGATCTGGTCGCTGAACTTGCGCAGCTCTTCCAGGCTCATTTCCGCCAGGTCTTTGCCGCTTTCCACACCGTACTTCACGGCATGGCCAACGATTTCGTGGCAATCACGGAACGGCAGGCCACGGCGTACCAGGTAGTCAGCCAGGTCGGTGGCGGTGGAGAAACCACGCAGCGCCGCCTCGCGCATCATCGCGTGCTTGGGCTTGATCGCCGGGATCATGTCGGCGAAGGCCCGCAGCGAGTCGCGCAGGGTGTCGGCGGCATCGAACAGCGGTTCCTTGTCTTCCTGATTGTCCTTGTTGTAGGCCAGTGGCTGGCCCTTCATCAAAGTCAGCAGGCCCATCAGCGCGCCGAAGACGCGGCCGGTCTTGCCGCGCACCAGCTCTGGCACATCCGGGTTTTTCTTTTGCGGCATGATCGAGCTGCCGGTGCAGAATCGGTCAGGCAGATCGATGAACTGGAACTGCGCGCTGGTCCACAGCACCAGCTCTTCGGAGAAGCGCGACAAGTGCATCATCGCGATGCTCGCGGCCGAGCAGAACTCAATGGCGAAGTCACGATCGGACACGTTGTCCAGCGAGTTACCGCCCACAGCGTCGAAGCCCAGCAGTTGAGCGGTGTATTCGCGGTCGATCGGGTAGGTGGTACCGGCCAGTGCGGCACTGCCCAGCGGCATGCGGTTGGTACGCTTGCGGCAGTCGACCAGGCGCTCGTAGTCGCGGCTGAGCATTTCGAACCAGGCCAGCATGTGGTGCCCGAAGGTCACCGGCTGCGCGGTTTGCAGGTGGGTGAAGCCCGGCATGATGCTGCCGGCTTCGCGCTCGGCCTGCTCCAGCAAACCTTTTTGCAGGCGGGTGATTTCGCTGAGGATCAGGTCGATCTCGTCACGCAGCCACAGGCGGATGTCGGTGGCGACCTGGTCGTTGCGGCTGCGCCCGGTGTGCAGTTTTTTACCAGTGACGCCGATGCGGTCGGTCAGACGCGCCTCGATGTTCATGTGCACGTCTTCGAGGTCGATGCGCCAGTCGAACTGACCGGCCTCGATTTCACCCTGGATGGTCTTCAAGCCATCGGTGATGCTGTCGCGCTCGGCGTCGGTCAGCACGCCGACCTTGGCCAGCATCGTGGCGTGGGCGATCGAGCCCATGATGTCGTGGCGATACAGGCGCTGGTCGAAAGTGACGGAGGCGGTGAAGCGGGCGACGAAGGCGTCGACGGGTTCACTGAAGCGGCCGCCCCAGGACTGATTGGTCTTGTCAGTGCTCATGAATTCGCTCGTGTCGGCTGAAGAAAAAAATGACGTTGGAAGCTGCCGCGGATAATAACAGGGTTGCCAATCCTGTCGCTGACGCTGGTCGACAGGTTTTTTTCACAAGGCGGGGTCCATACTCAGGACAGGCCTTGTGGGAAATTGCGCAACGATATTTTCCGATTGAGCAATATCGTCCCTGCAACCGTCTACAGTTGGACAATAGGATCAGCGCACTTCTGGGGCGCTGCGGCTGACTATAAGAAGAGGGGGTGTTCATATTGTGTATCGGCAAACCCTACGGCGATACCTCGCTAATGCGGGCCAGAGCCTCCAATCACTCGGCAGATGAAAATTTAGCCGCCGGTCTCGCGGCACTTTTTGGCCCTCGCGCTAGTCTTAGCGTGGATCGCGGTGACGGACGTCACTTCACCTGTCTACGCTATCCTTGTGCGAGACTCACGCAGGAATCCAGCGCAATATGAATGTCCTGATCGTTGATGACGAACCCCTAGCCCGCGAGCGCCTGAGCCGAATGGTTGGCGAACTCGAGGGATACAATGTCCTGGAGCCCAGCGCCACGAACGGCGAAGAGGCGTTAGCGCTGATTGACAGTCACAAGCCGGATATCGTGTTGCTCGATATCGGCATGCCAGGCCTTGATGGCCTGCAAGTGGC
>NZ_LT607556.1:47057-118552 GCF_900095275.1 Pseudomonas sp. UMAB-40
CCGGGCCCGATGAATTTGCCGTGGAAGCCCTGCAGGCCAGCGCCGTGGGCTATCTGGTGAAGCCTGTGCGAACTGAACATTTACATGATGCATTGAAAAAAGCCGAGCGGCCCAATCGCGTCCAGCTCGCCGCCCTGACCCGTCCAGCCGCCGAAAGCGGTAGCGGCCCCCGCAGCCACATCAGTGCCCGAACACGTAAAGGCATTGAGCTGATCCCGTTGGGTCAGGTGGTCTACTTCATTGCTGACCACAAATACGTGACCTTGCGCCATGAAGGCGGCGAAGTGCTGCTGGATGAACCGCTCAAGGCCCTGGAAGATGAATTCGGTGATCGTTTCGTGCGCATCCACCGCAACGCGCTGGTTGCCCGCGAACGTATCGAACGCCTGCAACGCACACCGCTGGGGCATTTTCAGCTGTTCCTCAAAGGGCTCAATGGCGATGCCCTGATCGTCAGCCGTCGCCATGTGGCCGGCGTGCGCAAAATGATGCAACAGCTTTAATTCGCTGATCACAGGCGAACTTCATATCCGTTTGCTGGACGTTTGAGGCCAGGGAGGCCACGCAGTGTCTGATACAAGTCAAAGTGGATTTGGCTGAGCTGTTATTATCCGCCGTATCTATTCAGTACGGATTGATCCATGTCCTCTCGCGAAATCCGCATCGCCACCCGCAAAAGTGCTCTTGCCCTGTGGCAGGCCGAATACGTCAAGACCCGTCTGGAGCAGGCTCATCCTGGTCTGCTTGTGACGCTGGTGCCCATGGTCAGTCGTGGCGACAAGCTGCTCGACTCGCCCCTGTCGAAAATCGGTGGCAAGGGCCTGTTCGTCAAGGAACTCGAAACCGCGCTGCTGGAAAACGAAGCCGACATCGCCGTGCATTCGATGAAAGACGTGCCGATGGATTTCCCCGAAGGCCTCGGTCTGTTCTGCATCTGCGAGCGCGAAGACCCGCGCGATGCGTTCGTTTCCAATACCTACGCCAGCCTGGATGAGTTGCCGCAGGGCAGCATCGTCGGCACCTCCAGCCTGCGCCGTCAGGCTCAGTTGCTGACCCGCCGCCCGGACCTGGAAATCCGCTTCCTGCGCGGCAACGTCAACACGCGCCTGGCCAAGCTTGACGCCAGCGAATACGACGCCATCATCCTCGCGGCTGCCGGCCTGATTCGTCTCGGCTTCGAAGATCGCATCACCTCGGCGATCAGTGTCGACGACAGCTTGCCGGCCGGTGGCCAGGGCGCGGTGGGCATCGAGTGCCGCAGCGCCGACAGTGAAATCCACGCGTTGCTGGCGCCGTTGCATCACCAGGACACCGCCACCCGCGTGACCGCGGAACGTTCCCTCAACAAACATCTGAATGGCGGCTGCCAAGTGCCGATCGCCTGCTACGCCGTGCTTGAAGGCGAGCAGATCTGGTTGCGCGGTCTGGTGGGCGATCCGAGCGGCGGCCTGCTGCTCAGTGCCGAGGCCCGCGCACCGCGTGGCGATGCAGAAGCCTTGGGTGTGCAAGTGGCTGAAGACTTGCTGAGCCAGGGCGCCGGCGACATTCTGAAGGCGGTCTATGGCGAGGCAGGTCACGAGTGACGGGCTGGCGCCTGCTGCTGACGCGCCCTGCGGATGAGTCGGCGGCGCTGAGCGGTGTTTTGTCGCAAGCGGGGATTTTCAGCAGCAGCTTGCCGCTTCTGGAGATCGAGCCGATTGCTGTCTCTGACACAATGCGCGAGGTGATTCAGGGGCTGGATCGTTACTGTGCGGTGATCGTGGTCAGTAAACCGGCCGCCAGAATTGGCGTTGACCTGCTCAATCAGTATTGGCCACAGCCACCGTCCCCACGCTGGTTCAGCGTGGGCGCGGCGACCGCGCAGATCCTGGCGGATAACGGGCTGAACGTGAGTTTCCCCGCCGAGGGCGATGACAGCGAAGCCTTGCTTGAACTTCCCTCGTTGCGCGAGGCGATTGCCCGACCCGATCCGCAGGTGCTGATCCTGCGCGGGGAGGGCGGGCGCGAGTTGCTGGCTGAGCGTTTGCGCGAGCTTGGTGCTAGTGTCGAGTATCTGGAGTTATACCGTCGCGGACTGCCTCACTACCCGTCGACGGTTCTGCCTGACCGTATCGAAGCGGAACGCTTGAACGGGCTGGTGGTCAGCAGTGGACAGGGTTTTGAGCACCTGCGCCAATTGGCGGGCGATGCCTGGCCTGAAATGGCGCGGTTGCCGTTGTTTGTTCCAAGCCCCAGGGTCGCCGAGCTGGCACGTGCCGCCGGGGCCCAAACAGTTGTGGATTGTCGTGGCGCCAGTGCCGCGGCTTTGCTGACGGCGTTACGGGAGCATCCCGAACCCGTTCTCTAATGCAAAGGATGGATACGTGAGCGAAACAGCCTTGCCAAAAGAAGACGTGCTGCCGGTGCTTGAAGCGCCGGTGGAAACTCCACCACCTGCCACAGTGCAGCGCCGGGGCAATGGGCTGGCAATCGTCGCGCTGCTGTTGGGCGCCGCCGGTGTTGCCGTGGGCGGTTGGGGTGTTTGGCAGGTGCGTCACCTGCAAGCCAACAACCAGCAGCAGTTGAGCCAGGTCCAGGCGTTGAACGATCAGGCGCAGAGCCTGAAACTCAACGAACAGCGCCTGAGCGCGCGCCTTGAACAAATGCCTGCGGCCGAAGAACTGGATGCTCGCAGCCGTCTGGTGACGCAGTTGCAAGGCGATCAGCAACGCTTGAATCAGCGTCTGGAGACGGTCCTCGGCGCGAGCCGCAAAGATTGGCGTCTGGCCGAAGCCGAGCACTTGTTGCGTCTGGCCAGCCTGCGTCTTTCTGCGCTGCAGGACATCAGCAGCGCCCAGGCCCTGGTGCAGGGCGCCGATGAAATTTTGCGTGAACAGAACGATCCCGGTGCCTTCGCCGCTCGCGAGCAAGTGGCCAAAACCCTGGTGGCGCTGCGCAGCACAGAGCAGCCGGATCGCACAGGGTTGTTCCTGCGACTGGGCGCATTGCGCGATCAGGTCATCGACCTCACCGAGCTGGCCCCCGAGTACAAGGATCGTGGCGAATCGCTGTTGGGCCTGACGGCCGATGGCGACGGTGCCAGTCGTTGGGCGCAGTGGTGGGATCAGATTTCCCGCTACATCCGCATCGACTTCAATGCTGACAAAAATGTTCGCCCATTGCTGGCAGGGCAGAGCCTGAGTCAGGTGCGTCTGGCGCTGAGCCTGGCGCTGGAGCAGGCGCAATGGGCCGCGCTCAATGGCCAGGCAGCGGTCTACACCCAGGCGCTGGCCGAGGCGCGGGATGTATTGACCGGCAACTTCAACCCGGACAACCCTCAAAGCAAAGTCATGCTTGAGCAGGTGGGCGAGTTGAGCAAGCAGCCGGTCACGGTGGTCACGCCGGACCTGACCGGGACATTGAGTGCGGTCCAGGGGTATCTGGAGCGGCGTAACGTCAACGCCGAAGACTCGATCAAACCGATGGCAAAACCGGCCGCGAACACTGCGCAGGAGGCCACGCCATGAAACGCCTCTATGTGATCGTATTCCTGGTCATCGCCGCAGCCGCCGCACTGGGCCTGGCGATTGCCGAGCATTCCGGTTACGTGTTGATCGCCTACAAGACCTTTCGCTATGAAGCGAGCCTGTGGGCAACCCTGGCGTTGGTCGCCGTGCTCTGGCTGGTGTTCTGGGGCATCAAGGCGTTGGTCGTGCTGGTGATGACGTCCAGCGGCGTGGTCAATCCGTGGTCGCGGCGCAATCGCAGCCGTCGGGTGCAAGTGGCGATCGAACACGGTCAGCTGGACCTGGCAGAAGGTCGATGGGCCAGTGCGCAGCGTCACCTGCATCGCGCTGCCGAAGCCGAGCGCCAGCCGCTGCTCTACTACCTCGGCGCCGCGCGCGCCGCCAATGAACAAGGTCACTACGAGGAATGCGACAACTTGCTGGAACGCGCACTCGAGCGCCAGCCGCAGGCCGAATTGGCGATTGCCTTGAGTCACGCGCAGTTGCAGAACGACCGCGGCGACACTGAAGGCGCCCTGGTGACGCTGCAAGCCATGCACGAGCGTCATCCTCATAACGTCCAGACCTTGCGCCAGTTGCAGCGTCTGCATCAGCAGCGCGGCGACTGGTCGGCGGTGATTCGCCTGCTCCCGGAGCTGCGCAAGGATAAAGTCTTGCCGCCCGCCGAGCTGGCCGATCTGGAACGCCGGGCGTGGGGTGAAAACCTTTCCCTGGCGGCGCATCAGGAAGCGGACGGCACGGTGGGTTTGCAATCGCTCAATCGCGCCTGGCAGCAACTCACCTCGGCTCAGCGCCAGGAGCCTCAGTTGGTGCTGGCCTATGCCGAGCAGCTGCGGCAACTGGGCGCGCAGGTTGAAGCGGAAGAAGTGCTGCGCACGGCGCTCAAGCGCAAGTACGACAGTCATTTGGCGCGTCTCTACGGTCTGGTGCGCGGTAGCGATCCGGCTCGTCAACTGCAAACGGCCGAGGGATGGCTCAAGGATCATCCGGCCGACCCAAGCCTTCTGCTGACACTCGGCCGGCTGTGCCTGCAAAGCAGTCTGTGGGGCAAGGCGCGGGACTATCTGGAAAGTAGTTTGCGGGTACAGCGCAACCCGGAAGCCTGTGCGGAATTGGCGCGGTTGCTCGCTCAGCTTGGCGACACAGAGCGCAGCAACCAGTTGTTCCAGGAAGGCCTGGTCCTGCTGGACGAGCGCCTCTTGGCGGCACCACTCCCAGCGCCCGTTTACGCCTGAAAGGATTCCCTTGTAGCAGCTGGCGCAGCCTGCGTCCGGTTGCGAAGCAGTCGTAAAACGAGCGCACGGTTTCATCAGGCTAATCGCGTTTAATTTATGACGGCTGCTTTGCAACCGGACGCAGGCTGCTACAGGGGCGAAAGCCGTTCTTTGGCGTGATTCGGTCGCGTGAAATCCGTTGAATGTTTGGCGTTGTAGCCCCTGATTAGCTTTGTCCTACAGAGGGCTACATCAAATCCTCTCGACGCTGTCGGGAATTCCCTACACTTCTGGTGAAGTGTCCGTGCCGACCTGCCTTGAAAGGCTGGCGCGCTTTCCTCTACCGTAACCGCCTGTCTCTACTGTTACGGATAAGCCATGTTTTTGGCCTGCTCACGCTCCTTGTTTTTCATGGCTTTTATTGCAGGTGCCCTGGCCTTGGGCGTTTCCTATTACCTGGAATACGCAATCGGCCTCAAGCCTTGCGGGTTATGCCTTTTGCAGCGAGTCTGCCTGGCGTTGTTCACCGGTGTCTGCCTGGCGGCTTCGGTGCATGGCCCTGGCCGCTTCGGGACTTTTCTTTATTGGCTGCTCGGTTTGTCATGCAGTCTCGCCGGTATGGTCGCGGCGTGGCGGCAAGTCTTGTTGCAAAGCGATCCGGCGCATCAGCTATCGACCTGCTCCACCCATCCGCAGGCCCTATACGAGAACCTGCCCTGGCTGTGCAAAGTGACGCTGATGTTCAAAGGGGACGAAGATTGCGCAGAAATTTCCTGGACGCTGTTTGACCTGAGCATCCCGGAATGGAGTCTGTTGCTCTTCATGGCGGTGACAATTCTGAGTGTTTATCAGCTGCTGCGCGTTGTCTGGCTTGCCTGCGAGCGACCGCTCAGCGGCGTGTCGTCGCACCGGGGGCTGGCGGGTGATTAAACACTTGTATGAACTTTATCTCCTGCGTACCTTGAAGCCATTGTCGCGCGGGCATAATCTGGCCCGCACGTGTCATTGGAATTATGTTGCTCGATGACGCTCTGCCTGGTCGATTCTTGATTATCAAGACTGCGACAGGTGTAGGGCAGCATGACCCACAAGGGAAGAGAGATCACCATGCTCGAAAGTTGTCAGAATGCTCAGGAACGTTGGGGTGGAGTGCATCTGCTGATCGATCGCTGGTTGCAGGAGCGTCACGAACTGGTTCGAGCCTACGATGCTCTCGGTGCCGAGCCAGAGGCTTTGGGCGAAAACCGAAAGCCGTTGCAGGAATTCTGCGGCGTGCTGGTCGATTACGTATCTGCCGGGCACTTCGAAATCTACGAACAGCTGACCGGCGAAGCCAAGGCTTTTGGCGATACTCGCGGGCTGGAGCTGGCCGAGACGATTTACCCGCGCATCGACGTCATCACCGAGAAGCTGCTGGCGTTCAATGACCTGTGTGATGCAGGCAAGTGCGTCGCAGAGAAATTCAAGGAGCTGGGCGGGCTGTTGCACGAACGCTTCGAACTGGAAGATTGCCTGATCGAAGTGCTGCACACTGCTCACAAGGAAGAGGACCCGGTTCAGGCCTGAACCTCTCCTGCAAGACTAAAAAACGGTGCGCGATGCGCGCCGTTTTTCGTTTCCGGCTTTCAGCCTGTGACACCGCGCAATTCGACTTCGAACACCAGTGGCGTGAACGGGGCGATCAGGTCGCCGGCACCGTCCGCGCCATAGGCTTGCGACGATGGAATCACCAGGCGCCATTTCGCACCCACCGGCATGTTTTGCAATGCGCTGCGCCAGCCGCTGATCACGCTATCAAGACTGAACCACTGAGGCTTGCTGTTCTGATCGAACACCGTGCCGTCGGGAAGGCGTCCTACATATAGAACTTCGACCTTGCCATTAGGACCCGCCTTGGCCCCGGTGCCCGGTGCCAACTCGGTCAGCAAAATTCCATCTGCCAGCTCACGAACACCCGGTTTGGCTTTTTCCTCGGTGAGGAACCGCTGCTCTTTTTCCAGCGCGACTTCACTTTGCGCTACGGCGGGTTGCTCGGCGACCTGGGCTTCGTGCTCGGCCAGAATCTGTTCGATCTGCTCGTCTTTCAAGGCCAGTGGCTTGCCTTGATAGGCTTGTTGCAAACCGTCGAGCAATGCCTGGAGTTGTAGGTCCGGCACCTCTTGGCGCAAGCGCTCACCCAGGCTAGCACCCAGGCTGTAAGCAAGATCGTGAGCCTCATTTGGGGTGGTTTTTTCGGCGGCCTGGGCCACGGAAAAACACACGCACAACGATAAAAAAAAGTAGCGCGACATGGGCACACTCCGATCTGAGATGCGATGGATTATGCCAGTGTGAGTGCGCTCAAAGGTGAACTGGTTTTGCACCCGCGCAGAAGAATTTCAATCTGTTGCAACGCAGCGCTTTCGATACTGTCAACATGCCCTAGCGGCGGTGTCATCTGAGGTCTAGTATGAGCCGCACCCACGTCAGCCAGGAGGTAAACCATGTCGGCCACCAAGAAGCCTGTAAATACCCCGTTGCACTTACTCCAACAACTCTCGGGCAGCCTGCTCGATCATTTGGAAAACGCTTGTTCCCAAGCCTTGGCTGATGCTGAAAAACTGCTCGCCAAACTGGAAAAGCAGCGCGGAAAAGCGCAGGAGAAATTGCACAAATCCCGTACCAAATTGCAGGACGCCGCAGCTGCCGGTAAAGCCAAGGCACAAACCAAAGCGAAGGGTGCGGTGAAAGAACTTGAGGACTTGCTCGATGCCCTCAAGGATCGTCAATCCGAAACCCGCAGCTACATCCTGCAACTCAAGCGCGATGCTCAAGAAAGCCTGAAACTGGCCCAGGGTATCGGTCGTGTACAAGAGGCTGTCGGCAAGGCGTTGTCCCTGCGTTCGGCCAAGCCTGCTGCGGCACCTGCCAAGAAAGCTGCTGCCAAACCGACGGCTGCAAAAGCACCGGCCAAGCCTGCCGCCAAAGCACCGGTGAAAGCTGCGGCAAAACCTGCGGCAAAAAAACCAGTCGCAGCCAGCGCTGCAAAACCAGCGGCTAAATTGACGACTGCCAAACCTGCCGCCAAGCCAGCCGCTGCCAAAACGGCTGCCGCTAAACCTGCTGCAAAAACCGCGGCTGCGAAACCGGCTGTGGCGAAAACCGCAGCGGCAAAACCTGCTGCAAAATCGGCAGCAAAACCAGCCGCTAAAACGGCTGCTGCCAAACCAGCTACAAAACCTGCCGCTGCAAAAGCTGCTGCCGCCAAGCCAGCCGCAAAACCTGCCGCGGCTAAAACCGCTGCCGCCAAACCAGCCGCCAAACCGGCTGCGAAACCCGCTGCAAAAGTTGCGGCGAAACCCGCTGCTAAACCTGCTGCCGCGAAACCCGCTGCCGCCGCCAAACCTGCTGCAGCGAAACCAGCAGCGAAACCAGCCGCTGCAAAACCTGCTGCCGCGAAGCCAGCCGTGAAAAAACCGGCCGCTGCTGCCAAGCCAGCGACTCCAGCTCCGTCGCCAGCTGCATCGGCTTCGCCTGCTCCAGCAGCCACCACCTCGACCCCATCGTCTGCGCCAACGCCAGCCGCACCGTCGAGCACCAGCACCACCCCAGCCAGCGCTTCCTAAGTGCCGGTTGCCGCGACGCGCAGCTGATGCAGCGCGTCGCGGTCCAGGTGGGCGGCGCCTGCCGCCACACCTTCCAGCCAGGCCGTTGAATCGGTCACCTCATACTGCGGCCAACTCTGCGACAAACGCTCCAGTCGCAACAGCAAATGCCGTTCGGCTTCCATCTCCAGCGTTTTCACTTGTTCGCGCAAATCATCCAGCCCGGCATCCTCGCCAGCGGCGGCTTTCCATTGCATTCGCAAGGCGCGCAACGGTTGCACGACATCGGCGTCCCACGGTCCGGCTACATCGCGAAGCAACTGCAAGCGTTGTTCGTTGCAGGTAACGCCACGTTCTCCCAGCCACAACCCGCATAGCAGCAAGCACACGTTCACACCCGCCGACTGCAACGTCAGGCACGCGGCTTCAACGCCGCGACGGGAGTAAGTGGTAACGGAAAAGCTCCACAGGTCAGAGGACATAGTGCTACTCGCGCCAGTTGCGAGCGAAGCTGGTAGACTCCGCCGCCATTATGATTCGACTTCAGAACCTGACTTTACAGCGTGGCCCTCAACGTCTGCTAGAAGACGCTGAGCTGACCCTGCACGCCGGCCACAAAGCCGGCCTCATCGGTGCCAACGGCGCCGGCAAATCGAGCCTGTTCGCCTTGATTCGGGGCGAACTGCACCCGGACTCGGGTGACTGCTTCCTGCCGGCTGACTGGCGCATCGCCCACATGCGTCAGGAAATCGAGACCCTCGAACGCCTGGCGGTCGACTACGTGCTCGATGGTGACCTGCGCCTGCGTGAGGTGCAACGCGACCTCGCCGCGGCCGAAGCATCGCATGACGGCGCGGCTCAGGCCCGTCTGCACGCGGAACTCGACAGTGCCGACGGTTACACCGCCGACGCTCGGGCCCGCAAGCTGCTGGCTGGCCTTGGGTTCACCAACGAGCAAATGGATCGTCCGGTAGGAGATTTCTCTGGTGGCTGGAGGATGCGTCTGAACCTGGCGCAGGCTTTGATGTGCCCCTCGGACCTGTTGCTGCTCGACGAGCCGACCAACCACTTGGACCTCGACGCCATCATCTGGCTCGAAGAATGGCTGAAAAGCTATCCCGGCACCTTGTTGCTGATTTCCCACGACCGGGATTTCCTCGACGCCGTGGTCGATCACGTGGCCCACGTCGATCAGCGCAAGATCACCCTGTACCGCGGTGGTTACAGCGCCTTCGAACGTGCCCGCGCCGAACGCCTGGCCCAGCAACAGCAGGCCTACGAGAAGCAGCAGGCGCAGCGTGCGCACATGGAAAGCTACATCGCCCGCTTCAAGGCCCAGGCCACCAAGGCCCGTCAGGCCCAGAGCCGGATCAAGGCGCTGGAGCGGATGGAAGAACTGTCCGCCGCCCACGTCGACTCGCCGTTCGACTTCGTCTTTCGCGAATCGCAGAAAATCTCCAGCCCATTGATCGACCTGTCGGACGCTCGCCTGGGCTATGGCGACAAAGCCGTGCTGGAGAAGGTCAAGCTGCAACTGACCCCCGGTGCGCGGATCGGTTTGCTCGGCCCGAACGGCGCCGGTAAGTCGACTTTGATCAAGAACCTCGCCGGGGAACTCTCGCCGTTGGCCGGTCGCCTGACCCGTGGCGAAAACACCGTCGTGGGCTACTTCGCCCAGCATCAGCTGGATTCTCTGGATTCCAAGGCCAGCCCGTTGCTGCACTTGCAGCGTTTGGCACCCACCGAGCGCGAGCAGACACTGCGCGACTTCCTCGGTGGGTTCGACTTCCGTGGCGCGCGTATCGACGAGCCGGTGCTGAATTTCTCCGGTGGCGAAAAGGCCCGTCTGGCCCTGGCATTGATTGCCTGGGATCGGCCGAACCTGTTGCTGCTCGACGAACCGACCAACCACCTCGACCTGGAAATGCGCCTGGCGCTGACCATGGCCCTGCAGGAATTCAGTGGTGCGGTGCTGGTGGTCTCTCACGATCGCCATCTGCTCAAAAGCACCACCGACAATTTCTACCTGGTGGCGGACGGCAAGGTCGAGGAGTTCGACGGCGATCTGGAAGACTACGCCCGTTGGCTGGTCGACTACCGTCAGCGCAATGCCCCGGTCAGCAACACCCCGGTCAACCCGGACAAGACCGACAAGAAGGCCCAGCGCCAGGCTGCTGCTGCGTTGCGTCAGCAACTGGCACCGCACAAGCGTGAGGCTGACAAGCTCGAAGTCGAGTTGGGCAAGCTGCACGAGAAACTGGCGAAGATCGATACCAGCCTCGGCGACAGCGACATTTACGAACCGGCGCGCAAGAACGATTTGCGTGATCTGCTGGCTGAACAGGCCAAGCTGAAGGTGCGTGAAGCCGAACTCGAAGAAGCCTGGATGGAAGCCCTGGAACTGCTCGAAAGCATGCAGGCGGAGCTGGAGGCGCTGTCTTGATGGAAGCTTTCAAGCTGCCGCTGCCGGCGGGGTGGGGCGAGCCGATCTGGTTCGCCGCGCAAATCCTGCTGATTCTGTTGGCGGGTTACTTCGCCCAACGCTTCGTCGCTAAATGCCTGACTCGCCTGGGCGAGCGCTACCCGTTTCCACCGCAGCTGCTGATGCCGCTGCGCGGCGGTTTGCGCTGGCTGATCATGGGCAGTGCGCTGATTTTCGTACTCGAACGCCTCGGAGTCTCGGCCACCGTGCTCTGGACTGCGTTGTCCGGGTTTGTGGCTGTCGCGGCGGTGGCGTTCTTCGCCATGTGGAGCGTGCTCTCCAACCTGCTCTGCGCAATCCTGATCTTCACCGTCGGCCCGTTCCGCATCGGTGACGTCGTCGAGTTGGTGGACACCACCGACAAGCCCGGCGTCAAAGGTCGGGTGGTGGCGATCAATCTGCTGTACACCACGCTGATTGAAGCGGAAGAACTCGGTACCGGCAGCGCCATGGTGCAAGTGCCCAACAGCCTGTTCTTCCAGCGTTCGGTTCGGCGCTGGCGCGGGAGTGATGTGTTTCCGTTGAGCGGGATCGAAAAGTAAACCTTCTTTCGACTGATACACCGCCATCGCGAGCAAGCTCGCTCCCACAGGTTTTTGGGTTGGATCGCAGATTTGTGATCAGCCGGGATCCCTGTGGGAGCGAGCTTGCTCGCGATAGCGGACTATCAGGCGATGAGCCTTTCGAGTCCTGAACGCTGGTCGGCAGCCGCCACATCCCGTAAAAAATCGATGGTCATCAGCCCAAAGCCGCATTAGCTTAGACGTCTGTCACAAGTCTGAGTCGAGGTGTGCAATGGAGCTTCAAACATGGCTGGCGTTTTTTGCCGCCTGCTGGGTGATCAGTCTGTCTCCCGGTGCCGGCGCCATTGCGTCGATGTCCAGCGGTCTGCAATACGGTTTCTGGCGCGGTTACTGGAACGCCTTGGGCCTGCAACTGGGCCTGGCGGTACAGATCGCGATTGTCGGCGCCGGTGTGGGCGCGATTCTCACGGCATCAGCCACCGCGTTCTATGCGATCAAATGGTTCGGTGTGGCGTACCTGGTTTACCTCGCGATCAAGCAATGGCGTGCGCTGCCCAGCGACATGAGTGACGACGCAGCCGTGCGTCAGATCGGCAAGCCGATGGCCCTGGTGTTTCGCGGCTTTCTGGTCAATATCAGCAACCCCAAGGCCCTCGTGTTCATGCTGGCGGTATTGCCGCAGTTCATTGATCCGCACGCGCCGCTGTTGGCTCAGTACCTGATCATCGGCGTGACCATGGTCTGCGTCGACCTGATCGTCATGGCCGGGTACACCGGGTTGGCGTCGAAGGTACTGCGTCTGCTGCGCACGCCAAAACAGCAGAAACGCATGAACCGCACGTTTGCCGGGCTGTTTATTGGTGCGGCGGCGTTTATGGCGACGCTGCGCAAAGCTGCGGTGTAAAACCTCTCAAGGGAAACGCGATCCATTGTGGCGAGGGGGCTTGCTCCGGGCGACGTTCCGACGCTGGGCTGCGAAGCGGCCCCCAATATTGCGAGCGCTACGCACTCAAGCGGGAGCAAGCTCCCTCGCCACAGGTGATCGGCGTCAGGGTCAGCGCAGGATGACCGGCGCGGTATCCGGCGGCAGGTCGTTGCGCGGCTGCGGTTGTCCTGACGGCACATAACTGCCATCCCCGAGCTGTTCGCCCAACGACCTCGACACGTCCCGCACCACCCGGGGCCGGTTCAGCGAAACGTGGATGTCCCGATCATTCACCAATTTGGTGTCCTGAGCTTCGCCCATCGCCGTGAACGCTGAGGTGATTTCATACGTCTGGGTGTTGATCAGGCTGAAGTCCGCCACCAGGGTCAACGCCAGCACTGCCGAATAGCTGTCAGTGTTGGCCAGCTCATTCATGTCCTGGGTGAAGTCGATGTCCGACAGTGTGCCGAACAGCACGTAGTCGGCGCCTTTGAAGTCGCCGGCCTTGATGCGTTTGATCACGTCGTACACATCGCTTTTGGCGCTGGCGGTGTAGGGCGAGCCCTGAATCAGCTGGAACATCCCGGTTTTGAGCATCTGGCCTTTGATGTCGCCACTGAAACGGCGGATTTCGGTCTGTTCCAGGTAGCTGTTCTGCGTCGTGTACTCGTCGTAACTGGACGAGCCACTGGCGCCGTAATAGTCCTGCTGATGATTGTCCCGGGCCGATACCACGTGAACGTATTGATCCACGCTGGCCTCGTAGGCGAGGTCGGTGACAGCGATTTTCGGGGCCGCCTGTACGCCAGCGGCGCAGGCCAGGGCCAGGATGCCAATCCATGCACGCATTGCTTAGCGCTCCGTAGTCTTGCGGATTTCTTTCTCGTCCATCCACTCGGCCAGCCCGCTTTCGACATCGACCAACTGCAGGCTGAATTTGTAGAAGACGTCCTTGTAATCGTTGCTGCGCTTGACGATGGAACTGATCGAGCCTTCCAGGCGATAACGGGCGGCGATCATGTTGCCGGTTTTGGCCACCGTGCTCTTCTTGTACAAACCGCTCTGGTTTTGCAATTTCAGATGGGCGACCTGGCTCTGCATGTCCGTGTTGTCGCTGGCAAAGCGTGCGGTGCCGGAACGCATCAACTGGGTCTTGATCGACGTGGTGATTTCCCGGGTGTCGATGTATTCGCTGGTCTTGTTCATCACGTCGTACACCTGAACCACCGGGCGGCCCTTCAAAACACCGGACTGGGCGAGGGAGCGGGTCATGCTTTCCGCGATCATTTGCAGGTCGGTCGAGCCGAATTCGTTGGTGATCAGTTCCACGGCTTTCGGGTCGCCATAACTGATGTTGCCACTGCCCAGCACTGGTGAGCGATTGTCGGCGCAGCCACCGATCAGCAGCGCGGCCAGGGCAAGGAACGAAACGCGTGCAAACATGGGCAAAGTCTCAAGTGGGCGGATCACGGCGTATTGATCTCCAGGCGGAAATCCACGGCTTGGGGCACGGGGGCGATGGCCGGCAGAAAACTTGTCTGCTCGGCATACAGGGTCAGGCTTTTCCAGGTATCGGCGTCGGCCACCGGGAAGCCTTCCGGCCCCAGCCAAAGATAGCGGTAATAGAGCGTTCGGTTGTGGGAGTCGGTGTTGCTCAGCTGCGTATTAACCGTCAGGAAACCGTTTTCCCTGGCCATGCGCATCGGCCCGATGGCCACGTTCTCGATCGGTCCGGTGGCCATGACTTTGCTGGCGGCACTGCCGGGTTCCGGCGGTGGCGGCGGGGTGACGCAACCCGCCAACAAGGCCAAGGCGACAACGGCGAAGCATTTCAATCCCATGAAAATCTCCGTTCAGGGTTGAGCAGGGCTGATGGCAGCCTGCGGTGCGGGAACAGTGTCGAGTTGCAAGGCGACGTCGGCGGCGAATCGGCGGTTACCCACCGCGCGCAGGCTGAAAGCCTGGTGTGTCTGATCCACCTTGAACCTGACCGGTGTTGCGTCCGGCGCGTTGGGCAACGTCAGTTGGTGCTGGCCTTTCTTGAGTCGCAGGCGGGCAACCAGCGTCTTGTCCGGCAACGTGCGCCAGCCGCGGGTGTCGGCATCCTCGCGTTGAAGCTGCTGCAGGATCGTTTCCTCAAGTTTCTCGGGCCTGTGTTTTTTCAGATAGGCCAGGTACTCGACATTGGACCGGGCGCGATGGAGCGTGCGTTGAATAATGCCCGGCATGTCGTCACGCAAGGTGCGCCGCGACATGTCGCCGAAGCTGTTGAGCAACGTCAGTTTCTGTTTCTTGCCATCCACCGTGACGAAGTCCACAGGCGGAGTGGACGTGTCGGGGATGAGGATCGGGAACGACATGTTGGTGATGTAGGTTTCACCGTCGACATCCACTGAAATCGGCACGCGCACCGAACTGCGCGCCGGCGCCAGACCGGTTTGTACGATCAGCAGAACGTCGACCTCGCCGGCCTTCAGCGGGGACTTGGCCAGGTTGCGCAAGGCGTGTTCGAGCAGCGGCGTATTGGGGCGCAGTTCGATGGCCTGGCGATAACCCGGCGCGGCGAGGTCTTTCTCGTTCAGCGATTCATAAATGAACCCGGCGAGGTAATGGCTGAACGCACTCTGGTAGCTGTTCTTGAGCGCGATCACTTCGGGGGCGTCGAGGGTCGCGACCGGGTAACCCTGAAGGTCCTGGAATTTCAACGCGACCCCTTGTTCCTTCGCCTGGTTTTCCATTTCCAGGTATTGCTTGTCACGCTTGTCGGCAATGGTTGCTTCGCGCTCGTGGGTTTTCTTGATCATGACGCGAGCGCTGTTAACGTCGGCACTGGAGAGGCTCGCCAGGGCCATTTGCGTGGTCAGGGCGACCTTCTCGAAATCGTAGCCATCGTACAGGCGCACTTTGTCATTGGCGCCGTAACTGTTGAATTCGGTGAATGCTTTGAAGGCGTCGAATCTCGGCGAGTTTTCCCAACCCTCGATCAGCTTGTCGGCGTAATCCCAGTTTGCGTGATTACCCGTCACATGGGCGCCGAGTCGCAGTAATTCGCCTTTTTCCAGGTTGTAGAGCAGGTCACCCGGAGCGAAAGGATTATTACGGTCGAGCACGGCAACCGCGCCATCGAGTTGCCCGGCCTTGAAATAATCGAGTGTCTCGTTCAGCTCCGCGTTGTAGTCACGCAGGGTGGGGCAGCCGCTCAGTAGCAAACATGCACCGAGTACAAACAAGAAGCGCAGGCGGGTGGCCATTTACTGTGTGTCTTCCTTGAAGATAAGCCGCCATGAGGCGGCAATTTATAGACTTGGATGATGGCACTTTGTTCCTGCACTCCAGCGGCCGATGCAGACAAAGCTTGAGTGAATGGCACTGGAAGTGAACAATGTGTTACTTCGTATTTCCAATTGAGATTGATTCATGACTGCCCCGTCCCGTTTCCTGGCCTGGCTGGTGTTGCCACTGTTTGCCTTGTGCAGTTTCAATCTGCTGGCGGACACCGTGGATGGCGCGCCGCAAGCCCTGCATTTGCTCGACTACATCGGCGCGGATTACCCGCAGACGGTGCAAGGGGGCAACGTCATCGACGACTCCGAATACCGCGAGCAGCTGGAATTCATCAAGGTCTTGCAAGGCTTGATCGCCGCGATGCCGGCCAAACCGGAGAAACCCGGGCTGGAGCAAGGCGTCAGCACGCTGCGCAACGCCATCGCTGCCCGTCAGGACGGCGCGGACGTGGCCCGTCAGGCTCGACAGCTCGGTGCGAAACTGGCCGTGACCTATGAAGTCAGTCAGGCGCCGATCATTACCCCGGATCCGACCCGTGGCGCACCGCTGTACGCCCAGCATTGCTCGGTCTGCCACGGCGATACGGGGGGCGGTGACGGCCCGGCGGGTGTCGGTCTGACACCGCCGCCGGCCAACCTGCGTGACACGGCGCGCCTGGACCGCCTGAGTCTGTACGCGATCTACAGCACCTTGGGCCTGGGTGTCGAAGGTACGGACATGCCGGCCTTCGCCGATCAGCTGGACGATCGTCAGCGCTGGGACCTGGCGACTTACATCGCCAGTTTCAGCGCCGATCCGGCCGCAGCCAAATCCGAAAAGACCTTCAACATCGCCGACCTCGCTCGTCAGACGCCAGCCGAAGTGCAGGCCGCCGATGGCCCGCAAGCCGCCGCGACGTTCCGTGCGCAGCGGGCACAACCGCCGCAGGTCAAGCGTGGCCCGGCGCAGTTGCTCGACTACACCGCTGCGACCCTGGACAAGAGCCTCTTGGCCTACCGTGCCGGCGATCACGATCAAGCCTATGACTTGTCGGTAGCGGCCTATCTGGAAGGCTTCGAGCTGGTCGAGAGCTCGCTGGACAACGTCGACGCCAACGTGCGTAAGGACACCGAAAAGTCCCTGATGGCTTACCGTCAATCGTTGCAGGACGGTTTGCCGGTGGCCCAGGCCCAGCAGCGTCTGGACGCAGCCAAGGCCAAGCTGAAGGAGTCCGCCGGGTTGCTGGGCAGCGACGGCTTGAGTTGGTCCTTAAGCTACATCTCCGGGTTGCTGATTTTGCTGCGCGAAGGCCTGGAAGCGATTCTGGTGCTGGCGGCGATTCTGGCGTTCCTGCGCAACACCGGCCAGCAGTCGGCGGTGCGTAGCGTCAACGTCGGTTGGGGCCTGGCGTTGTTGGCCGGTCTGGCGACCTGGGCACTGGCGGCCTATGTGATTGATGTCAGCGGTTCGCAGCGTGAATTGCTGGAAGGTGCGACGGCGTTGTTTGCCGCCGTCATGGTGCTCTGGCTCGGCGTGTGGATGCACGACCGTCGCCATGCGGCGGCGTGGCAGGACTACATCAAGAGCAGCCTGGTGGGCGGCGGCGGACGCTTCGGCTTTGCGACGCTGGCGTTTTTTTCGGTGTATCGCGAGCTGTTTGAAGTGATTCTGTTCTACGAAACCCTGTGGTTGCAGGCGGGGCCTGCGGGGCATAACGCGGTGCTGGCCGGCGGTGCAACGGCGCTGGTGTTGCTGGTCGGGCTGGCGTGGGTGATCCTGCGCGGCTCGCAGAAACTGCCGCTGTCGTTGTTCTTCAGCATCAACGCCGGTCTGCTGTGCGCGTTGTCGGTGGTGTTCGCCGGGCATGGCGTGAAGGCGTTGCAGGAAGCCGGGATCTTCGGCACGCGGCCGGTGCCGTTCTTTGACTTCGACTGGTTGGGGATCCACGCGGATGCGTACTCGCTGAGTGCTCAGGCGGTGGCGATCATTGCGATTGTTGTGCTGTATGGCCGTAGCTGGATGGCAGAGAAGCGGCGGGTGCAGGTTTCTTAAGCGGCATTCGCTTCGCTCACAATCGCGAGCAGGCTCGCTCCCACAGGATCGCGTATAACCTGTGGGAGCGAGCCTGCTCGCGATTTTTTTTGGAAGAGGTAAACAAATGCGTGTCTGGATCGATGCTGACGCCTGCCCACGGGCGGCGAAGGATCTGGTGGTGAAGTTCGCCCTCAAGCGCCAGTTCGAAGTGGTGCTGGTGGCGGGGCAGCCGCAGATCAAACCGGGCCTGGCCCTGGTGAAGCTGATCGTGGTGCCCAGCGGTCCGGATGCCGCCGATGACTATCTGGTGGAACATGCGGTGCCGGGTGAACTGGTGATTTGCAGCGATGTGCCGCTGGCCGATCGGCTGGTGAAGAACGGCGTGGCAGTGCTGGACCCGCGGGGCAAGGAATTCGATGCGCAGAACATGGGCGATCGGTTGGCGGTGCGTAACCTGTTCACCGATCTGCGTGAACAGGGCCAGATGAGCGGCGGGCCGGCGCCGTTTGGTGAGCGCGAAAAGCAGGCGTTCGCCAATGCGCTGGATCGGATACTCACGCGGCTGACCCGAAAAACCTGAGCCTTACAAAGAACCCTGTGGGAGCGAGCCTGCTCGCGATGGGTCCCTCATGTTCACCATTGATGTCGCCAGATAGACCGCCATCGCGAGCACGCTCGCTCCCACATTAGTCCGTGTTACACATCATTCTCGTGGGTCAGTTCCAGAACGCGGTCGACTAGTTTATTGATGCCTGACGCTGCCTCGCTGATTGATTGCGCCAGCATGTAAGCCGGGGTGCTGACCAGTTTGCGTGCTTTGTCTTCAACGATGTCTGTTACCGCGCAGTCGGCGTGTGTAGCCCCCATCTTGTTCATGGCGGCGGCGGTATCGGTGTCGTTGCCGATGGTGCAGGTCACGCCCGGGCCATAGATTTTCGCCGCCAGCGCCGGCGAAATGCAGATCAGCCCCACCGGCTTGCCCGCTTCGGCAAACGCTTCGGTCAGCGCCAGGACGTCCGGTTGAACCGTGCAGCCGGCGCCTTCGATGGCGAAGTTAGAGAGATTCTTGGCCGCGCCGAAACCGCCGGGCACGATCAGTGCGTCGAAGTCTTCGACGCTGGCCTCACGAATATCCTTGATGTTGCCCCGGGCAATCCGCGCCGATTCCACAAGCACATTGCGCGACTCGGGCATTTCGTCGCCGGTCAGGTGATTGATCACATGCAATTGCGAGATATTGGGGGCAAAGCATTGCACCTCGGCGCCACGCTGGTCCAGGCGCAGCAAGGTAATCACGCTTTCGTGGATCTCGGCGCCGTCGTACACGCCACAGCCGGAAAGGATCACTGCAATTTTTTTGCTCATGGGTTTTTCTCCAGATTCATGGCGTTAAATGTCCACTAATTTGTCACTCGTTGCCATAGGGTTAATTCGCGGCTACACCTAGCATCTGTCCTCAAGATTCCGATCAGGGCGCGTCAATGGACTTCATTCTGTATGCGGTGCCGTTTTTCTTTGTGCTGATTGCCGTCGAGCTGTTGGCGGACCGTTGGCGCGGGTTGAGCAATTATCGGCTGGCGGACGCGATCAACAGCATCAGCACCGGGGTGCTTTCGACCACCACGGGCCTGTTGACCAAAGGCGTCGGCCTGGTGACCTATGCGTTTGCCCTCAAGCATCTGGCGCTGTTCGAGCTGTCGGCCGACAGCGTCTGGGTCTGGGTGTTTGCCTTTGTTCTCTATGACTTCTGCTATTACTGGCTGCATCGCATGGGCCATGAGCGCAACATCCTCTGGGCCGCGCACTCGGTGCATCACCAGAGCGAGGACTACAACCTCTCCACGGCCCTGCGCCAGACCAGTACGGGCTTTCTGCTGAGCTGGATTTTCTACCTGCCGATGGCGGTGCTCGGGGTGCCGCTGCTGGTGTTCATCAGCGTCGCCGCGCTGAACCTGCTCTATCAATTCTGGGTGCATACCAAACACATTCCCAAGCTCGGCTGGTTCGAGTGGTTCTTTGTCACGCCGTCCAATCATCGGGCTCACCATGCACAGAACGCTCTCTACATGGATCGCAACTACGGCGGGGTGTTCATTATTTGGGACCGTCTATTCGGCTCGTTCCAGGAAGAGGACGACAACGAGCCGGTGATTTTCGGCGTGACCACACCGCTGGCGAGCTGGAATCCGTTGTGGGCGAACGTGCAGTTTTACGCGCAGCTGTGGGATGACGCGCGACGGGCTGAAAACACATGGGACAAGCTACGGATCTGGTTTATGCGCACCGGCTGGCGGCCGGCGGATGTGGCGGCGAAGTACCCGATGAACAAACCGGACCTGAGCCAGTTCCGCAAATTCGAGGTGCCGCTGGACGGGCGTCAGCAGGTGTATGTGGCGCTGCAGTTCTGCGTCTACATCGCGCTGGGCAGCTACTTGATGAACCTTGAGCCACGTTTGCCGACTGCCGCGCTGGTGTTGGGCTGGGGCGCAGTGGCATTCGGTCTGTTTACGTTGGGCATGGCCCTGGAGAATCGCCCGCAGGCGTTGAAACTGGAGCTACTGCGCCTGGCCTCGAATGTGCCGCTGGTGTGGCTGGCGCCGGTGGTCGGGCTGTGGCCGGCCAGCGCGGTGGGCTGGATCGGCCTGCTCAGCTACAGCCTGCTCAGTGGCATCGGTCTCTACTGTTGCAGGGACCGCTTCACTCGATTGGCGTCTTAGTCTCGGCGGCCTTGGCCAGCTCGGCTTGCTCGTCGGCGTAGATCTTCTTCGCCAGACGGGCATTCTTGAAGCGCCGGCGCAGCCACAGGCCCAGGCCCAGGATCAGCAGGGCGCCGAGCACCCATAGCTCGTACTTCTTGACGCTGCCCAGCATGCCTTCGAGCACCGCGCCGAAGTGATACGCCGCAGCGGCCAGTGCGGCCGCCCAGATCGCAGCACCAATCCCGTTGAGCAGCAGATAACGCCCCGGCGGATAACCCGACAGGCCGATCGCCACCGGCATGACCGTGCGCAATCCGTAGACGAAGCGGAAGCTCAGCACCCAGATGTCCGGGTGTTTGCGGATATGTTCCAGCGCCCGGTCACCCATCATTTGCCAGCGTGGCTTGCGCGCCAGCAATTTGCGACCGTGTTTGCGCCCGAGGAAATACCACAGCTGATCGCCGGCATAGCTGCCACAGAACGCCACGATCGTGACGATCTTGATGTCCATGTATCCGCGGAACGCGAGGAAGCCTGCGAGCACCAGAATGGTTTCGCCTTCGAAGAACGTGCCGAGAAAGAGGGCGAAGTAGCCGAATTCCTGAAGAAATTGTTGGAGCATTGTCTGGATGCTGGCGAAATGAACGCGCAGCCTACGCCTTCGTGCACATTCATGAAAGTGTCCAAATGTGTCTCGACGTGAACATTTCCTACAAGGACAATGGAATGCGACTACCTGCCGCAGGGGTGCACATAACTGTAATACCACGGTCATAATGGCCGCTTATAACTGTCACGCTCGCACGCCAGCGGGCTCAGGAGTCTGCCGTGAGCTTTACCCCCGCCAACCGTTTGTTTCCTGCAACCCGCCTGCGTCGCAATCGCCGTGATGATTTTTCGCGTCGACTGGTCCGTGAAAACGTTCTGACCGTCGATGACCTGATCCTGCCGGTGTTCGTGCTGGACGGTGAAAACCGTCGCGAAGCGGTGGCGTCGATGCCGGGCGTCGAGCGCCTGACCATCGATCTGTTGCTCGAAGAAGCAGCCAAGTGGGTCGAACTGGGGATTCCGGCATTGGCGTTGTTTCCGGTGACACCGCCGGAGCTCAAGTCCCTTGACGCCGCCGAAGCCTGGAACCCCAACGGCATTGCCCAGCGCGCCACCCGCGCCCTGCGTGATCGGTTTCCGGAGTTGGGGGTGATCACCGACGTCGCTCTGGACCCGTTCACCACTCACGGGCAGGATGGCATCATCGATGAAGAAGGCTATGTGCAGAACGACATCACCGTCGACGCACTGGTCAAGCAGGCCCTGTCCCACGCCGAGGCCGGCGCTCAGGTGGTTGCCCCGTCGGACATGATGGACGGTCGCATCCAGGCCATCCGCGAAGCGCTGGAGCTGGCCGATCACGTCAACGTGCGGATCATGGCTTACTCGGCCAAATACGCGAGCGCCTATTACGGTCCGTTCCGCGACGCGGTGGGTTCGGCGCTGAACCTGGGTAAGGCCAACAAGGCCTCCTATCAGATGGACCCGGCCAACAGCAACGAAGCCCTGCACGAAGTGGCGGCGGACTTGTCAGAAGGCGCAGACATGGTCATGGTCAAGCCAGGCATGCCGTATCTGGACATCCTTTACCGGGTCAAAGAAGAATTTAAAGTGCCGACCTTTGTGTATCAGGTCAGCGGTGAATACGCCATGCACATGGCGGCCATCCAGAATGGCTGGTTGAGTGAAGGGGTTATCCTCGAATCCCTGACCGCTTTTAAACGTGCAGGGGCCGATGGCATCCTGACTTACTTTGCCGTGCGTGCCGCTCAATTGTTACGAGAGCAGAAATAGCCCTCCCAGGAACATTCCATGAATACCGAAGGACTCACTGAAGTTGCCGTAAAAGAGGCTCAACCCGTGGTCGAGCAAATCGCCGAGACCCCGCCGGAGCTGGAGCCCGCTCCACCCGCGGCGGTCACCGAGCCCGCGACCGCGGCGCCGGCGATTGCCATTCCCGGTCTGGATGACAGCAGCCTGTACATCCATCGCGAGCTCTCGCAACTGCAGTTCAATATCCGCGTGTTGGAACAGGCGCTGGATGAGTCCTACCCGTTGCTGGAGCGGCTGAAGTTTCTGCTGATCTTCTCCAGCAACCTGGACGAGTTCTTCGAGATTCGCGTGGCTGGCCTGAAGAAGCAGATCACCTTCGCCCGTGAACAGGCTGGCGCCGATGGCCTGCAACCGCATCAGGCCCTGGCCCGCATCAGCGAACTGGTGCACGGTCATGTCGACCGCCAATACGCGATTCTCAACGACATTCTGTTGCCGGAACTGGAAAAACATCAGGTCCGCTTCATCCGTCGGCGTCACTGGACCACCAAGATCAAAACCTGGGTGCGCCGCTATTTCCGCGACGAGATTGCGCCGATCATCACCCCGATCGGCCTCGACCCGACGCACCCGTTCCCGTTGCTGGTGAACAAGAGCCTGAACTTCATCGTCGAGCTCGAAGGCATCGACGCCTTCGGTCGCGATTCCGGTCTGGCGATCATCCCCGCGCCACGCCTGCTGCCGCGCGTGATCAAGTTGCCGGAAGAGGTGGGCGGCGCCGGCGACAACTATGTGTTTCTGTCGTCGATGATCCACGCGCACGCCGATGACCTGTTCCAGGGCATGAAGGTCAAGGGCTGCTACCAGTTCCGCCTGACCCGAAACGCCGACCTCGCGGTCGATACCGAAGACGTGGAAGATCTGGCCCGCGCCCTGCGCGGCGAGCTGTTCTCCCGTCGCTACGGTGACGCGGTGCGTCTGGAAGTGGCCGACACGTGCCCGAAACACTTGTCCGACTACTTGCTCAAGCAGTTCAACCTGCACGAGACCGAGCTGTATCAGGTCAACGGTCCGGTCAACTTGACCCGCCTGTTCAGCATTACCGGCCTGGACAGTCAGCGAGCGTTGCAATACACGCCGTTCACCCCGCAGATCCCGAAACTGCTGCAAAACAGCGAGAACATCTTCAGCGTGATCAGCAAGCAGGACATCCTGCTGCTGCACCCGTTCGAGTCCTTCACCCCGGTGGTCGACCTGCTGCGCCAGGCCGCGAAGGACCCGCATGTATTGGCGGTCCGCCAGACGCTGTACCGTTCCGGCGCCAACTCGGAAATCGTCGATGCGCTGGTCGATGCGGCGCGTAACGGCAAAGAGGTCACCGCGGTGATCGAATTGCGTGCCCGCTTTGATGAAGAGTCCAACCTGCAACTGGCCAGCCGTCTGCAGGCGGCCGGTGCGGTGGTGATCTACGGCGTGGTCGGCTTCAAGACCCACGCCAAGATGATGCTGATTCTGCGTCGCGAGGCCGGCGAGATCGTGCGTTACGCGCATTTGGGGACAGGCAACTACCACGCCGCCAACGCCCGTCTGTACACCGACTACAGCTTGCTGACCTCGGATGACGCCTTGTGCGAAGACGTCGGCAAACTGTTCAGCCAGCTGATCGGCATGGGTAAAACCCTGCGCATGAAGAAGCTGCTGCATGCGCCGTTCACGTTGAAGAAGGGCATGCTCGACATGATTGCCCGCGAAACCCAGTTCGCCCTCGACGGCAAACCGGCGCACATCATCGCCAAGTTCAACTCGCTGACCGATCCGAAGATCATCCGCGCGCTGTACAAGGCCAGTCAGTCCGGGGTACGTATCGATCTGGTGGTGCGCGGCATGTGCTGCCTGCGGCCGGGCATCGCCGGGGTTTCGCACAACATCCACGTGCGCTCGATCATCGGGCGTTTCCTGGAGCACACCCGGGTGTTCTACTTCCTCAATGGCGGTGAGGAGCAGATGTTCCTGTCCAGCGCCGACTGGATGGAGCGCAACCTCGACAAGCGCGTAGAGACTTGCTTCCCGGTGGAAGGCAAGAAGCTGATCATGCGGGTCAAGAAAGAGCTGGAGCTTTATCTGACCGATAACACTCACAGCTGGAGCCTGCAGGCGGACGGTCGCTACATACGCAACACCCCGACCGGCAACCAGAACCCGCGCAGCGCGCAGGCGACCTTGCTGGAGCGGTTGGGCAGCCCGATTCTGGCCGTTCGCTGACGCACATTCGGTTGGGCAAAAAAAGGGCGATCCATGTGGATCGCCCTTTTTGGTTTCAGCTGTCTACTTGTGGCGAGGGTGTTTAACTTTTAGCGAACGTTCAACGTAAAGCTGACCCGAGTCAGCCATTCCGCCTCAAGGGCGAAGTCGGCCTGGGTCAGTTGGTTTTCGTCCAGCCAGTTTTCCGGGAACAACACATCGAGGCTGTCGCGTTTGGCGTGCAACACGACCTGCGGCATTTCCTGAGTGCCACGGATGTGATGGAACAGGATCGCAAAGCGCAGCAGCACGCACAGGCGAATCAGCTTGATGCCGTCATCGCCGAAATCGGCAAAGCGGTCCCGCGGAATGTTGCGTCGGTGACCGCGCACCAGTAGCGCGAGCATCAGTTGGTCTTCGCGGGAGAACCCGGCCAGGTCCGAGTGCTCGATCAGGTAGGCGCCGTGCTTGTGGTACTGATAGTGAGCGATGTCCAGGCCCACTTCATGGACCTTGGCGGCCCAGCCGAGCAGTTCGCGCCAGACGCCGTCATCCAGGTCCCAATCCTTGGCCACCTGATCGAAGGCATGCAGGGCTTTGCGTTCGACCCGTGCCGCTTGTTCCAGATCGACGTGATAACGCTCCATCAGCGAGCTGAGGGTGCGCTCACGCACGTCTTCATGGTGATGACGGCCCAGCAGGTCATAGAGCACGCCTTCGCGCAGGGCGCCTTCACAGTGGTCCATGCGTTGCAGCTCGAGGGCGTCGAAGATCGCTTCGAGAATCGCCAGGCCCGCCGGGAAGATTGCGCGGCGGTCGGGCTTGATGCCTTCGAAGTCGATTTTCTCAACGTCGCCCAGCTTCATCAGTTTGCGCTTGAGCCAGGCCAGGCCTTCGGCGTTGACCTCGCCCGTGCCATGACCGCCGGCCTTCAGGGCCAGGCCGATCGCACGGATGGTGCCCGAGGAGCCGATGGCTTCATCCCAGGTCAGGCGGTGCAGGGCGTGTTCGATGCTCATGATCTCCAGCCGCGCTGCGGTGTACGCCTGGGCGTAGCGGGCCGGGGTGATCTTGCCGTCCTTGAAATAACGCTGGGTATAACTGACGCAGCCCATTTGCAGGCTTTCGCGCAGCAGCGGTTCGAAGCGCTGGCCGATGATGAATTCGGTACTGCCGCCGCCGATGTCGGCCACCAGGCGTTTGCCCGGGGTGTCGGCGAGGGTGTGGGAGACGCCAAGGTAGATCAGGCGTGCTTCTTCACGACCGGAGATGACTTCCACCGAGTGGCCGAGAATCTCTTCGGCGCGGCGGATGAATTCGCCGCGGTTTCGGGCTTCACGCAGGGCGTTGGTGCCGACGATCCGCACGGCACCCGACGGCATACCGTTGATCAGTTGGGCAAAACGCTTCAGGCAATCGAGCCCGCGCTGCATCGATTCTTCGTTGAGCTGACGCTCTTCGTCGATGCCTGCAGCCAGCTGAACCTTCTCCCCGAGGCGCTCGAGAATACGGATTTCGCCGTTCTGGGCCTTGGCCACGACCATGTGAAAGCTGTTGGAGCCCAGGTCGATTGCGGCGATCAGGGACAGATTCTTGGCTTGGGATTGCGGCATGGTCATGGGGTCTCGGTCGATAACCTCGACATCGTGCCACGATCAAAGGCTGGCGCCAACGCGCAGCGTTCAAAGCCTTGATCCAGAGCACGGACGGCATGAGCTCCCTCTCCACAAAAGGGTTAGCCTGCTGCTTCAACTGTGCCGATGAAATTCGCCAGCTCCGCCGTCTGCGGATTTGCAAACAAAATCTTCGGATCCCCGACCTCATGCACCTTGCCCTGATGCATGAACACCAGCTTATCCCCCACCTCCCGGGCAAAGCGCATTTCATGGGTGACCATGATCAGCGTCATCCCTTCCTTGGCCAGTTGCCGGACCACGCTCAGCACTTCATTGACCAATTCCGGGTCCAGCGCTGACGTGATTTCGTCGCACAGCAAGACTTTGGGTGACATTGCCAGCGCCCGGGCAATCGCCACGCGCTGTTGCTGACCGCCCGACAGCCGATCCGGGAAGGCATCAAATTTCTCGCCCAGCCCGACCCTCTCCAGCATCTCCCGCGCCAGCTCGACCGCTTTGGCCTTCGGTACTTTCTGCACCACTTGCGGTGCGAGCATCACGTTCTCGCCCACGGTCAGGTGCGGGAACAGATTGAACTGCTGGAACACCATCCCGACTTTCTGCCGCAAGGTGCGCAAATCGGCGCGCGCGGCGTCGAGGTATTCGCCGTCGACTTCGATCACGCCGTCGTTGATCGACTCCAGGCCATTGAGGGTGCGCAGCAACGTGGATTTGCCCGAGCCGCTGCGGCCGATGATCGCCACCACCTGGCCTTCCTCGACACTGAGGTCGATACCTTTGAGCACATGGTGGTCGCCGTAATATTTATGCAGGGCGGAAATTCTAAGCAGAGGCATGCAGTCTCCTTTCCAGATAGCGCGCACTGAGGGACAAGGGGTAGCACAGCAGGAAGTAGCCGAGGGCCACGAGGCCGTAGACCATGAACGGTTCGAACGTCGCGTTGGCGAGCATGCCGCCGGTCTTGGTCAGTTCGGTGAAGCCGATGATCGAGGTCACGGCGGTGCCTTTGACCACTTGCACCGAGAAGCCCACGGTGGGCGCCACGGCGATCCGCAGCGCTTGCGGCAGAATCACGTAGCGCAACTGCTCCAGTGGGTTGAGCGCCAGGCTCGACGAGGCTTCCCACTGGCCGTTGGGAATCGAGTCGACGCAGCCGCGCCAGATCTCTGCCAGATAAGCGCTGGTGAACAGCGTCAGGGCCAGCGCCGCCGCCATCCACGGCGAAATCTCCACACCGGCCAGCGCCACGCCGAAGAACACCAGAAACAGCTGCATCAACAGCGGCGTGCCCTGGAACAACTCGATGTAGGTGCGGGCAATGTTGCGCGGCAGGGGCTTTTTCGAGATGCGCATGACCATGATCAGCAAGCCGATCAACCCGCCGCCGATAAACGCCACCAGCGATAACGCCAGGGTCCATTGCAGGCCGGTGAGCAGGTTGCGCACGACGTCCCAGAAGGTGAAATCGCTCATTGGCTGCTCCTCGATATATAGCGACGGCCGATCCAGTTCAGCAGTTGGCGGATCAGCAGCGCCATGCACAGGTACAGCAGCGTGGTCAGTGCATAGGTTTCAAAGGCGCGGAAGTTGCGCGACTGAATGAAGTTGGCGGCGAAGCTCAATTCTTCGGTGGCGATTTGCGAACAGACCGCCGAGCCGAGCATGACGATGATGATCTGGCTGCTCAGGGCCGGCCAGACTTTGCCCAGTGCCGGCAGCAGAACCACATGGCGGAACGCTTCGAATCGGCTCATCGCCAGGGCCGCAGCGGCTTCCAGCTGTCCTCGGGGGATCGCCTGGATGCCGGCGCGGATGATCTCGGTCGAATAGGCGCCGAGGTTGATCACCATCGCCAGCACCGCCGCCTGCCATTCGGAAATCTGCACGCCCAGCGACGGTAAGCCGAAGAAAATGAAAAACAGCTGCACCAGGAACGGCGTATTACGGATCAACTCGACGTAGACCCCGAAGATCGCCGAGAACGGGCGAATGTTCCACGCCCGCACCAGCGCCCCGACAATGCCCAGCCCCACACCCAGCACCGCGCCGATGGCCGTCAGTTCAAGGGTGAACAAGGCGCCGCGCAGCAGCAGGTCGGTGTTTTGCACCACCGGCAGAAAGTCGAACTGATAGGCCATATCTAATCTCCCGAGCGACGATCAGAGGTCGGCCGGCAATGGCTCTTTCAGCCAGGTCTGGGAGTTTTTCTCCAGTGCACCGTCGGTTTTGGCGGTGGCGAGGATCTGATTGACCTTGCCCAGCAGTGCCGGCTCGTTCTTGTTCACGCCGACATAGACCGGCGAGTCCTTGAGCTTCACTTTCAACGCTGGAATGCGTTTCGGGTTCTTCTCGCTGATCGCGACCATCACCACGTTGCCGCTGGCGATCAAGTCAACCTGGCCGGCGATGTAGGCGGCGATGGTCGAGTTGTTGTCTTCGAAGCGTTTGATGGTCACGCCTTCGGGAGCGACTTTGGTCAGCTCGATGTCTTCGATGGCGCCTCGGGTGACGCTGACGGTCTTGCCCTTGAGGTCGTCCAGGCTTTTGATGTCGGCGTCTGGCGGGCCGAACACCGCGAGGTAGAACGGCGCATAGGCGCTTGAGAAGTCGATGACTTTCTCGCGCTCGGGGTTTTTGCCCAGGCTGGAGATCACCAGGTCGACCTTGCCGGTGGTCAGGAACGGGATGCGGTTGGTGCTGTTGACCGGGGTCAGTTCAAGTTTGACCTTGAGTTGCTCGGCCAGCAGTTTGGCGGTGTCGATGTCGAGGCCGCGCGGTTTCATGTCCGGGCCGACCGAGCCGAACGGTGGAAAGTCCTGAGGCACGGCCACCTTGAGGACGCCGCGTTTGACCACATCCTCCAGGCCGTCGGCGTGAGCGGGTGCCTGGCTCAACATCAGGCTGGCAAACAGGGCAGTGAGAAGGGCGCTGTAACGCAGGGTCATGGCGAATCTCCGGATCGGCGAGGAATGAATTCTGCGGATCGACAGAGCACGGGCCATGCCAAGAAGCGGTTTTGTGTACCGCAGGCCACGGTTTTACTGGATTCGTTCGGTCTTACTGGTCTGAACAGTGGAAGGGCGTTTCGCACCCTCATGGCGCATCCGTGAAACGTGCCGAACCCCCATGGGGCACGACTTGCCGAGTGCTGCGAATAGCTTTACAACTAGCCGCTCATTGTCCTGGTTCGTCTGAAAAAGCCATGAATTCGATTTCCCGAGCCGTACCTGAAGTGGCGCTGCAAGCCATCCGTAAACTGATCACCGAGCAGGGGTTCGCGCCGGGCGATGCCTTGCCCTCGCAGCGGGATCTGGCGGTGCAATTGGGGGTCAGCCGGGCGTCGCTGCGTGAGGCGCTGTCGTCGTTGAGTGCGCTGGGGGTGATCAGCATCCAACCGGGAAAAGGCGTGTTCGTGCAGTCGCCGGTGGATTTGCCGCGCGGCGATGCGGCACTGAGCTGGCCATTTGCGGCCCAGGCATCGCCGTTGGACATTTTCCAGTTGCGCTATGCCCTGGAAGGTTTTGCCGCCGGTTTGGCGGCGGTAACCCTGAGCACTCACGAACTCGATACGTTGGAAGATAACGTGGCCGCCATGCGCAACGAATTGAAGGTCGGCGACTTCGAGGCGGCGGCGCGACTGGATTTCGATTTTCACCGACGCATCCTGCTGGCCAGCGGTAATCAGGCGATGCTGAGCATCCTCACGGCAAGCGCCGACATTTTTCTGGAGAGCCAGAAGCTACCGTTCATCCGGGCCGAGCGCGCCATGGAAACCTGGCAGGAGCACCGTAAAATACTCCGCGCGCTGGCCCGGCGCTCGTCCGGCGCAGCGCAGAAAGCCATGCAGGAACATGTGCGCAATGCCGCCCTGCGCACCGGAATTGCCTTCGTCGCTCCCGCCACTCCGTGACTTGAGCTATACCCAAAGTCATGCGCCACCATAGCGAGACTCAATCAACTGCACCTTCCTGAACGAGGGAAGGGCGGCTATGATGGGCCACGTTTTTTTGCTTACAACCTGGAGACTTCCATGAGCAGCGATCTTATCAAACACGTCACCGACGCTAGCTTCGACGTCGACGTCCTCAAGGCCGAAGGCGCTGTACTGGTCGACTACTGGGCTGAATGGTGCGGCCCTTGCAAAATGATCGCTCCTGTCCTGGACGAAATTGCTGAAACCTACAAAGGCAAGTTGACCATTGCCAAGCTGAACATCGACGAGAATCAGGAAACCCCGGCCAAGCATGGCGTGCGTGGTATCCCGACTCTGATGCTGTTCAAGAACGGCAACGTTGAAGCGACCAAGGTCGGCGCACTGTCGAAGTCGCAACTGGCGGCCTTCCTCGACGCCAACATTTAAGCGTTGTTATAAAGCGTCATGAAAAGGCCCCGCACATTGCGGGGCCTTTTCGTTATTGAGGGCTAGACGCTCCGAAACTCAGGTGGTACATTCGGCCCCGCACTGGTTTCTCCATTGCCCCCTGCTAGCCGTCGCCGACGCACTCCTTTTCGAATAAGTACGCGATCCTGTCGCCTTCTCTGCGGCGCGGCCTCATTAAGCCAAAAGCTTAATTTCCCCCCCTCCATAAATGATTACGTCATTCCTATATGAATCTGACTGAACTCAAGCAAAAGCCGATTACCGAACTGCTCGAATTGGCCGAACAGATGGGCATAGAAAATATGGCCCGTTCGCGCAAGCAGGACGTGATTTTCTCCCTGCTCAAAAAGCACGCTAAAAGCGGCGAGGAAATCTCCGGTGATGGCGTGCTGGAGATTCTCCAGGACGGCTTCGGCTTCCTGCGCTCCGCTGACGCTTCCTATCTCGCCGGCCCAGACGATATCTATGTCTCGCCGAGCCAGATCCGTCGCTTCAACTTGCGCACCGGTGACACCATCGTTGGCAAGATCCGCCCTCCCAAGGAAGGCGAGCGTTATTTCGCGCTGCTCAAGGTCGACACGATCAACTACGATCGTCCCGAGAACGCGAAAAACAAGATTCTCTTCGAGAACCTGACCCCGCTGTTCCCGACCGTGCGCATGAAGATGGAAGCCGGCAACGGTTCCACCGAAGACTTGACCGGTCGTGTCATTGACCTGTGCGCCCCGATCGGCAAAGGCCAGCGCGGTCTGATCGTTGCACCGCCGAAAGCCGGTAAAACGATCATGCTGCAGAACATCGCAGCCAACATTGCTCGTAACAATCCTGAAGTTCATCTGATCGTATTGCTGATCGACGAACGTCCGGAAGAAGTGACCGAAATGCAGCGCACCGTGCGCGGCGAAGTGGTTGCCTCGACGTTCGACGAGCCGCCAACCCGCCACGTGCAGGTTGCCGAAATGGTGATCGAGAAGGCCAAGCGGCTGGTCGAACACAAGAAAGACGTGGTGATCCTGCTTGACTCCATCACCCGTCTGGCTCGCGCCTACAACACCGTGATCCCGAGCTCCGGCAAAGTACTCACCGGTGGTGTCGATGCCCACGCCCTGGAGAAACCGAAACGTTTCTTCGGCGCCGCGCGGAACATCGAAGAAGGCGGTTCGCTGACCATCATCGCCACCGCGCTGGTTGAAACCGGCTCGAAGATGGACGAAGTGATCTACGAGGAATTCAAAGGCACCGGCAACATGGAACTGCCTCTGGACCGTCGTATCGCTGAAAAACGCGTCTTCCCGGCCATCAACATCAACCGTTCCGGCACCCGCCGCGAAGAGTTGCTGACGGCCGACGACGAGTTGCAGCGCATGTGGATCCTGCGCAAGCTGCTGCACCCGATGGACGAAATCGCTGCCATCGAGTTCCTGGTCGACAAGCTGAAAACGACCAAGACCAACGATGAGTTCTTCCTGTCGATGAAACGCAAGTAAGTCGAACGGGCCAAAAAGCCGGGGAAACCCGGCTTTTTGCTATCTGATTTTTGAGGAACCGGCAGTTCATGGTTCTGAATAGAGGGGTTCGGCGCTAAACTGCCACCCCCGAACGGCACGGCCAACACGAGGCTCACGCATGCAGTATCGCGACTTGCGCGACTTTATCAGCGGCCTGGAAAAGCGCGGCGAACTCAAGCGCATCCAGGTTCCGGTGTCCCCAGTGCTCGAAATGACCGAGGTCTGCGACCGCACCCTGCGTGCCAAAGGTCCGGCGCTGCTTTTCGAAAAACCCACGGGTTATGACATCCCGGTGCTCGGCAACCTGTTCGGCACCCCTGAGCGCGTAGCGCTGGGCATGGGCGCAGAAGCGGTCAGCGAATTGCGCGAGATCGGCAAGCTGCTGGCCTTCCTCAAAGAGCCCGAGCCACCGAAGGGCTTGAAAGACGCCTGGTCCAAGCTGCCGATCTTCCGCAAGATCATCGCGATGGCGCCGAAAGTCGTCAAAGACGCGGTGTGCCAGGAAGTGGTCATCGAAGGCGACGACGTCGACTTGGCGATGCTGCCGGTGCAGACCTGCTGGCCAGGCGACGTCGGCCCGCTGATCACCTGGGGCCTGACCGTCACCAAAGGTCCGAACAAGGATCGTCAGAACCTTGGCATCTACCGTCAGCAAGTCATTGGCCGCAACAAAGTCATCATGCGCTGGCTGAGCCACCGGGGCGGCGCGCTGGACTACCGTGAGTGGTGCGAAAAGCATCCTGGTCAGCCGTTCCCGGTGTCCGTGGCCCTGGGCGCTGACCCGGCAACCATCCTTGGCGCCGTGACGCCGGTACCGGACAGCCTTTCCGAATACGCTTTCGCCGGTCTGCTGCGCGGCAACCGCACCGAGCTGGTGAAGTGCCGTGGCAACGACCTGCAAGTGCCGGCCACCGCCGAGATCATCCTTGAAGGCGTGATCCATCCGGGCGAGATGGCCGACGAAGGCCCTTACGGCGACCACACCGGCTACTACAACGAAGTCGACAGCTTCCCGGTGTTCACCGTCGAGCGCATCACCCACCGGATCAAACCGATCTACCACAGCACCTACACCGGCCGTCCGCCGGATGAGCCGGCGATTCTCGGCGTGGCGCTGAATGAAGTGTTCGTGCCGATCCTGCAGAAGCAGTTCCCGGAAATCACCGACTTCTACCTGCCGCCGGAAGGTTGCTCGTATCGCATGGCCATCGTGACCATGAAGAAGTCGTATCCGGGCCACGCCAAGCGGGTAATGCTCGGTGTCTGGTCGTTTTTGCGACAGTTCATGTACACCAAGTTCGTTATCGTCTGTGATGACGATATCAACGCGCGGGACTGGAACGACGTGATCTGGGCCATCACCACGCGCATGGACCCCAAGCGCGACACGGTGATGATCGACAACACGCCGATCGACTACCTCGACTTCGCCTCGCCGGTCTCCGGACTGGGTTCGAAGATGGGGCTCGATGCCACGCATAAATGGCCGGGCGAAACCACTCGCGAGTGGGGCCGGGTGATCGTCAAGGACGACGCCGTGACCCAACGGATCGATGCCATCTGGAATCAGTTAGGAATAGATTGATGCGTGTAACCTTGCAGCCCTCCGGAGCAGTGCTAGAGATTCTGCCCGGCGAGCGGATTCTCGATGGCGCGCGGCGTCTGGGCTATGAATGCCCGCAAAGCTGCCGCAACGGCAATTGCCACGTGTGCGCGGCGTTGCTGGTGGAAGGCCGGGTCGAACAGGACGGCGGTGTGCGTGACCATGGCGAGTTCTACACTTGCATAGCAGAGCCGCTGGAAGACTGCATCGTGCTGTGGGATGGCGTGCTCGCGCTGGGAGAATTGCCGGTGCGCAGCTTGTCGTGTCAGGTCATTGAATGCAGGGACGTCGGCGGAGATACCTTTCGCGTGCATCTGCGGGCGCCAGCCGGCAAGCCGCCGCGTTATCACGCGGGTCAGTATTTGATGATCGAGCGCGAGAACGGCGAGAAGTCCGCCTTCTCCCTGGCCTCGGCACCCCATGCCGGGCGCGACCTGGAAATCCATGTGCTGGCGCGCGAAAGCAGTGCGCTGAACCTGATCGAACAATTGCAACGCAATCCGATGGTGCGCATCGAGATGCCGTTCGGCGATACCCATCTGGCGGAACTGCCGGACGGTCCGCTGGTGCTGATTGCCGCCGGCACCGGCATGGGCCAGATCCACAGCCTGATCGAACATTGCCGGGCCGCGGGTTTTAAACATCCGGTGCATCTGTATTGGGGTGTGCGTCGGCCGGAAGACTTTTATGAAATCGAGCATTGGGATGAGTGGCTGAAGCTGCCCAATCTGTTCCTGCATAAAGTCGTCAGCGATCAATGCGGCTGGCAGGGGCGTTGCGGCATGTTGCATGAGGCAGTGTGTGAGGACTTCTCTGATCTGAAAGCGCTGCACGTGTATGCCAGCGGCTCACCGGCCATGGTCTACGGCACGCTGGATGCTTTGGTCGACGCGGGGATGGATGCGCATCAGATGCGCGCCGACGTCTTTGCCTACGCGCCACGATCTTGATCCGCGATTTTGATCCGCGATCTTGATCCGTGATTTTGATCCGCGATTTTGATCGTTATAACTCCCCATATAGCCGATCGGTATTTATACATTTATATAAATGCCGGTAGGTTATATCCAGCAAGGTCATTATTTAAGAACTGTGCCATGGCACTTAAATTGCCTTAAAACATATGTGCCTTATTGTTACAGCGGTGCGTTCTATTAAGTAATTCTTTATCCGCGGGGAGCTGAACGCTATTCGCCATGAGTGCCATTGAATCTGCATTTTTGAATCTGGCTTACCCTCCGCGGCTCGATCTGGGGCCGCAGCTCACGCACGAACAATTGCTCAGCTCGATGCAGTCGACCATGGCTCGACACAAGGGCGGGCCAGTCTGGTTGTTCGCTTATGGTTCGCTGATCTGGCGCCCTGAATGTGCGGCGGTGGAACGCGTTCGCGGCCGAGTGCACGGCTACCATCGCGGCTTGTACCTGTGGTCCCACGAACATCGCGGCACGCCGGAAGTCCCTGGCTTGGTCTTTGGCCTGGATCGCGGCGGGTCTTGCAGCGGCTTCGCCTATCGTTTGCCTGAAGAACAACTTGAAGCCTCGCTTTACGCACTTTGGCAGCGCGAAATGCCCTTTCCTTCCTATCGCCCACATTGGCTCAACTGCCGTCTCGAAGACGGAAGCCAGGTTCAGGCATTGGGGTTTGTCTTGGAGCGGCACCTGCCCAGCTATGCCGGCAACTTGCCGGATCATGTGCTGAGCCACGTGTTCGAAAACGCTTGCGGGCGTTACGGCACCACTCGCGATTATGTCGAGCAGACCGCCAACGCCCTGCGTAGCCACGCCATGCCAGACCGGAATCTGGAGGCGCGGCTCAAGCGCTGCAAATCAAAGGCTGATCAGGCGATCGCTTCTTCGCGGGTCTGACTGGCGATTTGCTTGTGCCCCAGCGTGGGGGCCAGGAATGCCATTGCCAGCAAACAGGCGGCTACCAACAGGATGAAGCCGCCATCCCAACCGAAATAGTCCACGGTGTAGCCCATCAGCGCACTTGCCGCGACTGACCCGCCCAAGTAACCGAACAGACCGGTAAAGCCCGCGGCGGTACCGGCGGCCTTCTTCGGCACCAGTTCCAGCGCTTGCAAACCAACCAGCATCACCGGACCGTAGATCAGGAAGCCGATCGCGAACAGCGAGATCATGTCGACCATCGGGTTGCCCGGCGGGTTCAGCCAGTACACGATCGTCGCAACGGTCACCAATGCCATGAACACCATGCCGGTCAGGCCACGGTTGCCACGGAAAACCTTGTCCGACATCCAGCCGCACAGCAACGTGCCGGGAATGCCTGCCCACTCATAGAGGAAATACGCCCACGAACTCTTGTCGAAGTCGAAGTGCTTGACCTCTTTAAGGTAAGTCGGTGCCCAGTCCAGGATGCCGTAGCGCAGCAGGTAGACGAAGACGTTGGCCAGGGCGATGAACCAGAGCATTTTGTTGCGCAGCACGTATTTGACGAAGATGTCCTTGGCGCTGAATTCTTCTTCGTGGCTGGCGTCGTAGCCTTCCGGGTAATCGTTCTTGTACTTCTCGATCGGCGGCAGGCCAGTCGATTGTGGCGTGTCGCGCATCACAATGAACGCAAAGACCGCGACCAGCAGCGCTACGGCGGCCGGGACGTAGAACTTGCTGTGCCAGTCGTTGAACCAGCCCATGCCGAGAATCGCCAACGGGCCGATCAAGCCACCGCCGACGTTATGCGCGGTGTTCCATACCGAAACCACACCGCCGCGCTCTTTCTGCGACCACCAGTGCACCATGGTGCGGCCACTTGGCGGCCAGCCCATGCCTTGTGCCCAACCGTTGATGAACAACAGGATGAACATCATGGTCACGCTGGACGTCGCCCACGGCGCGAAACCGAAAACGAACATCACCCCGGCGGAGACCACCAGGCCGAAGGGCAGGAAGTAACGCGGGTTGGAGCGGTCGGACACGATGCCCATCAGAAACTTGGACAGACCGTAGGCGATGGCAATCGCCGACATGGCCACACCCAGTTGACCCTTCGTATAGCCTTGGGCGATCAGATCGGGGAACGCCAGGGTGAAGTTCTTGCGCAGCAGGTAGTAACCCGCATACCCGATGAAAATCCCGGCGAAGATCTGCCAGCGGAGGCGTTTATAGGTGTCGTCTATTTTTTCTTCAGGCAATGGAGCCTGATGTGCGGCAGGACGAAAGAAAGCAAACATTCAAGAGCTCCAGATTTCTTGTTTTGACTGCGGATGCGAATGTTACAGTTTCGTTACCGAAAATAGCACCGGTTCGCATCGACCAAACAGCGGAAATGTGGCAGATCGCGTGTTCCTTTATGAACATGTCGCACAGGTATAAGTGAAGGGCGTTGTGGGAATCGTCTCTAGTGGTCATTGATGACGCATTTCGGTCCGGGGTAGGACGAGGCTTTGGGAAATGTCCTTCGACCGAACAGGAAGTCGCGGCGTTCTGTTTCGGGCCGCTGAGTCTTAACCTTTGTGCTGGTGCCGGGATTGGCATTTCAGTGGTGAAGGGGAGGGACTATGCGGTGGTTGGTGTTTGTACTGTTGGTGGTTGCGTCCGTGGGTGTCTGGGCAGGGGAGGTATTTTTGATCCCTGAAAACAATCCGAAGCCGATTTACCCGAGAGAGCTGTTCAGGGCCGGGGTTACGGGGGAAGTCAGGGTCAGATTTACGGTGTATGCCGATGGTTCGGTCAACAAGTTGAGCATTGTGCAAAGCAACCATCCCGATCTGGCAGAAGCGGCCCGCAAGGCGATTGCGCAGTGGCGCTTCAAGCCATGGGTGGTCGAAGGCGATACACCTGCCGAGCAGGAAGTGACGGCCCCAATGGTTTTCCGACTGGATCTGGACACACCCATTCACACTAACAAGTGTCTCAAGCAATTGAGGTGCCGTGACATCAATGAAGCTTTGAACGATTTTCCGGAGTACGCGTGGGTTGATTCAGCGGTGTTTGATTACACGCGTGCCTATTTGTCGAACGTGATTTATACGACGCAGTTACAGAATGAGGAGCGCCTGGCATTGATTGCCAAACTGAATAAGCGCGTACCGAAAATAGTCAGGGATTGTCGGGAGAGTCCGGTTCGCAAGTACATGAGCTTGCTGCCGGAAGATATCCGGAAACTGTTTTAGCCCAAGGTAATAAAAAAGCGGCCCGGACAATCCGGACCGCTTCTTCAGGCTCAGCGAACCTGAACCACAACCTTCCCGACCGCCTTGCGCTGGCCAAGATCATTGATCGCCTGCGCCGCATTGCTCAGCGGATACACCTGCGACACCAACGGCTTCAACTTGCCCTCGGCAAACCAGCCAAATAACTGCTGGAAGTTAGCCGCGTTGTCCTGAGGCTGGCGTTGGGCAAACGAACCCCAGAACACGCCGACCACGGCTGCGCCCTTGAGCAGCGCCAGGTTCACCGGCAGTTCCGGAATGCGTCCGCTGGCGAAACCGACCACCAGCAAGCGGCCATTCCAGGCGATAGCGCGGATGGCCTGGTCGAACAGATCACCGCCGACCGGGTCGTAGATCACATCGGCACCCTGGCCGTCGGTCAGGCGTTTGATTTCGTCCTTGAGGCTGGTTTCGCTGTAGTTAATCAGTTCATCGGCGCCGGCCGCTTTGGCCACGGCCAGTTTTTCGGCGCTGCTGGCGGCAGCGATCACGCGGGCGCCCATGGCTTTGCCGATTTCCACGGCGGCCAGGCCAACACCGCCGGAAGCACCAAGCACCAGCAGGGTTTCACCCGGTTGCAGATTGGCCCGTTGCTTGAGTGCGTGCATCGAGGTGCCGTAGGTCATGCTGAACGCGGCGGCGGTGTTGAAGTCCATCGAGGGCGGGATCGGCAGCACGTTATAGCCCGGCACGGCGACCTGCTCGGCGAAACTGCCCCAGCCGGTCAGGGCCATGACCCGGTCACCGACCTTGAGGTGACTGACTTTTTCACCCACCGCACTGACCACGCCAGCCGCTTCGCCACCCGGGGAAAACGGGAAGGGCGGCTTGAACTGATATTTGCCCTCGATGATCAGCGTGTCCGGGAAATTCACCCCGGCGGCATGCACGTCCAGCAGGATTTCATTCTTCTTCGCGACAGGACTGGCGACGTCTTCCAGCACCAGCGATTCGGCGGGGCCGAAGGCTTTGCACAGCACGGCTTTCATCAGGGCTATTCCTTTGGGAGTGATGGCCGATAAGTGTAGGTGTGTGAGTCGATGGGTCAACGAGCATGCCCGACCCTGATAGCCAGCCATAAGCTTGTGCTTGAGCGGCGGGTCGTTATGCTAGGCCGCAAACCGGATAAGGAGCGAATTGTGAAAGCGTGGATCATGTTGTTGCTGGCCCTCTCTCTGCCCGTGGCAGCGATGGCCGAAGAAGCCAAAGAAGGTGAAGCTCCGAAGGTCAATTACATCACCCTGAGCCCGCCATTCGTGGGCAACTACGGGCTGGACGGCACGCCGAAGCTCAAGGTCTACAAGGCCGATGTGGCATTGCGCGTGACCGGTGACGAGGCGACCAAGGCGGTGAAGGCCAATGAGCCGTTGATCCGCAATCAGTTGGTTGCATTGTTTGCCCAGCAGACGACCGAAGCGATGAGCAACGTTGAAGCCAAGGAAAAGCTGCGTCAGGAAGCCCTGAAACAAACCCAGCAAGTGATGAGCGATGAAACCGGCAAGCCGGTGGTTGAGGATTTGTTGTTCAACAACCTGATCATCCAGTAAGTCTCTCGCTGCCCGGGCCGGCTTCTTCGCGAGCAAGCCCGCTCCCACAGGACCTGCACAGAACCCTGTGGGCACCGGCTTGCCCGCGATTCAAGACGCCAGGCTTTTGCGAAACCGCATCAGCGCAACGCTAAAAAACAGCAGGCCAATGGCGCTCAATGCCAGCAAGTCCGGCCACACCACATTGATACCCGCGTCGCGAAACAGGATCGCGGCACTCAGGCTGACGAAGTGCGTCGATGGCGAGCCCTGCATAACCCATTGCAGCCATTGCGGCATGCTGTCGAGCGGCGTACTGCCGCCGGAGAGCAGCAACATCGGGATGATCACCGGAATTGCCAGCAGGCCGAATTGCGGTGTCGAGCGGGCGAGGGTTGCGAGGAATATTCCCAGCGCTGTGCTGGCGAACAGATAAACGGCTGTCACCAGCAAGAACAGGGTCATGGAACCGGCCAGCGGCACGCCGAGTGCGCCTTTGACGATCACCTCCAGCGACACCCAGGTGCACAGCACCACCACCAGCATGTTGCTCCAGATTTTCGCCAGCATGATTTCAAGCGCCGTGAGGGGCAGCACCAGCAAATGGTCGAGGGTGCCGTGTTCGCGCTCACGCAGCAACGCTGTGCCGGTCAGGATGATGGCGAGGATGGTGATGTTGTTGACGATTTGAATCACCGCCAGGAACCAGCCGCCCTCCAGGTTGGTATTGAACAGCGCTCTCGTGGTCAACAGCACGGGAGCTTTGCTCGCCGCATCGTCCTGGTCACTGTAGGTCAGCAATTCGCGCTGGAAAATTCGTCCGATGTAGCCCGCCCCCATAAACGCCTGGCTCATGGCGGTGGCGTCGACGTTGACCTGCACCGCTGGCTGGCGGCCAGCCAACAGATCTGCCTGGAAATTTGCCGGGACATTGATGACGAAGGTATATCGCCCGCTGTCCAGCACGTCGTCCAGTTGTTCATACGGCAACGACACCGGCGCCTGGAATTCCGGTGGCTGCAGGGCTTGCGCCAATTGTCGTGACAGGTGGCTGTGATCTTCATCGACCATGGCCACGCTGGCGTTGTGCACGCCGATCACCGAACCCGCGGCCGGCATGTAGATCGCGACGGTGAAGGCGTAGAACAGGAACAGCAGCAACACGCTGTCGTGTCGCAGGCTTGTGAGTTCCTTGAGGCCAAGACGCAGGATGTGCGCAAGCTTGTGCATCAGGCCTCCTGCTTTTTCAGCATGGCCAGACTAAGGCCGGTAAACCCCAGGAAGAACCCGAACAGTGCCAGGCATTGCGGCCACAACTGTCGGATGTCCAGGGCCTTGGTAAACGTGCCAACTGCTATATCGAGGAAGTAACCCGCCGGAAACAGCATCCCCATGACTGCGGCCGCGCCATCAAGGGACGAGCGCGGCACGATCAAGCCGGAAAACTGAATGGTCGGCAGACTGGTAATGATCATGGTGCCGAGAATGGCGGCAATCTGGGTTCGGGTGAACGCCGAAATCAACAGGCCCATGCTGGTGGTCGCCAGCACGTAGAGCAGTCCGCCGAAGGCCAGGGTCAGGGCGCTGCCCTTGAAAGGCACGCCGAACAGCCAGCGATTCATGGCTGTCAGGACGGCGAGGTTGATCAGACTGATGGCCAGATACGGCGCTTGCTTACCTAACAGGAACTCCAGTCGCGTCAGCGGTGTGGCGTAGAAGTTGGTGATCGAGCCCAGTTCTTTCTCCCGCACGATACCCAGTGCCGTCAGCATGGCCGGGATGAACGCCAGGATCAGCGCCATCACCCCGGGACCGATGGCGTTGACGCTGACGACATCCTGGTTGTAGCGGAAGCGGGTTTCCAGTTTGGCGACCGCTTGTCGGTTCAGTGCGGGGCTGGACTGCTCGGCCAATTGCACCAGGTTGGCCTGGTGTACCGCTTCCACGTAATTGCGGCTGGTCTCGGCGCGAAACGGCATACCACCATCGAACCAGGCCGCGACAGCCGGTTGGCGACCGGCGAACAGGTCTCGGCCAAATCCTGGTGGGATCTCCAGCGCCAGTTTGATTTCCGAGCGCTGTAATCGTCGATGCAATTGCGCTGCATCGCGGATGGGCGGTTGTTCATCGAAGTAACGGGAGCTGCGGAAAGCCTCCAGATACGCCCGGCTTTGTGGCGTCTGGTCCTGGTCGTAAACCGCGAAGGCGAGTTTTTCCACATCCAGGGAAATGCCGTAGCCGAAAATCACCATCATGAACATCGCCCCGAGCAAGGCAAAGGCCATGCGTACTTTATCGCGCAGCAACTCCTTGCTTTCACGACTCGCCAGCGCCCGCAACCGTCCAAAACTGAAGCGGCTATCTTGCATCGGGGCGGCCGGTGCGAGCGTCGTGTCGATGGGCGCTGGCGGTGCTGCCGCCGCGATCGGGCCTTGGGCCTGCTCGAGGCAGGTGACGAACGCCGCCTCCAGTGTCTGGCCCTTGAACTGCAGTTGCAGGGCTGCCGGGGTGTCGCAGGCGAGGACCTTGCCGGCGTGCATCAGCGAGATGCGGTCGCAGCGCTGGGCTTCGTTCATGAAATGCGTGGACAGGAAAATCGTCACGCCCTGTTCGCGGGACAATTCGATCAGCAGCCGCCAGAAATCATCCCGTGCGGCCGGGTCGACGCCGGAGGTCGGTTCGTCGAGGATTAGCACTTCCGGGCGATGCAGCACCGCCACCGCCAGGGATAGCCGTTGGCGCAGGCCCAGGGGCAGTGCTCCGGATGGCTGATGAGCGACGCTGCCCAGGTTGAAGCGCTGGATCAACTCGTCGATGCGTTGCGCGCTCTCGGCCTTGGGCAAATCGAACAACCGGGCGTGCAAATCCAGATTCTGCCGCACGCTGAGCTCGCCATAGAGCGAGAAGCTCTGGGACATGAACCCGACGCGCTTGCGGGTGGCCAGATCCTTGGCGTTCACTGGGTTGCCCAGCAGCGTGGCGCTGCCTTCGCTGGCCGGGATCAGCCCGGTGAGCACTTTCATGGTGGTAGTTTTGCCGCAGCCATTGGAGCCCAGAAACCCGAAGATCTCGCCGCGGCCGATGGCGAAGCTAACCTTGTCCACCGCCGTGAAATCGCCGAAGCGCAGGGTCAGGTCATGGGCTTCGATGGCAATGTCGGCCGTGGCGTTGGTCCGGGCAGGGATCACCAGCGGCTGGTTGTCACGGCCGGTGTCGCCCTGAAAGTGGGTAAAGGCTTCATCGAGCTTGCCGCTGGGGGTCGTCGCCGCGAGATCGCGGGTCAAACCGGCGGCGATCAGTTTGCCGCCATCGAGCATCAGGCAGTGTTCGAATTGCTCGGCCTCTTCCATGTAGGCGGTGGCAACCAGCAGCGTCAATTGCGGGCGTTGACGGCGGACGTCATCAATCAACTCCCAGAAGCGCCGCCGGGACAACGGATCGACACCGGTGGTCGGTTCATCGAGGATCAGCAGGTCGGGTTCATGAATCAGCGCACAACAGAGGCCGAGCTTCTGTTTCATCCCGCCCGATAACTTGCCCGCCGGGCGCTCGGCAAATCGCAGGAGATCGGTGGCGAGCAGCAGACTTTGCATGCGCTGATCGCATTCGGCCCCGGACAGCCCGAACAAGGTGGCGAAGAAGTGAATGTTCTCGCTGATCGACAGCTCGGGATACAGGTTGCCGCCCAGGCCTTGAGGCATGAACGCGATTCGCGAGTAGAGGCTGTTACGGTGGCGGCGGTCCTTGATCGAGCCGCCGAGCACGTCCAGTTGGCCGTCTTGCAGCGTCTTCACGCCGGCGATCAATCCCAGCAGGCTGGATTTCCCCGCGCCGTCCGGACCGATCAACCCGCACCGGGTGCCGGCAGGCAGGCTGAACGTGATGTCGGTCAGCACCTGCTGTTGGCCATAATGGTGCTGAAGGCCTTCGGCATGCAGCGCCAGGCCGGTCATTGAAGATTGGCCGGCCAGCCAATGGGCGCGGTGCGCACGTAGCCGTTACCGGGCATTCCCGGTTTGGCCTGGGGCGCGCTGCTGGGTTGGGTCAGGCGGAGCTTGACCCGAAACACCAGTTTCTGACGTTCGTCGCGGGTCTCGACTTCTTTGGGTGTGAACTGCGATTTGGCCGCCACGAAGCTGATTTTCGCCGGCAACGGCTGGCCGGGCAGGGCGTCCAGCAAGATCCGCGCTTCATCACCGACCGCCAGGCGTCCGACGACGGAGGCGGCGAGATAGAGGTTCATGTACTGATCGTTGGGATCAATCAGCAACAATACCCGCCCACCGGCACCGAGGACTTCGCCGGGTTCGGCCATGCGCAGCTGGATCACCCCGTCAATGGGCGCCCGCAGGCTGCTGTCGTCAATTTCGCTGGTCAGCTGAGCGACTTGTGCCTTTGCCGCGCCAATGGCTGCGCCGACGGCGGACACCTGCGCACGGGCGGCGGTGACGGCCGCGTTGCCGGTGTCGAAGCGCGACTGCTGTTGATCGATGATCTGGCCACTGGAGAAACCGCGCTTGAACAATTCCTGGGAGCGGTTGAGCTCTTGATGGGCAAGCCGTTGCTCGCTCTGGCGCAGTTGCACATTGGCCTGGGCGGCATTGAGGTTTTCCCGGGCGCGTATCACTTCGGCTTCAGCCTGGTTGCGCTGGGCTTCAAGGGTCCGGGTGTCCATGCGTGCCAGCAGTTGACCCTTGGTCACCTTGTCGCCTTCATCCACCAGGACTTCGGCCAGCCGTCCGGGTGTTTTGCTGGCGATCTGCACTTCAGTGGCTTCAAGTCGACCATTACCGACATACAACCCTTCGGGCAGTCGGCTAAGGGTCGACTTCCAATAACCAAACCCCCCAGCGGCCAGGAGCAAAGCCCCCAGTAAAAAGGCGAAAAAAAGTGAAGAGCGGCTGTGAATCGACATGTCGGCATCCTGCGTCTGTAGCATCGTAGTCTGACAGGCAAGCGGCGGGCCGACTTGATATCTGTCAACTGGGTGTCACGCCTGACCGATCCAGGTCAGAGCGGCGGGCAGTGCAGCTTTTTTCAGCGCAGGCCCAGCACCGCTGCCCATTGCTCGGCGGTAACGGGCATCACCGACAGTCGCGAGCCTTTCTGCACCAGCGGCATCTCGGCCAACGCCGTCTGCTGCTTCAAGTAATCCAGCTTCAACACCTTGGCAAACGTCTCGACATGCGCAACGTCAATCGCGCTCCAGGCGTTTTTCTCTGGCGTGGCCTTTGGATCGTAGTAATGACTTTCCGGCTCCAGCGCCGTTGGGTCCGGATACGCCGCTTGAATAATCTTTCCGATCCCGGCAATCCCGGGCTCCGGGCAACTGGAGTGATAGAAGAAAAACTCGTCGCCCACTGCCATCGCCCGCAAAAAATTACGCGCCTGATAGTTGCGAACCCCGTCCCAGCGCGCTTTGCCAAGCTTCGCCAGGTCTTTGATGGAGAGTTCATCGGGCTCGGATTTCATCAGCCAATGGGCCATGGTTTTTGCTCCTTGCGAGGTGAGTGGGCAAGTTGTCGGGCAATTTTATGACAAACCGACAGTCGGTTGACGCCAGCGTTTGCGTGTCAGTTCACGTTGTCGCAAAATGCCGGCCTTCTAAGCTTGACGCTGCTGCACGGCCTACACCTATAACGGAAACCGCTGCTGTCATCGTGTTGATGTGCCTTTGGGGGGCAATCGATGAAACGCAAACCGGATTTACTATGGATTTTGGTTATTTTGTTCGGCCTCGGCGTCGTGACCACCGGCTATGCCCAAAGCCTGTGGAACAACAAGACTGACGCGCCAATCGAAATCGCACAGCAACAACAGCCGTCGGCCTTCAAGCGCTGAGCCTGTCTTTCGGACGCCGCTGACTCCAGTGGCGTCTAGCCTGCGAAATACCACGCCTTGTCTGTAACCGTTCCTTGCAACGGCACATCCCAGCTCGCCTGAGCCAAACGTTCTACTTTCTGACATTCATGGGCCAGGCCCAGCAGCGTCGGTTTGCGCCAGTTTTTTCTGCGCGCCAGGTAGGCGAGGCTTCGATCGTAGAAACCGCCGCCCATTCCCAGGCGGCCGCCGACGTCGTCAAATCCCACCAATGGCAACAACACCAGGTCCAGCGCCCAGACTTTGCGCTGGCGGGCGAGGTTGTGCCGGGGTTCGAGAATACGAAAGCGGTTGGGTTTGAGTTTTTCACCGGGACGAATCCGCTGGAACACCATTTTGGTTCGCGGCCAGGCACTCAACACCGGTAGATACGTTGCCTTGCCTCGACGCTGAGCGGCACGCAGCAAAATACGCGGGTCGATTTCACCGTCGGTGGGCAGATAAAGAGAAATATGTTTGGCGCGGCGAAACAGCGGCTGCTGGGCTAATTGCTTGTACAGCCCGCGAGCCGCCTGGCGTTGCTGACTGGGGGTCAGTGCGCGGCGGGCCTTGCGCAGCATGCGTCGAAGTTGCGGGCGGGGCAGCAACGCAGGTTCGGTCATGGATTCAGGCTTCGGCAGGACGGATAGGTAAAGCGTACCCGTAAAAAAGCCGATGCCGGTATTTAAACCGGCATCGGACTGGAATCAGGCTCCCCGGATGAACCGCTGCTGACTTAGCCCTTGAACCCGAAAGTTCAAGGTGGAAGATGCAGTAGGCTTTAAGGCTTTCCGTCTAGCGGACATGCACACCAGCCCAACGTGCAGCCTCCAGGGTAGTGCGAATCGGCTCAGGGACGTGGTCAACTGGCAAGCACCCCAGGGAGTGTTGCGAGTATACCCCAAGCGGTTTCGTGTTTCAGCCCTTGGTGACGTCCGGATCGGTGGCGAGCACCAGATCGACGCGATCCAGCAGGTCGCGAACCTGCTCGCGAGTCGAGCCGCTGGCCTGCACATCCGGGCGTTCTTCCTTGTGCAGAAGATCGTGCGTGATGTTCAGCGCGGCCATCACGGCGATGCGGTCGGCGCCGATGACTTTGCCGCTGCTGCGGATTTCACGCATCTTCCCGTCCAGGTAACGGGCGGCGCTCACCAGGTTGCTGCGTTCTTCCTGGGGGCAGATGATCGAATACTCTTTATCGAGGATCTGCACGGTAACGCTATTGCTTGAACTCATGAGTCTTGCTCCAGGGCCTTGAGGCGCGAAATCATTGATTCGACCTTACGCCGGGCGATTTCGTTCTTTTCAATGAGGTGAGCGCGTTCCTCGCGCCAGGTTTTTTCCTGAGCTAATAGGAGTCCGTTTTGACTCTTAAGTTGCTCGACCCGATTAATTAGCAGTTCGAGTCTGGCCATCAGCGCTTGCAGGTCGGTGTCTTCCATTGTGTCCACTGAATTAGGTCTGATGGATGGTAGATGGCGGACAGCCTTTAATAGTCTTGGCGAGTCTGTCGATGTAGGATACAAGGCCTTCATTCTAGACATAGCGCCGTCTGGCGCCTAGCTGCCCATGCCCATTCAGAATTCCCCGTACCAAGCCTTCGCCACCCTGCTGACTTCCAGCGGTCATAACGTCTCGCCTGCCGAACTGCATGGCCTGCTGCTCGGCCGCAGTTGCGCCGGTGCCGGCTTCAATGCAGAAGAATGGTTGATCGATGCCGCCGAGCTGCTCGAAAACGCACCAGAGGATAATGTCCGCAACGCCTTGATCGGCTTGCAGGAGATGGTCAAGGGCGAGCTCACCGGCGACGACGTGACCGTCGTTCTGCTGCTGCCGACCGATGACGCTCCGCTGGCTGACCGTGCCGCGGCACTGGGCCAATGGTGCCAGGGCTTCCTCAGCGGTTTCGGCCTGAACTGCCGAGACAGCAGCATGCTGAGCACCGAAGCCACTGAAGTCTTGCAGGATCTGGCGGCTATTTCCCAGGTGCAAGATGCCCTGGAAGAGTCCGAAGACGGCGAAAGCGACTACATGGAAGTGATGGAATACCTGCGCGTTGCGCCGCTGCTGCTGTTCTCCGAAACCAAAAAAGCCGACGTGCCGCCAGCTGCCAAGCCGTCGCTGCATTAATCGTTTGCCAGGGAACGCCATCTGCCCATGATTCATATCCCGAAATCGGAATACAGCCGTCGCCGCAAGGCCCTGATGGCGCAGATGGAACCCAACAGTATCGCCATCCTGCCCGCCGCCGCGGTGGCCATCCGCAACCGCGACGTCGAGCACGTCTATCGGCAGGACAGCGACTTCCAGTACCTCAGCGGCTTCCCCGAGCCTCAGGCCGTCATCGTGCTGATGCCCGGTCGCGAACATGGCGAGTACATTCTGTTCTGCCGTGAACGCAACGCCGAGCGAGAACTGTGGGACGGCCTGCGCGCCGGCCAGGAAGGCGCGATCCGCGACTTCGGCGCCGACGATGCGTTTCCCATCACCGACATCGACGACATCCTGCCGGGCCTGATCGAAGGGCGCGACCGGGTGTATTCGGCGATGGGCAGCAACCCGGAATTCGACCGGCACCTGATGGAGTGGATCAACGTGATCCGCTCTAAAGCGCACCTCGGCGCCCAGCCTCCGAACGAATACGTTGCCCTGGATCATCTGCTGCATGACATGCGCCTGTATAAATCGGCGGCAGAAGTGAAGGTGATGCGCGAAGCCGCACGGATTTCCGCTCAGGCGCATATCCGGGCGATGCAGGCCAGTCGGGCCGGGCTGCATGAGTTCAGCCTCGAAGCCGAACTCGATTACGAGTTCCGCAAGGGCGGGGCGAAGATGCCGGCCTACGGCTCGATCGTCGCCGCCGGGCGCAACAGCTGCATCCTGCATTACCAGCAGAATGACGCCGTGCTCAAGGACGGCGATCTTGTGCTGATCGATGCCGGTTGCGAGATCGACTGCTACGCCAGCGACATCACCCGTACCTGGCCGGTCAACGGCAAGTATTCAGCGGAGCAGAAAGCGATTTACGAGTTGGTGCTGGCGTCGCAAGAAGCCGCCTTCGCCGAAATCGCCCCGAACAAACACTGGAACCAGGCGCACGAAGCCACGGTCCGGGTGATTACCACCGGTCTGGTGAAGTTGGGCCTGTTGCAGGGCGACGTCGACGAGTTGATCGCCAGCGAAGCCTATAAGGCGTTTTACATGCATCGCGCCGGCCATTGGCTGGGCATGGATGTGCATGACGTCGGCGAATACAAGGTCGGCGGCGAATGGCGGGTGCTGGAAGTCGGCATGGCGCTCACTGTGGAACCGGGCATCTACATTGCCCCGGACAACCAGAACGTAGCGAAGAAATGGCGCGGCATTGGCGTGCGCATCGAGGACGACGTGGTGGTCACCAAAAACGGTTGTGAAATCCTGACCCAAGGCGTGCCGAAAACGGTCGCCGAGATCGAGGCCTTGATGGCCGCCGCGCGGACACAAGCGGCATGAGTCGAGTCAATCTGGCCATTATCGGTGGTGGTCTGGTCGGCGCCAGCCTGGCGTTGGCGTTGCAGGCCGGGGCCAAGGCCCGTGGCTGGAAGATCGTGCTGATCGAGCCGTTTGCCCCCGGCGATACGTATCAGCCGAGCTATGACGCTCGTTCTTCGGCGCTGTCCTACGGGGCCAAACAGATTTATCAACGGTTGGGCGTGTGGCAGGAAATCTCCCGCCGCGCCGAGCCGATCAAGCAGATTCATGTCTCCGACCGTGGACGTTTCTCCACCGCACGTTTGTCAGCGATGGAAGAGGGCGTTCCGGCGCTGGGTTATGTGGTGGAAAACGCCTGGCTCGGCCAATGCCTCTGGCAGGGCCTGGACAAGGACGTCATCAGCTGGCGCTGCCCGGCGGAAGTCATGCGCATGGAACCGCTGACCGATGGCTATCGCCTGACCCTCAACGATGAAACCACCCTGGAATGCGACCTCGCCGTGCTCGCTGATGGCGGCCGATCCGGTCTGCGCGAGCAATTGGGCATCGGCATCAAAAAGCGTCCGTACAACCAGAGCGCGCTGATCGCCAACATCACGCCGAGCGAAGCGCACAACGGCATGGCCTTCGAGCGCTTCACCGACGACGGCCCGATGGCGTTGTTGCCGCTGCCGGACAACCGCTGCGCCCTGGTCTGGACCCGATTGGGCATGGACGCGCAACGCTTGGCGGCGCTGGATGAGCGTAGCTTCCTTAGTGAGTTGCAGGGCGTGTTCGGTTATCGCCTCGGCACCCTGAAGCAGGTGGGCGCGCGGCATCTCTACCCGTTGACACTGATCGAAGCCGAAGAGCAAGTGCGTCCGCACCTGGCGATTCTTGGCAACGCCGCCCACAGCCTGCACCCGATTGCCGGCCAGGGTTTCAACCTGTCGCTGCGTGATGCTCAAGCCCTGGCCGATGCGCTGCTGGCGAGCGACACATCGCCCGGTGACTTCGCGACCTTGCAGGCTTATCGCGAGCGTCAGCGCATGGATCAGAACCTGACCGTGGGGTTCTCCGATCAGGTGACCCGTTTGTTCGGCAGCACCCAGCCACTGGTTTCGCTGGGCCGTAACATTGGTCTGCTCGGTCTCGATCTGCTGCCGCCGGCCAAGCGCTGGTTCGCCCGGCAAGCCATGGGCCTGGGTACGCGTCCTGATGCTTAAGTGGCTGACTGACACATTCGGCAAAGCGCGGTTGATGCGGTGGTTCATGACCTTCTACCCGCCGTACCTCGGCGCCGGGGTGCGGGTGCAGCACATCAGCGATGACTTCCGGGACATTCAAGTGTCCATGGGCCTGAGTTGGTACAACCGCAATTATGTCGGTACCCAGTTTGGCGGCAGCCTGTATTCGATGGTCGACCCGTTCTACATGCTGATGCTGATGGAGAACCTCGGTCGCCGGTTCATCGTCTGGGACAAGGCCGCTGACATCGATTTCATCGCGCCTGGTAAAGGCCCGGTGTTTGCCCGCTTCAGCATCGACGAGACCTTGCTCGACGAGATCCGCCGACAGACAGCGAACGGCGAAAAATACCTGCCGCAGTTGCAGGTCGATATTCATGACGGTGCCGGCGCCCTGGTGGCGCGGGTGCAGAAAACCCTTTACGTGCGGCTCAAACCGCAAGCGAGACAGGCTTAAAGCATGGAAATGCGCGCAGATCTGCTGATTGTCGGGGCCGGAATGGTCGGCAGCGCCCTGGCGCTGGCGCTGCAGGACAGCGGGCTGGAAGTTCTGCTGCTGGACGGCAGTCCGATGAGCGTCAAACCCTTCGATGTCCAGGCGCCGTTCGAACCTCGGGTGAGCGCCTTGTCGGCGGCCAGCCAGCGAATTCTCGAGCGCCTGGGCGTGTGGGATGGCATCGCCAATCGGCGCAGCAGCCCCTACACCGACATGCACGTCTGGGACGGCAGCGGCACCGGGCAGATCCGTTTCTCGGCCGCCAGTGTGCATGCCGACGTCCTGGGCCATATCGTCGAGAACCGCGTGGTTCAGGATGCCTTGCTGGATCGTCTGCACGACTGCGACCTCGGGATGCTGGCCAATGCGCGCCTGGAGCAGATGCGCCGCTCCGGCGACGACTGGCTGCTGACCCTGGCCGATGGCCGCACCTTGCGCGCACCCCTGGTGATTGCGGCGGATGGCGCCAACTCGGCGGTGCGGCGCCTGACCGGCGTGGCGACGCGCGAGTGGGACTATCTGCACCATGCGATTGTCACCAGCGTGCGCAGCTCCAAACCTCATCAAATGACCGCGTGGCAGCGCTTCACCGACAACGGTCCATTGGCGTTTCTGCCGCTGGAGCGCGATGGTCAGCAGGATTGGTGTTCGATCGTCTGGTCGACCACGCCGAGCGAAGCCGAACGGCTGATGGCGCTCGGCGACGAAGGTTTCTGTAAAGAGCTGGAGCGGGCCTTCGAAGGCCGACTCGGCACGGTGCTCAGCGCCGACCCGCGTCTGTGCGTGCCACTGCGCCAGCGCCATGCCAAGCGTTATGTGGCTGAAGGTTTGGCGCTGATCGGCGATGCGGCGCACACCATCCATCCGCTGGCCGGGCAGGGCGTCAACCTCGGTTTCCTCGATGCCGCCGTGCTGGCCGAAGTGCTGCTGCAAGCGGCGGAGCGTGGCGAGCGGTTGGCGGATGTGAAGGTGCTCAGTCGTTACGAGCGTCGGCGCATGCCGCACAACCTGGCGTTGATGGCGGCGATGGAAGGCTTTGAGCGTTTGTTCCAGGCGGATCCGTTGCCGGTTCGCTGGTTGCGTAATGCCGGGTTGAAGATGGTCGACCAGATGCCGGAAGCCAAGGCGTTGTTCGTGCGCGAAGCGCTGGGGTTGATCGGGGATTTGCCAGCGCTCGCCAAGGCCTGAGATTTTCGCCGGGGCAGATGGCCCCTTCGCGAGCAAGCCCGCTCCCACAAGGATTCAAGTGATCACAACATTATGTGTGAACGCTGAAGATCTCTGTGGGAGCGGGCTTGCCCGCGAAGGGGCCGGTACATCCACCCTGTATTTCAAACCGTGCAACATCTGGTAACTCCTCCGCCAACTGATCGATTGAGATGGTAAATGTGAGTCCTTATCATTTGCCCTCACTTTTCCAATCGAGAGACCGCTCCCATGTTGGCACCGAAGCGTCTACTGACTGCACTCGCCCTGACCCTGATCGGCACCACCACTGCCCAGGCCGCTGACGAGGTGGTGGTTTACTCCTCGCGTATCGACGAGCTGATCAAGCCGGTCTTCGATGCCTACACCGCGAAAACCGGTGTGCAGGTGAAATTCATCACCGACAAGGAAGCGCCGTTGATGCAGCGGATCAAGGCCGAGGGCGAGAACGCCACCGCCGACCTGCTGCTGACCGTCGATGCCGGCAACCTCTGGCAGGCCGAGCAGATGGGCATCCTGCAACCGTTTACCTCCAAGGTGATCGACGCCAACATCCCGCTGCAATACCGCTCCTCCGCTCACGCCTGGACTGGCCTGAGCCTGCGGGCGCGGACCATCGCCTACTCCACCGATCGGGTGAAACCGGGCGAGCTGACCACGTACGAAGGGCTGGCGGATAAAAACTGGGAAGGTCGCCTGTGCCTGCGTACCGCGAAGAAGGTCTACAACCAGTCCCTGACGGCCACCATGATCGAAGTGCACGGTGCCGACAAAACCGAGAAGATCCTCAAGGGTTGGGTGAATAACCTGTCCACCGATGTGTTCTCCGATGACATCGCCGTGCTGGAAGCGATCAACGCCGGCCAATGCGACGTCGGTATCGTCAACACTTACTACTACGGCCGCCTGCACAAGCAGAAACCTGACCTGGCGGTGAAGCTGTTCTGGCCGAACCAGGGCGACCGTGGCGTGCACGTCAACCTGTCGGGCATCGGCCTGACCAAGCATGCACCGCACCCGGAAGCCGCCAAAGCCCTGGTTGAGTGGATGACGACGCCTGAAGCACAGAAGATCTTCGCTGACGTGAACCAGGAATTCCCGGCCAACCCTGCGGTTCAACCGTCTGCGGAAGTGGCCAGCTGGGGCAAGTTTGTGGCGGATACGCTACCGGTGGAAATTGCCGGCAAGCGTCAGGCTGAAGCGATTCGCATGATGGATCGGGCTGGCTGGAACTGAGTCCGACGATATAATGCGCCGCTGAATGCAGTCGGCGAAATCTCTGCCGACTTGATCGTTCCCACGCTCTGCGTGGGAATGCATCCCTCGACGCTCCGCGTCGAAGCGTGACGCAGAGCGTCACCAGATGTGTGCCCACGCAGAGCGTGGGCACAATCATTTAAACCGAGAGAATCCCCTTGGCCCACCCCGCCCAACGCCGCTGGTATCCCCTGGTCTTCGCCATCGCCGCGCTGGTCCTGCTGCCTCTGAGTGTCCTGTTCTTCTCCTGGCAAACCATCGATCAGCAAATCTGGTCCCACCTATGGGACACCCAGATGCCGCGCCTATTGGGCAATACACTGACGTTGGTGCTTGGCGTCGGTATCGGCGTCACGCTGCTGGGCGTTAGCCTCGCCTGGCTGACCAGCCTCTGCGAATTCCCCGGTCGGCGCTGGCTGGACTGGGCGCTGATGCTGCCATTTGCCATTCCGGCTTACGTGCTGGCCTTCGTCTTCGTCGGCTTGCTGGATTTCGCCGGCCCCGTGCAAACCCTGCTGCGGGAATGGTTCGGCACCGGTCTCAGGTTACCGAGAGTGCGCTCCACCGGTGGCGTCATCCTGGTACTGGTGCTGGTGTTCTATCCCTACGTCTACCTGCTGGCGCGCACTGCGTTCCTGGCCCAGGGCAAAGGCCTGATGGAAGCGGCGCGGGTGCTGGGTCAATCGCCGTGGCAGGCGTTCTGGCGAGTCGCCTTGCCAATGGCGCGGCCAGCGATTGGTGCTGGCGTGGCGTTGGCGTTGATGGAAACCCTGGCGGACTTCGGTGCGGTGTCGGTGTTCAACTTCGACACCTTCACCACGGCGATCTACAAAACCTGGTACGGATTTTTCAGCCTCTCCACCGCCGCGCAACTGGCCAGCCTGTTACTGCTGGTGGTGATGATCGTGTTGTACGGCGAACATCGTGCTCGCGGGGCCAACCACACGAGCAATGAGCGACCCCGGGTCCAGGCGCTGTACCACCTGCGGGGTTTCAAAGCGTTGGCGGCCATGACTTGGTGTGGCCTGGTGTTCGCCTGTGCGTTTGTCATTCCGATGCTGCAACTGGTGGTGTGGTTCTGGCAGCGTGGGCGCTTCGACCTGGATGAGCGTTACGCCGGGCTGATCGTCCACACCTTGTACCTGGGCGGCATGGCGGCGCTGATCACCGTCGGCGCTGCCTTGATACTGGCATTTGCCCGGCGACTGGCACCGACCCGGGCGATCCGCTCCGGTGTCAGCCTGGCCAATCTCGGTTACGCCCTGCCGGGTTCAGTGCTGGCGGTGTCGATCATGCTGGCGTTCAGTTATCTGGATCGCGAGTTGATCATCCCATTGTCGGGCTGGCTCGGTGGCGCGGGCAAGCCATTGCTGCTGGGCAGTCTGTCGGCGTTGTTGCTGGCCTATCTGGTGCGTTTCATTGCGGTGGCCTACGGACCGCTGGAAAGCAGCCTGGCGCGAATACGGCCATCTTTGCCCGAAGCGGCACGTAGCCTTGGGGTCAGTGGGCCACGACTGTTTTTCAAAGTGTATCTGCCGTTATTGCTGCCCGGTACGTTGAGCGCCGCGTTGCTGGTGTTCGTCGATGTGCTCAAGGAAATGCCCGCGACCCTGCTGATGCGCCCGTTTGGCTGGGACACGCTGGCGGTACGGATCTTTGAAATGACCAGCGAAGGCGAGTGGGCTAGGGCTTCTCTGCCGGCCCTGACCCTGGTTTTGGTCGGGCTGTTACCGGTCATCGGATTGATTCGACGTTCGGCGCATCGAAACGCCTAGGTGTCAGTCCTACACCTTGAGGCTACAATGCGCGGCATTCGGTGCGGTCCGTCCTACGGACCTGGTAGCTGAGATCGGCTGAGAGCCTTCTATTTCAAGGCTTTCACCCCGTGCAGCACCGACCCGCACCTTCGCCACGCCCGGAAGGAGAAACCCATGGGACAGCGCACGCCTCTGTATGACCTTCATCTCGCCCTCGGCGCGAAGATGGTCGATTTTGGCGGTTGGGATATGCCTCTGCATTACGGCTCGCAGGTCGAGGAACACCATCAGGTGCGCCGCGATTGCGGGGTTTTCGATGTATCCCACATGACCGTGATCGATGTCGGCGGCCCACAGGCCAAGGCCTGGCTCCAGCATTTGCTGGCCAATGACGTCGAGCGCCTGCACAGCCCTGGCCGTGCTTTGTACAGCACGATGCTCAACGAGCGCGGCGGCATCGTCGACGACATGATCGTCTACCGCCTCGAGGACGGTTATCGGCTGGTGGTCAACGCCTCCACCCGCAATCAGGACCTCGCCTGGATGCAGGCCCATCTCGACGGTTTCGATGTGCAGCTCAGCGAGCGCTCCGAACTGGCGATGCTGGCCATTCAAGGGCCTCAGGCCCGGCACAAGATTTCCGAACTGGTGACCCAGTCCCGCGGCAACCTGATCCAGATGCTCAAGCCTTTTGAAGGCCAGCCTGACGGCGACTGGTTCATCGCGCGTACCGGTTATACCGGCGAAGATGGCCTTGAAATCGTTCTGCCAGCCAATCAGGCCCCAGGATTTTTCAACGACCTGGTGGGTGCGGGCATTTCCCCTATCGGTCTGGGTGCCCGGGATACCTTGCGTGTCGAAGCCGGCATGAACCTGTACGGCCAGGACATTCATCAAGACGTTTCACCGCTGGCCTCGAACATGGCCTGGAGCATTGCCTGGGAACCGGCCACTCGCCAGTTCATCGGTCGCAGTGCCCTGGAAGCCGAGCGGGCGGGTGGTGTGCAGCACAAACTGGTCGGTCTGGTCCTTGAGGAGCGTGGGGTTTTGCGCGCTCATCAAGTGGTCCGTATCGCCAATGTTGGCGAAGGAGAGATCACCAGTGGTAGTTTCTCTCCTACGCTTAGCAAGTCGATAGCACTGGCGCGCGTGCCGATGGCAACTGCCGACCGCGCAGAAGTGGAAATCCGTGGCAAGTGGTACCCGGTCCGGGTGGTCAAACCGACCTTCGTCCGCCATGGCAAAACCTTGATCTAACCTTTTTGGCGGGCAACGACCGCTGACAATTCTCTTGAGGACACAGAACATGAGCGATATCCCTGCCGACCTGCGTTTTGCTGAAAGTCACGAATGGGCCCGTCTCGAAGCCGATGGCACCGTCACCGTGGGCATCAGCGATCACGCTCAGGAAGCCTTGGGCGATGTAGTGTTCGTTGAGCTGACCGAAGTCGGAAAAGTATTCGCTGCCGGTGATCAATCCGGTGTCGTTGAGTCGGTTAAAGCCGCATCCGACATTTACTCCCCGGTATCCGGTGAAGTGATCGCGATCAACGAAGACTTGGGCGCTACCCCTGAGTCGCTCAACACCGACCCGTATGGCGCGTGGATCTTCAAACTGAAGCCTAGCGACAAGGGTGAGCTGGACAACCTGCTCGATGCAGCCGGCTACAAGGCCGCCATCGGCGAGTAAGCCTTAAGCGTCATCCCAAAGCCCCGACTAGTCGGGGCTTTTTTTCGCCTGCCGGATTTCCCCCTGTGGGAGCAAGCCTGCTCGCTCCCACAGGGGGAAGTGCCAATCCGCTCAAAGGTTCGCTGTCGGCAGCGGCTGCTATGCTGGTTTGACCGTGTTGCATCGACGTTGAGCGCCAGTCAAGAGAGAGCCCGTCATGTCCCAGTTGCCGTCCTTGAGCCAGTTACGCGACCCCAATGCCTTCCTTCGCCGCCACCTAGGCCCCGATGCTGCCGAGCAACAGGCGATGCTCGACAGCCTCGGCCTCGGCAGCCGGGTCGAGTTGATCGAGCAGACGGTACCGCCGGGAATCCGCCTGAACCGCGAGCTCGATTTGCCGCCCGCCCTCGACGAAGAAGCCGCGCTGGCCAAGCTGCGCGGGTACGCCGAGCAGAACCAGGTCTGGACCAGCCTGATCGGCATGGGTTACCACGGCACCCTCACACCGGCCGTCATTCTGCGTAACGTGCTGGAAAATCCCGGTTGGTACACCGCCTACACCCCTTATCAGCCGGAGATCGCTCAAGGCCGGCTCGAAGCGCTGCTGAATTTCCAGCAATTGACCATCGACCTCACGGGTCTCGAGCTGGCCAACGCTTCCCTGCTCGATGAAGCCACGGCGGCGGCGGAAGCCATGGCACTGGCCAAACGGGTCGCCAAGTCCAGAAGCAATCTGTTCTTCGTCGATGAGAATTGCCATCCGCAAACCATCTCCGTGGTGCAGACCCGAGCCGAAGGGTTCGGTTTCGAGCTGATCATCGACACTGTGGATAACTTGAAACAGCACCAGGTGTTTGGCGCGTTGCTGCAATATCCCGACACCCACGGCGAGATCCGCGATCTGCGCCCATTGATTGATCATCTGCATGCCCAGCAGGCGCTGGCCTGTGTTGCGACGGATCTGCTGAGCCTGCTGTTGCTGACCCCGCCGGGGGAGTTGGGCGCCGACGTGGTGTTCGGCTCGTCCCAGCGTTTCGGTGTGCCGATGGGTTACGGCGGACCGCACGCGGCGTTTTTTGCCAGTCGCGATGAGTACAAACGCGCGATTCCCGGGCGGATCATCGGCGTGTCGAAAGATGCTCGCGGCAACGTCGCCCTGCGCATGGCCCTGCAAACCCGTGAGCAACATATCCGCCGGGAGAAGGCCAACTCGAACATTTGCACCGCTCAGGTGCTGCTGGCCAATATCGCCAGTTTCTATGCGGTCTACCACGGTCCGGAAGGGCTCAAACGCATTGCCCAGCGCGTCCATCGGCTGACCAGCATTCTCGCCGTTGGCCTGGAGCGCCACGGCATCACCCGCCTCAACACACACTTTTTCGACACGCTGACGCTGGAGGTCGGTGGCACTCAGACGGCAATTATCGAAAGTGCCCGGGCCGCACAGATCAATTTGCGCATTCTCGGGCGCGGGCAGTTGGGGCTGAGCCTCGACGAAACCTCTGACGAAACCACGGTAGCGAAACTGTTCGATGTATTCCTCGGTGCCGATCATGGGCTGAACGTCGACGAACTGGACGCTGAAACCCTTGCTTCCGGCATTCCCGCAGGTCTGCTGCGCACCTCGCCTTATCTGCGTCATCCGGTATTCAGCGCCCATCACAGCGAAACCGAGATGCTGCGCTACCTCAAGCAGCTGGAGAACAAGGACCTGGCGCTCAACCAATCGATGATCCCGCTGGGCTCCTGCACCATGAAACTCAACGCCACCAGCGAGATGATCCCCATCACCTGGCCGCAGTTCGCCAACCTGCACCCGTTTGTGCCGAAAGAGCAGGCGGTGGGTTATTCACTGATGATCGAGGAGCTGGAGCGCTGGCTCTGCGCGATTACCGGTTTTGACGCGATCTGCATGCAACCCAACTCCGGCGCCCAAGGCGAGTACGCCGGGCTGCTGGCGATCCGCAAATATCACGAGAGCCGTCATCAGGGCGCGCGAGACATTTGCCTGATCCCGTCTTCGGCCCACGGCACCAACCCGGCCTCAGCGCAGATGGCCGGGATGCGCGTGGTGATCGTCGAGTGCGATGAGGCCGGTAACGTCGATCTGGATGACCTCAAAGGCAAGGCTGCGGACGCGGGCGACAGACTCGCCTGCCTGATGGCGACGTATCCGTCGACCCATGGCGTGTACGAGGAAGGCATCAGCGAAATCTGTGAAGTTATCCACAGCCACGGCGGCCAGGTGTACATGGATGGCGCCAACCTCAACGCTCAGGTGGGATTGGCCCGGCCGGCGGACATTGGCGCCGACGTCTCCCACATGAACCTGCACAAGACGTTCTGCATTCCCCATGGCGGCGGTGGGCCGGGCATGGGCCCTATTGGTGTGCGCGCACACTTGGCGCCGTTCGTCGCCAATCACCCGGTGGTGCCGATTGAAGGACCGCTGCCGCAGAACGGCGCAGTCAGCGCCGCGCCGTGGGGCAGTGCGAGTATTTTGCCGATCAGCTGGATGTACATCGCCATGATGGGCCCGCAATTGGCGGATGCCAGCGAGGTGGCGATCCTTGCGGCGAATTACCTGGCGCAGCATTTATCCGGAGCATTTCCAGTGCTCTACGCCGGGCGCAACGAACGGGTCGCGCACGAATGCATTCTGGATTTGCGGCCATTGAAGGCGCTGACCGGGATCAGTGAAGAGGACGTAGCCAAGCGCCTGATGGATTACGGTTTCCATGCGCCGACCATGTCGTTTCCTGTGCCGGGAACTCTGATGGTCGAGCCGACCGAGAGTGAGTCAAAGGCCGAACTGGATCGGTTTATCGGCGCAATGCTGAGCATTCGCGCGGAAATCACCGAGGTGCAGAACGGTAACTGGCCAGCCGAAGACAATCCGCTGAAGCGAGCGCCGCATACCCTGGCCGATATCACCGGGGTCTGGGAGCGGCCTTACAGCATCGAGCAAGCGGTGACGCCGGATGCGCACACCAAGGCGCACAAATATTGGCCGGTGGTGAATCGGGTGGATAACGTCTATGGCGACCGGAATTTGTTCTGCGCCTGCGTACCGGTAGACGACTATCGCTGAGCTATAGGGCTACCCATATCCCCTGTGGGAGCGGGCTTGCTCGCGAAAGCGGTGTGCCAGCCAACATCAATGCTGAATGACACACCGCATTCGCGAGCAAGCCCGCTCCCACAGGGGGTTTGTGTGGAGGCAAAAAAATGCCGCTCATGTGAGCGGCATTTTTTGTTCGGCTGAAATGCTTACTCCGAAGCCACGGCGTTCTTCGCCAGGATCGCATTCGCCAGTTCCATGTCCGTCGCCTGCAGGCCCGGATTATCAGCACGTACTTTCTGCATCGCGGCCTCCAGATATGGGCCGCGAATGCCGCCGTCACTGGCGACGAAGCTGCCGGCATCGTCCTGCGCGGCAACGATCAGCTTGTGATCCTTGAAGGTCAGGTAGGTCGAACCGGTGGTCGCACCGGACGAAATGACGTTACGCCAAAAGCTATCGGCCATCGCCGAACCGACTGGAAGGGACAACAAAGCGATGGTAGCGACAGCAAGTTTGAGACGCATGATGGGGGGACTCCACTGGTTAACTACGGGGTTGGATCGCCATTTCCCCAATCGAGTTCCATGATTGCCGCGCCTACTTTTGCTCACTCTGCGGCGTCACACGCAATACTTCCTCGATCGTCGTCAACCCGGCGGCTACTTTCTGTGCCCCCGACAGCCGCAAACTGCGCATGCCTTCCTTGAACGCCTGACGCCGCACCGCGAGCAAATCGGTGTCGGGATTAATCAGCGCCTTAACGCCATCCGTCAGTTGCATGATTTCGTAGACCCCCGCGCGGCCGCGATAGCCGGTGTCGCGGCATTCCAGGCAGCCGATGGCGCGCTGGGCATTGGTGGGCAGCGGCGCTTGCCAGGGTTTGGTCAGGGTTTGCCAGTCTTCTTCACCCAACGTCAGCGGTGCCTTGCAGTGTGGGCACAAGGTGCGAACCAGGCGCTGGGCCATGACGCCGAGCACCGTGGCCTTGATCAGGTAATGCGGCACGCCGAGTTCCAGCAGGCGGCTGATAGCGCTCGGCGCATCATTGGTGTGCAGCGTCGACAGGACCAAGTGACCAGTCAGTGCAGCCTGGATCGCCATTTCCGCGGTTTCGAGGTCGCGGATCTCGCCGATCATGATGATGTCCGGATCCTGCCGCATCAGCGCGCGTACCCCGGCGGCGAAAGTCAGGTCGATGTTGTGCTGGACCTGCATCTGGTTGAACGCCGGTTCGACCATTTCAATCGGGTCTTCGATGGTGCAGAGGTTGACCTCCGGCGTCGCCAGTTTCTTGAGCGTGGTGTACAGCGTGGTGGTTTTCCCCGATCCGGTGGGCCCGGTGACCAGAATGATGCCGTTGGGCTGGCGGGTCATGTCCTGCCAGCGGCGCAGGTCTTCGGCGGAGAAACCGAGTTGATCGAAGTCCTTGAGCAACACCTCCGGGTCGAAGATCCGCATGACCATTTTTTCGCCGAACGCCGTCGGCAAGGTCGACAGCCGCAGCTCGACTTCGCCGCCGTCCGGGGTTTTGGTTTTTACCCGGCCGTCCTGGGGTTTGCGCTTTTCCGCAACGTTCATCCGCCCGAGGCTTTTCAGGCGGCTGACGATGGCCATGGTCACTTGCGGCGGGAATTGATAGACGTTGTGCAGCACGCCGTCGATGCGAAAGCGCACCGTGCCTTGCTCGCGCCGGGGTTCGATGTGGATATCGCTGGCGCGCTGCTGGAAGGCGTACTGGAACAACCAGTCGACGATGTTGACGATGTGTGCGTCGTTGGCGTCCGGTTCCTGATCGCTGGCGCCGAGGTTGAGCAGTTGTTCGAAGTTGCCCAGAGTGTTGGTTTGCTGATCGGCATTGGTCGCACCGCTGACCGATTTGGCCAGCCGGAAAAACTCGACGCTGAAGCGCTGGATGTCCACCGGGTTGGCCACGACACGTTTGATCGGCAGCTTTAAAACGTGGGTCAGGTCAGCTTCCCAGCCGTTGACGTAAGGCTGGGCGCTGGCCACGGTCACCGCGTCGCGGTCGATGGACACCGCCAGAATCTTGTGGCGCTGGGCGAAGGCGTAGGACATCAGTGGCGTAATCGCCGCCACGTTGATTTTCAGCGGGTCGATGCGCAAGTAAGGCTGGCCGGCCTGTTGTGACAGCCACAGGGTCAGGCTTTCCAGGTCGAGGTGTTTACCGGGACGGCTGAGGTCGTCCAGGTGCTGGCTGGCGATGAATTCCAGGGGATGCATCTGGCCATGGGTGGCGTGGCGGCGGCGAGCATTGAGCGCGTGTTCGGCCGAGTCCTGGCTGATAAAGCCCTGGGCGACCAGTTCACGCAGCAAATCATTGAGATCCAGCCAGCGGTCCTGAATGGCAAGTTGAACGGACATGCGGGCTCCTCATGAACAACAGTTCGCAAAGGATAGTCGCGGACCCGCCGACCGTTGGGCCACTACCCGACGAAGCCGTGTCGAGGTTTGTCAGCCCGCCGCCCGGGCCGGCGCTTCCCACGCGGAATCAGCCGCTTGCAGCTCCACCGAACACACGCTGATCAGGTTACGTAATTTTTCCGCAATCACTTCGGCGCGATGCCAGCTCAGCCCGTCCATGACAATGTCGATCGACATCAAATCGTCCATCCGCTGCGCGCTGACCTGTTGCGGCGTCAGAAACTGCAGGGCGAACAGGTTGAGCGCCCGGCACAGCAGGTCAGGCTCGGCTTCGGCCAGCAGTTGGTAATGAACGCGGCAGTGCGCGTTGCCGGCGTTCCAGACATCGGCGCGGATAGGCGAGGTGTTCACAGCTTCCAGGTGCGGCATGGTCGGTCTCCAAATCAATGGAGGAATTTTTACATTCGTTGCCGGGCATTTCTTATCTATGATGGGGATTATTGGCGAATTTTCGAATTGTTTGATTCGGCTGGCGATCAATCACGGGTTTATTTATGCAAAATGAGCTGGATGGCTACGACCGCAAGATTCTCGCGTTGCTGCAAGAAGACGCTTCGCTCTCCAGCGCACAGATCGCTGAACAGGTGGGGCTCTCTCAGTCGCCATGTTGGCGGCGGATTCAACGGATGAAGGAGGAGGGGATCATTCGCGGTCAGGTGACACTGCTCGATCGCAAGAAGATCGGGCTTAACACGCAGATCTTTGCCGAGATCAAACTCAACGCGCACGGGCGTTCGAATTTCACTGAGTTTACCGAGGCGATTCGCGGCTTTCCCGAGGTGCTGGAGTGTTATGTGCTGATGGGGTCGGTGGATTTCTTGCTGCGGATTGTCACAGCGGACATCGAGGCGTATGAGCGATTTTTCTTTGAAAAGCTGTCGATGGTGCCGGGGATTCAGGAAGTGAACTCGATTGTGGCGTTATCGGAGATCAAGTCCACCACCAGTTTGCCGGTCTGAAGTTTTTGCGGTGAGTTTGCTGGCCTCATCGCTAGCAGGCTAGCTCCCACAGGGGAACGCATTCCACCTGCGGGGGCCAGCCTGCTGGCGATGGCGGTGTTACATACGCAGCAGCATTTTCCAGGCACGATTCTGATAAACCGCAATCGCCTGCTGCTTGCGCGCATCCAGCGATTCATCGGTGATCGGCTCGTTAGCCAGTTGCGCCAACAGTTTCAGCTCGCCGTACAAGCGATCCATTTCCGGGATGTCCAGCACGCCACGGGCATGGTGCAGCCAGGCCTGGATGCGCTCGATGCGCGGCAGTTGCTCGGCCAGATCTTCCGGCTGTTGCTGATAACGCTGCAATTGCAGGGACGTCGCTTCTTCACCCAGCAAGCGCGGCAACCAGCTGCCCAATTGCGCAGCGCCCTGGCGATTGCCACGGACGTTACGATCAGCCGCCCAGGTGCGGGCCAGCAACCAGCGCGAAGTGTTCAGCGAGAACAAGCCCCAACGCGGGTCTTCCAGTTCTTCGAGGAACTGCTCCGGCGCGGCTTTGCGCACGTCTTCGTCGTCGATACCGGCTTGCACCAGTGGACGCCAGTCTTCGAGCAAGGCATCCAGTGCGATGCGAAGGTCGTGCGTCGATTGACGCGGTGCGGCCTGGCCCAGGCTGCTGAGCAATGCGCGCAATTCGGCCAGGTTCTCGACCCAGTCCAGCAACAGGCGCCAGTGGCCGTTGAAGCGATACTGCTCGGCCAGACGCTGGCTGCTGCTCAGCAAATGCCAGCTCAGTGCGGCGAATGCATCGTCCAGCGGCATTTCAGCGGTGATTTGCGGTGCCGGCAGGCTCAACGAATAGCTGTTGGCGTCGTACAAACGATAACCACGCTCGGCCTTGCTGATGTCACACGGCATCAGGGCCAGGGTCGCGGCCAGTTCGGCGGCCAGTTCAAGCAGGGCAGCCGGCTCGCCTTCGCGCAGTTCCAGTTCCAGCTCGCAGATTTCTTCTTTCTGTTTGCCGACCACCACGTGGCCCAGGTCCAGTGCGGCTTCAATGACCACTTTGGTCTTGCCACGGCCCCAGGCGATTTCGGCGCGTTCGCGAACGAAATCGGTGGTGAAGATCGGTTTCAGGGTTTTTTTGTCCAGCTCAGCCAACTCTTCAGGCCAGCATTCGCCGTCGAGTTTCTTAACGTCGAGCTTGGCCTTGGGCAGGTTCCAGTCGTATTCGTTACGCTCGGACAGACCGGCGACGCTCTGGCCACGGGTCTTGAGCGTTTGAATCACTTCTTCGCCGTCCTTGCGCAGGCGCAGGGCAACCTTGGCGCGGGCCAGGTCGCGCTCAGGCGTGTCGAAGTATTGGTTCATCAACTCACGGCGTTCCCAGCCACTTTTGTTGCGTTTTTTCAGGAGCGGGTGCTCGCGCAGGGCGGCGAGGGTTTCGCGGCTGACGCGGAGTTTGATTTCGGTTTCTTTCTGCATGGCCGGAAAATCCAGGATCGGGAGCGCAGCCGGGGGAATGTGTGGCTGCCAAGGTCGTGCAGTGTACAGGACTGGCTGCCGCTTCGCGCCGCGACGGTTTATTCCTGTCGCCGGATGGTTCTATGATGGACTTCAATTCGCGAGTTGGAGTCAGCGATGCCTTTGCCGTCCATGAAAGATCAGTTCGCTGCGCTGATTGCCGCGCCGACGGTCAGCTGTACCCAGCCCAGCCTTGATCAATCCAACCGTCCGGTCATCGACTTGCTGGCGACGTGGCTCGGTGACCTGGGTTTTGCCTGCGACATCCAGCAGGTCAGCCCCGGCAAGTTCAACTTGCTGGCCAGTTTCGGCTCCGGCCCCGGTGGCCTGGTGCTGGCCGGTCATAGCGATACGGTGCCGTTTGATGGCGCACTGTGGCAGACCGATCCGTTGAAACTGACCGAAGTCGATGGCCGCTGGGTGGGCCTGGGCAGTTGCGACATGAAAGGCTTTTTTGCCCTGGCCATCGAGGCGGTGATACCTCTGCTTGATCAACCGTTCAAACAGCCGCTGCTGATCCTCGCCACCTGCGATGAAGAAAGCTCGATGTCCGGTGCGCGTGCCCTGGCCGAAGCGGGGCGTCCGCTGGGGCGTGCAGCAGTGATTGGCGAGCCGACCGGGCTGAAGCCGATCCGCATGCACAAAGGCATCATGATGGAGCGCATCGACATCCTCGGGCAGAGCGGCCATTCCTCGGACCCGCGCCTGGGCCACAGCGCCCTCGAAGCCATGCACGATGCCATCGGCGAGCTGCGCGGTCTGCGCCTGCTGTGGCAGCGTGAATTCCGTAATCCGCAATTCGGCGTGCCGACACCGACCATGAACTTCGGCTGCATCCATGGCGGCGACAACCCCAACCGTATCTGCGGCCAGTGCTCACTGGAATTCGACTTGCGGCCGTTGCCGGGCATGGACCCCAAAGCCCTGCGCGCCGAAATTTTGCAGCGGCTCAACCCGATTGCCGAACGCCATCAGGTGAAGATCAATTACGCGCCGCTGTTCCCCGAAGTGCCGCCGTTCGAGCAGGCCGAGGACGCCGAATTGGTCCGGGTCGCCGAAAAGCTGACCGGCCATCTCGCCGAAGCAGTGGCGTTCGGCACCGAAGCGCCTTATCTTCAGCGTCTTGGATGCGAAACACTGGTACTCGGCCCGGGCGATATCGCCTGTGCGCACCAACCGGGGGAATACCTCGAAATGTCACGTTTGCAGCCTACCGTGCATCTATTACGACAACTGATTGAACATTACTGCCTGACGCCGGCCCAAACGCCAATGCCAGTCGGTTGAGCGAGATCCCTGTGTGAGCGAGCTTGCTCGCGATGAGGCCAGATCAGTCAACATTGGATGTTGAATGTAAGACCGCTATCGCGAGCAAGCTCGCTCCCACAGGTGCAGTGGCTTGGCTGAGTAAACCGTATAAATTGCCAGTGTCCCAACCCGTATTCATGAGGAGAGCGCGCGTGTCGCCAAGCCTGTTCCGACGATAACCATCAGCCCGCTGTGCGTTTTCAGTTTCGCCCATTTTTTGGCTGCTATTTATTACAGGCCCAGGTTCATGCCCGAATACGTTAATTGGCTTCGTCACGCTTCGCCTTACATCAATGCCCACCGCGATTGCACCTTCGTCGTCATGCTGCCCGGCGACGGCGTTGAGCATCCGAATTTCGGCAACATCGTCCACGACCTCGTGCTGTTACACAGCTTGGGCGTGCGGTTGGTGCTGGTTCACGGTTCCCGTCCGCAAATCGAAACCCGCCTTGCCGCACGCGGCCTGACCCCGCATTACCACCACGGGATGCGCATCACCGATGCCGCGACCCTGGAATGTGTGATTGATGCCGTCGGCCAACTGCGCATCGCCATCGAAGCGCGGCTGTCCATGGACATGGCCTCGTCGCCGATGCAGGGCTCGCGCCTGCGGGTGGCCAGCGGCAACCTGGTGACGGCGCGGCCGATCGGCGTGCTGGAAGGCGTCGACTATCACCACACCGGCGAAGTGCGCCGGGTCGACCGCAAGGGCATCAATCGCCTGCTGGACGAGCGCTCCATCGTGCTGCTGTCGCCGTTGGGCTACTCGCCGACGGGTGAGATTTTCAACCTCGCCTGCGAAGACGTCGCCACGCGCGCGGCCATCGACCTGGGGGCGGACAAATTGCTGCTGTTCGGTGCCGACCTCGGCTTGATCGATGAAAACGGTCGGCTGGTGCGTGAGCTGCGTCCGCAACAAGTCCCGGCGCATTTGCAGCGCTTGGGCAGCAACTATCAGGCGGAGCTGCTGGATGCGGCGGCTGAAGCGTGCCGGGGCGGTGTCGCCCGCAGCCATATCGTCAGCTACGCGGAAGACGGTGCGCTGCTGACCGAGCTGTTCACCCGCGACGGTGGCGGTACGTTGGTGGCCCAGGAGCAATTCGAGATCGTGCGCGAAGCGGCCATCGAAGATGTCGGTGGTTTGCTGGACCTGATCAGCCCGCTGGAAGAGCAGGGGATTCTGGTGCGTCGTTCCCGCGAGGTGTTGGAACGCGAGATCGAGCAGTTCAGCGTGGTTGAGCGCGAAGGGATGATCATCGCGTGTGCGGCGTTGTATCAGATTGCCGATTCGGACGCTGGCGAGTTGGCGTGTCTGGCGGTCAACCCGGAATACCGCCACGGCGGTCGCGGTGATGAGCTGCTGGAGCGCATCGAAACCCGCGCCCGGGCCCAGGGCTTGAAAACCTTGTTCGTGCTGACGACCCGGACCGCTCAATGGTTCCGTGAGCGTGGGTTCGTGCCGAGCAGCGTCGAACGCCTGCCGTCGGCGCGTGCGTCGCTGTACAACTATCAGCGTAATTCGAAGATCTTTGAAAAGGCCTTGTAACCGCAGGCTTGATCGTTCCCACGCAGAGCGTGGGAACGATCATTTCGGGTGTTATTCAGCGACAAACTTCGCGCTGACATACGCCGAATAATCCGGCAGCACCGTTTCTACCTTCCCTTGTTCCTTCAAGAACTTCGCCGTCTCGCCAATGGCCTTCGCCGTGCCGCCGTCCAGCAGCGCAGTAGTCTGTTGGGCCTTGGCATCCGGGAACGTTGAGCCGGCCAGTAACTCCGGCACATCCACCGCATTGGCACCGGTCAATTTGGCGATTTTCTGCACCGCCACCGAGTCAGCGGTCCAGCTGTCTTTATGCGCGGCATAGTCGGCGAACGAGTCCAGGGTGACCTTGGCGAATTTCGCCACAACGTCCGGATGCTTCTCGGCGTAATCCTTACGCGCCACCCACACCTCGAACGTCGGCGCGCCCCACTGACCCACTTGTGCGGCGTCGGTCAACGTCTTGCCCGTCTTGCGAATTTCCCCCAGCGCCGGCGACCAGACAAACGCGCCATCAATGTCACCACGCTTCCAGGCCGCAGCGATTTCCGCCGGTTGCAGGTTCACCACTTTGACCTTCGAGGCGTCCAGGCCCCAGTGCTTGAGCGCGCCGAGCAGGCTGTAATGGGAGGTGGAAACGAACGGCGTGGCGATTGTCTTGCCGATCAAATCTTCCGGTTTTTCGATGCCGCTGTCGTTATGCACCACCAGTGCTTCGGCGGCGTTGATCTGCGCGGAAACAATGAACGCCACAATCGGCAGATTGCGCGAGGCGGCCGCGGCCAGCGGGCTTGAACCAAGGTTGCCGATCTGCACGTCGCCGGAGGCAATGGCTGTCACCACTTCCGGGCCGCTGTTGAAACGACGCCAGTCGATTTTTTCGCCAATGGTCTTTTCGTAAACACCGTCGGCCTGGGGGACTTTGCTGGGGTCGATACCGGTTTGATAACCAACCGTGAGGTTCGCCGCTTGAGCGCCGAGCGAAAATAATAGCGATACACAAACTGTAACAATCGGTCTGGATAGTGCGCGTTTGGTCGTCATGGCGTCGCCTTTCGGTAGGGGATTGTTTCCGAATTGCTTCAAACGCTAAACGATCTAAAAAACAGCTGACAAATACCATTTAGGAATTAGCTTATGGGCTGGAGGCTCTATTCTCGACTCGTTGATGAGTTCGCAGCTTAATTTCCAATCGGTATGAGAAATGAATTAGCTAGTTCTTTTCAGGTTTATGACGAACTCATGACCTGTATGGACCAAAAAACGGAGGGTTAGACCATAGTCGTAGACACACATAGTTACATTGACTTGTGGGTCTCGCTCTGGCGCTAATCGCGCATCTTAGGATCCCGAGCATCGACTTGGGGCCAGGAACACAAGAATTAGAATCGAGAGGAGCTTCACAATGAACAAGTCCACCTTGGCGTTAGCCGTGGCCGTTGGGGTTTTGGCGCAGCAGGCAGGCGCCGCGGGTTTCATCGAAGACAGCAAGGCTTCCGTTAGTTCTCGTACCTATTATTTCGACGCCGACAACCGTGAAGGTGCCAAGACTCCTGCTAACCGGCAGCGAGAGGCTGCCGAGGGTCTGAAGTTCGATTACAAGTCGGGCTTCACTCAAGGTGTCGTAGGTTTCGGTATCGACGCCCAGGCAATGGTCGGTCTCCATCTGGACGGTGGCAAGGGCCATCACCCGGACAATAACTCCTTCAGCCCTAGCGACTCCGATGGTTCGGCAGAGAGTTCATGGACCCGTGCGGCGGCCAACGTCAAGGCACGATTCTCGAAGACAGAGGCCCACTACGGTGGCGCTCTGCAACCAAACATGCCGATCCTGATTGCGAACGATAGCCGCGTGCTGCCACAGACCTTTGAAGGTGGCACTATCACCTCGAAGGAAATCGACAACTTCACCTTTAACGTAGGTCAGTTGGAGCACGCGACAGGTCGTGCATCCTCCAACAGCACTGGCCTGGCCGTGGCGGGTGGCACTCAGGACAGTAACCAGTTCCGCTACGCCGGTGCAGACTGGGCGGTTACCAAAGAGCTGACGCTGCAGTACTACTACGCGAACCTGGAAAACTACTACAAGCAGAATTTCCTCGGCCTGGTGCACGTCTACCCGATCGCTCCGAACCAGTCGTTCAAGACCGATCTTCGTTACTTCGACAGCAGCTCCGATGGCAAGAACGGCGACGCCGGCTACCAGTTCAACAACAACAGCGGCTACGCCAAGGAAAGGGGCGTGGTCGATAACAAGACCTGGAGCGCCACATTCACCTATACCCTGGGTGGCAGCGCGTTTCTGCTCGGGCATCAGCGTGTCAGCGATGACGGCGGCTTCGTTTTCCTGAACCAGGGCAACGTGGTTGACGGCAGAGGGCGCAACGAAGGTGCTGGCGGCGCCAGCTTCTACTCGTTCACCGACGCCACGGTCGGCAGCTTTATCCGTGCCGGTGAAAATACCTCGTATGGCCAGTATTCCTATGACTTCGCTTCGTTGGGTGTGCCAGGTCTGAAAGCTTCGGCTGCTTACTTGTATGGCCAGGACATCAAGGCCACCAGCGGTGTGGGTAAGGACCTGAACGAGCGGGAAACCGACCTGCGTGTGGATTACGTGATTCAAACGGGTCCGCTTAAAGGGTTTGGCACGACGCTGCGTCACGGTATGTATCGCGGCAACACCAGCACCCTTGATCAGGATCAGACCCGTCTGATCTTCAACTACACCTACAGCTTCATGTAACAAGTCGCCAGAAAAAGCCTTGCCGGCAGGCGAGGCTTTTTTTTGCCTGTATATATTCCAAAAACCACAGTGTTGCGTATTTTTTATTCTTTTTAGTTTTTTTTGTCAGCACCTAAAGTAGGCCCCGTCCGGTACTCAGCATGGAGCCCGGCGTTAAGCAAAATAATCCCCGTTAGAAGAACAGGTTCAGGAATCGGCTTTTTAGCCGATACCTCGGATCTGTGCTGCGCAGGCATATTCCGTAACGCTATGAAAAAGGATCACACAATTCTTTTTGGCTTTATGACGATGTATCCTGCGCGGCCAAAACGACCGGGCTAGAGAGTTCGGCAAAAATTGCGCGTCTTAGGATCCAGGGCATTCGACCCAGGACCAGGAACACAAGCATTAGAAACGATAGGAGCGAAACAAATGAACAAGTCCACCTTGGCCCTGGCTGTGGCCGTAGGGGTTTTGGCGCAGCAGGCAGGCGCCGCCGGTTTCATCGAAGACAGCAAGGCCACTCTGGGTCTGCGTAACTTCTATATCAATAACGATAACCGTGATTCGGGCACCAAAGCTGCTGGCGCTCAGAACAAGAACGAAGAATGGGGCCAAGGCTTCGATCTGCGTTTCACCTCCGGTTACACCCAAGGCACCGTTGGTTTCGGTATCGATGCCATCGGCCTGCTGGGCGTGCGTCTGGATTCGGGCGGCGGCACAAATGGCGCGAGCCCTGCAACCGCCACGAACTATGGTTCTTATGGCGGTACTGTATTTCCAAGCAAGTCCAACGGCGAAGCAGTTGATAACTTCTCCAGCCTAGGCCTGACTGCTAAAGCCAAGATTTCCCAGACCGAACTGAAATTGGGCACCCTGCAGCCAAAACTGCCGGTGATCGTGACCAACGACGGTCGTCTGCTGCCGCAAACCTTCCAGGGCGGTCAGATCACTTCGAACGAGATCAAGGACCTGACACTGATCGGTGGTCAGATCGAGCACGTCAAGGGCCGTAACTCCAGCAACAACGAAGAGTTGTCGATCGCTGGTGCTAATGGTCGTACTGCTTCCGGCCGTGACAGCAACAAGTTCATCTACGGTGGTGGCGACTACAAGATCACCAAAGACCTGACTGCCCAGTATTACTACGGCAACCTGGAAGACTTCTACAAGCAACACTTCCTGGGTCTGGTTCACAACTGGTCGATCGGTCCAGGTGTGCTGAAGTCTGACTTGCGTTACTTCAACAGCTCTGACGATGGTGCCAACGGCCACGATTCGACTTATTTCAGCTCCGGTAACTATCAGGGCTTCCGCGCTGGCCGGGGCAAAGTTGACAACAACCTTTACAGCGGCCTGTTCCTGTATACCGTTGCTGGTCACACCTTCGGTGGCGGTTACCAGGTCAGCAACGGCAGCAGCGATTTCCCTTGGCTGAACCAGGGTGACGGCTCGTCGGCTTACCTGACTACCGATAGCCAGATCGCGAAGTTCGCCCGCGCCGGCGAACGTACCTGGCAAGCACGCTACTCGTATGACTTCGCCAAGGTTGGCTTGCCAGGCGCTACTGCTGGCATCGTTTACCTGCGCGGTGACAACATCGACACCATCAGCAGCTCCAGCACCGCAGTGGCCGGTTCCGGCCGTTCCGAGTGGGAACGCGACCTGACCCTGGCCTATGTAGTCCAGAGCGGCCCACTGAAAAACCTGGGCCTCACGTGGAAAAACGCCATGTGGCGCAACGACGTCCCAGGTCAGCGCGACCAGGACGAAAACCGTCTGATCGTCAGCTACTCGATCCCGCTGTTGTAATAGCGCTCGCGTAACCGCTGAAAAAAAGCCCCGCCCGGCATCTCGCCGGGCGGGGCTTTTACGTTTTCAAGGCGG
>NZ_LT607556.1:118583-306585 GCF_900095275.1 Pseudomonas sp. UMAB-40
TCAAGGCCTTCTCGAACCTCGTGGGCGATGTTCGTCCTGATGCTCGCGCAGGTCCAGTGAACAGATATTTAATATTCACTTATGATCTAAATAAATCGATATTTATTCTTTTTAATCCATAAGGAACACAGGCACAGTTGAGCTCAACAAGCACTCACCAGGAGCAGCACCATGAGCCTCAGACTGGGCGATATCGCCCCCGACTTCGAACAGGATTCCAGCGCCGGCACCCTCCGTTTCCACGAATGGCTGGGCGATAGTTGGGGCGTGCTGTTTTCCCATCCGGCGGATTTCACGCCGGTGTGCACCACCGAACTGGGCTTCACTGCAAAGCTCAAGGATGAGTTTTCCAATCGCGGTGTCAAAGCCATCGCCCTGTCCGTGGACCCGGTGGACTCGCACCACAGGTGGATCGAGGACATCAATGAAACCCAGAACGCGGTCGTCAATTTCCCGATCCTGGCCGACGCGGACCGCAAGGTCTCTGACCTTTACGACCTGATCCACCCGAACGCCAATGACACCCTGACCGTGCGCTCGCTGTTCGTGATCGACCCGAACAAAAAGGTCAGGCTGACCATCACCTACCCGGCGAGTACCGGGCGCAATTTCCACGAGATCCTGAGGGTGATTGACTCGCTGCAACTCACCGACAACTACAAGGTGGCCACCCCGGCCAACTGGCAGGACGGTGATGAAGTGGTGATCGTGCCGTCGCTCAAGGACGAAGACGAAATCAAGAAGCGCTTTCCCAAGGGTTATCGTGCGGTGAAACCGTACCTGCGCCTGACGCCACAGCCCAACAGGTAAGTCATCAGCATTTTTGGCGCGGCTGGTATCGCCATCGCAGAATCCATAAAGCAGGGGATTTCAGGCCGTTTCGACGGCCTTTTTTTTCGTCCGCAGGAAGCGTTTTTCTATATCTCCAAAGTGAATAACCAAATGAATAAATATGATTTATGGATATAACAATCACCTGTTAAGGTCACCTCCATCACAGCGAGATCGCAAACCGCGAATCGCCAACACCGTTCAAGGAATCGCCTGAATGTTGGTCGTCTCACTCGGTGGCAGTCCCAGCCAACGCTCCCGTTCCGGGGTGCTGCTGGAGCGCTCCCAACGCTGGTTGCAGCAGCAAGGTGTGGAAGTGGTGAGTTACCAGGTGCGGGACTTCCCGGCCGAAGACTTGCTGCATGCACGCTTCGACAGCCCGAAGGTGATCGACCTGCTGCAACAGATTGAAAATGCCGACGGCCTGCTGATCGCCACCCCGGTCTACAAGGCGTCGTTTTCCGGCGCGCTGAAAACCGTGCTGGACTTGCTGCCCGAGCGGGCGTTGGACCACAAAGTGGTTTTGCCTATGGCTACCGGCGGCAGTATCGCCCACATGCTGGCGGTGGATTACGCGCTCAAGCCTGTGCTGTCGGCGTTGAAAGCCCAGGAAATGCTCCATGGAATTTTCGCGGTAGACAGCCAGATCGCTTACGGCGAAGGCAGCGCCCAGGCGCAGTTGGCACCAGAGCTGGAACAACGACTGAATGAATCGCTGGAGCTGTTTTTCAGCGCCATGGCCCGACGGCCGAAGCCGCTCGATCCGAACCTGTTGAATGAACGTTTGTTGAGTGCTCGCTGGAGCATTTAAGTCAGCACTCAAGCCACCCCTGAATTTGCTTCACTCCACCTTACTCAGCCGCCAACGGCCAAGCAGGTGCAGCCAAAACCCAACCGCAAAAAAGGAGAGCGCCATGCGCACTGTCATTTTGCGTCGTGGTCTGGTCGCTCTGTTTGCAGCGGCTGTCACCTTCGGCGCCATTACTCAAGCTCAGGCCGAGACGCTTCGGATCGGTTATCAAAAGTACGGCACCCTGGTGCTGCTCAAAGCCAAAGGCACCCTCGAAAAACGCCTCGCCGCCCAAGGTGTGGACGTGCAATGGACTGAGTTTCCCGGCGGCCCGCAGCTGCTTGAAGGCTTGAACGTCGGCTCCATCGACTTCGGCGTTACCGGCGAAACCCCGCCAGTATTTGCTCAAGCCGCTGGTGCCGATTTGCTCTATGTCGCCTACGAACCGCCAGCGCCACACAGTGAAGCGATCCTGGTGCCGAAGGACTCGCCGATCAAATCGGTGCAGGACCTCAAGGGCAAGAAAGTCGTCCTGAACAAAGGCTCCAACGTCCACTACTTGTTGGTCCGCGCACTGGAAGACGCCGGCCTCAAATACACCGACATCCAGACCGTATTCCTGCCGCCGGCCGATGCCCGCGCTGCGTTCGAACGTGGCAGTGTCGATGCGTGGGTGATCTGGGACCCGTACCAGGCTGCCGCCGAACAGCAACTGCAAGCGCGCACCCTGCGCGATGGCCAGGGCATCGTCGACAACCATCAGTTCTACCTCGCGACCAAGCCGTATGCGCAGAAAAATCCTGAGGTGATCAAGACCCTCGTGGAAGAAGTGCGCGCCGTCGGCGAGTGGTCCAAAGCCAATCCCGAAGACGTGACCAAACAGGTTTCGCCACTGCTCGGCCTGCCAGCGGACATCACCCTGACGTCGGTGAAACGCCAGGGCTACGGCGCGCTGTTCCTCACGCCTGAAGTGGTCGCCGCTCAACAGAAAATCGCCGACAGCTTCTACCAGCTCAAGCTGATCCCGAAACAGCTGAGCATCAAAGCTGTGATCTGGACGCCACCGGCAGCCATTGCCAAAGCGCAGTAATTCGATTCCCCAAGGAGACCACTCCATGAGCCTCAATATCTTCTGGTTCCTGCCTACCCACGGCGACGGCCATTACCTTGGCACCGCCGAAGGCGCTCGCGCCGTCGACCACGGTTACCTGCAACAAATCGCCCAGGCGGCGGATCGCCTGGGCTTTGGCGGGGTGTTGATTCCCACCGGTCGTTCCTGCGAAGACTCGTGGCTGGTGGCGGCGTCGCTGATTCCGGTGACCCAGCGTTTGAAATTCCTCGTCGCGTTGCGCCCCGGGATCATTTCCCCGACGGTGGCCGCGCGTCAGGCGGCAACGCTGGATCGCCTGTCCGGTGGTCGTGCGCTATTCAACCTGGTGACTGGCGGTGATCCGGAAGAATTGGCCGGTGATGGTTTGTTCCTCAGCCACGAAGAACGCTATCAGGCTTCGGTGGAATTCACCCGCATCTGGCGTCGCGTACTGGAAGGCGAAACCGTTGATTACGACGGTCAGCACATCAGCGTGAAAGGCGCCAAGTTGCTCTATCCACCGATCCAGCAACCGCGTCCGCCGCTGTACTTCGGTGGCTCGTCGGAAGCGGCGCAAGACCTCGCGGCCGAACAGGTGGAAATGGTCCTGACCTGGGGCGAGCCACCGGCCGCCGTTGCCGAGAAGATTGAGCAAGTGCGCGCCAAAGCGGCGAAGTTGGGTCGCACCGTGCGCTTCGGCATTCGCTTGCACGTGATCGTCCGCGAAACCAACGCCGAAGCCTGGCAAGCGGCGGATCGGCTGATCTCCCATCTCGACGATGAAACCATCGCCCGTGCCCAGGCTTCTCTGGCGCGGTTCGATTCGGTCGGTCAGCAACGCATGGCCGCGCTGCATGGCGGCAGCCGCGACAACCTGGAAGTCAGCCCCAACCTGTGGGCCGGTGTTGGCCTGGTGCGTGGCGGTGCCGGCACAGCATTGGTCGGCGATGGTCCGACCGTGGCTGCCCGTGTGAAGGAATACGCGGACCTGGGCATCGATACCTTCATCTTCTCCGGTTATCCACACCTGGAAGAGTCGTACCGGGTTGCGGAGTTGTTGTTCCCGCACCTCGACATCGAACGTCCGGAGCTGCCCCAGGGCGCCAATTACGTCAGCCCGTTCGGTGAGATGGTCGCCAACGATATTCTTCCCAAAGCCGCGTCCCAGAGCTGAGGCGCGCCATGAAGAGAATTATCCACAACCTCGCGCCGTGGGCGTTGCCGGTGTTGCTGCTGGCGGTGTGGCAGTTGTCGGTGTCGGCGGGCTGGTTGTCGACACGGATTCTGCCGGCGCCGATCGCGGTCATCGAGGCCGGCGTGAGCCTGGTGCGCAGCGGTGAAATCTGGACGCACCTGGCGATCAGCGGCTGGCGTGCTGCGCTGGGCTTCACCATCGGCGGCAGCATCGGCCTGGCCTTGGGTTTCATCACCGGCCTGTCGAAGTGGGGCGAACGCCTGCTCGACAGTTCGGTGCAGATGATCCGCAACGTGCCGCACCTGGCGCTGATTCCGTTGGTGATCCTGTGGTTCGGCATCGATGAGTCGGCGAAGATTTTCCTGGTGGCGTTGGGCACGTTGTTCCCGATCTACCTCAACACCTATCACGGCATCCGCAACGTCGACCCGGCGTTGGTGGAAATGTCGCGCAGTTATGGCTTGTCAGGTTTCAGCCTGTTCCGCCAGGTGATTCTGCCGGGGGCGCTGCCTTCGATTCTGGTGGGTGTGCGTTTCGCGTTGGGCTTCATGTGGCTGACGCTGATCGTGGCGGAAACCATTTCCGCCAGCTCTGGCATCGGCTACCTGGCCATGAATGCGCGGGAGTTTTTGCAGACGGACGTGGTGGTGCTGGCGATCCTGATGTACGCCGTGCTGGGCAAGCTTGCCGATTTGGCGGCCCGCGGACTTGAACGTGTCTGGTTGCGCTGGCATCCCGCCTACCAGGTTGCCAAAGGAGGTGCCGCATGACCGCTCAACAACCTCCACGCCTGCTGCGCGGGATTCCGCTGGTGGTGCGCAAGCTGCAGAAGACGTTTGGTTCACGGCAAGTGTTACGTGAGATCGACCTGCACATTCCGGCTGGTCAATTCGTCGCCGTGGTCGGTCGCAGTGGTTGTGGCAAAAGTACCTTGCTGCGGTTGCTCGCCGGCCTCGATAAACCCACCGGTGGTGAATTGCTCGCCGGCTCCGCGCCGCTGAGCGATGCCCGGGAAGACACCCGGTTGATGTTCCAGGAAGCGCGTTTGCTGCCATGGAAGAAGGTCATCGACAACGTCGGCCTCGGGCTCAAGGGTAACTGGCGGGCGCAAGCGCTTGAAGCGCTGGAGTCGGTCGGTCTGGCGGATCGCGCCAATGAGTGGCCGGCGGCCTTGTCCGGTGGGCAGAAGCAACGTGTGGCCCTGGCGCGCGCGCTGATCCACCAGCCGCGCTTGCTGTTACTGGACGAACCCCTGGGCGCGCTGGACGCCCTGACCCGAATTGAAATGCAGCAGCTGATCGAACGGCTCTGGCAGAAACACGGCTTCACCGTGTTGCTGGTAACCCACGACGTCAGCGAAGCGGTGGCGATTGCCGATCGGGTGATCCTGATCGAAGAGGGTGAAGTCGGCCTCGATCTGCTCGTTGAGCTGCCCCGCCCTCGGGTCCGCGGCTCCCATCGGCTGGCGGCGCTCGAAACCGAAGTGCTCAATCGCGTGCTGGCGCTGCCCGGCCAGCCGCCGGAACCGGAACCTGTTTCACCCTTGCCTACGCAATTGCGTTGGGCGCAATAAACGCCTTATCCACTGACAGGAATCAACATCATGACTATCAAAGCCATCAACGTTCGTAACCAGTTCAAAGGCTCGATCAAGGAAATCGTATTGGGCGACGTGCTGTCGGAAATCGACGTACAGACCGCTTCCGGCATCGTGACTTCGGTGATCACCACGCGTTCAGTGAAAGAGCTGGAACTGGTGGTCGGCAGCGAAGTGATCGCGTTTGTGAAATCCACCGAGGTGTCGATCGCCAAGTTGTAAGGGCGTGCACTGTGAGCAACCCCGGAGGACGTGAGCCCTTCGGGGGTTTTTATGCATGTCTTGAACTCAGCGGTGTAGCCATCGCGGGCAAGCCCGCTCCCACAACGATCTCCAGCGAACGCAGATTTTGTGAGCGACAAATAAATCTGTGGGAGCGGGCTTGCCCGCGATGAGGCCCGCATGAACGCCGTCGGGGGTCAGATTTAGTGAGCGCGCTTCGGCAGGTAGGGCGGCAGATAAAGCCCCAGATACGCATCAAACACCCTCATCCCTTCCTCAGCCATGCGCGGCGTGATCTGCCCATGTTGCTGCACCGAGCGCGCATAAACGCGGTCGCCGAGCTCCATCGCCAGTGCAAACACATCGACATCGGTCGGCAACTTCGGCAACTCGAAGTGATGATCGAACAGCTTGTGCATCAGGTCACCGAGTTCGATGTCGTGCTGGCGGTCGGCCTGGGTGACTTCGGTCAGACCGTGCTGGGCGAGTATCAGTTGGCGGGCAGCGGCATCTTCGCCGTAGATGTCGAGCATGCGCTGCTCCACGATTCGCGACAGGTCGCGCCAGCCACTAAGGGCGTGGTGGTCGATGGGTGCTTGCAGGCAGGCGCGGAACGCGGCGTGGACGTCGGCCGTCAAGGCTTCGAGCAGCGCCGGGACGCTGGCGAAGAAATGGTAGACGGAGGAGGGCGGGATCTCCGCGCGTTCGGCGACGCTGTAGATCGACAGGCTGGCCACCCCTTCGGCCGCCAGCAGCGTGCGGGCGGCATCGAGTATCGAATCGATCCGGGCCTGGCTGCGGGCGCGGGGTTTGCGAACGGTGGCGGTGCGCGTCATTGGAGTCTCCTGCGGGGCAGGGGGCATTGTACGAGCAGGGTTGTGTGTTGTCTTCTCGGCCGCCTTCGCGAGCAAGCCCGCTCCCACATTTGATTGGTGTCGAACACAAATTTTATGTTCACAGAAAATCCAGTGTGGGGGCGGGCTTGCTCGCGAAGCAGTCGCCTCGGTCCAACTGAATGAACCCATAAAAAAACGCCGCAAGCTGTGAAGGCCGCGGCGTTTGTTTTTACTGCAACCACTTAAACGGTATGCAGGTACCAGTTGTACTCAAGGTCGGAGATGGAGTGTTCAAACTCCTCCAGCTCGCTTTCCTTACAAGCCACGAAGATATCGATGTACTTCGGATCGATGTACTTGGCCATGACTTCGCTGTCGTCCAGCTCACGCAATGCATCGCGCAGGTTGTTCGGCAGGCTTTGCTCGTTCTGCTCGTAGGAGTTGCCTTCCACGGGAGCGCCCGGCTCGATCTTGTTGGTCAGGCCGTGGTGCACGCCCGCCAGGACCGAAGCCATCAACAGATACGGGTTGGCATCGGCGCCGGCCACACGGTGTTCGATGCGCACGGCATCGGCGGCACCGGTTGGAACGCGGATCGCTACGGTACGGTTGTCCAGACCCCAGCACGGCGAGTTCGGCACGTAGAACTGCGCGCCGAAACGACGGTAGGAGTTGACGTTCGGGCAGAGGAAAGCCATCTGCGCCGGTAGGGTCTCGAGCACACCGCCGATCGCGTGACGCAGTGCGGCGTTCTGCTCGGGATCCTCGCTGGCAAAAATGTTTTTGCCTTCTTTATCAAGAATCGAAATGTGCACGTGCAGACCATTACCCGCCTGGCCTGGGTAAGGCTTGGCCATGAAGGTGGTGTCCATCTCATGGTCGTAGGCGATGTTCTTGATCAGGCGCTTGAGCAGGACCGCGTAGTCGCAGGCCTTGATCGGGTCGGCCACGTGGTGCAGGTTCACTTCGAACTGCGCCGGGGCACTTTCCTTGACGATTGCATCGGCAGGAATGCCTTGCTCCTTCGCACCTTCCAGAATGTCCTGGAGGCAGTCGACGTATTCGTCGAGGTCGTCGATCAGGTAAACCTGGGTCGAATGCGGGCGTTTGCCGGACACCGGCGAGCGTGGCGGTTGCGGACGACCGTTCACGTTCTCCTGGTCGATCAGGTAGAACTCCAGTTCGAACGCGGCACAGATGGTCAGGCCCATCTCGTCGAACTTGCGAACCACATTGGCCAGCACTTCTCGCGGGTCGGCAAAGAACGGCTGGCCTTCGAGTTCGTGCATGGTCATCAGCAGTTGCGCAGTAGGGCGCTTCTGCCAGGGTTCATTGCACAGGGTGTCTGGGATTGGATAGCAGATTCGGTCAGCATCGCCGATGTCCAGGCCCAGGCCGGTGCTTTCCACCGTCGAGCCATTGATATCCAGAGCAAATAGAGAGGCCGGCAGGTTGATGCCTTTCTCGTAAACCTTGTGGAGACTGGTGCGTTCAATGCGCTTGCCGCGCACCACACCATTCATATCCGCAATCAGAAGGTCAACGTACAGAACCTCAGGATGTTCCTTAAGGAACGCGTTCGCTTCGTTAAGCTGAACGGCACGCGGGGGTACCGACATGATGCAACACCTTTGTTGTTAAAAATATCAATCATTGATCTCTTCGGGTTTCAGTCAACCCGAACGGCCTGCCGAAGTCAAGCGAGGCCTTTTTTGCCCTAAAAAAGCGCTCGTAGGGCTTTTTTGAGGCAGTTTGGGGCGTTTTTATGCCTTTGAGCGCTTTGGCGCCCGCGAGCTTGAGCGGGCCGTGTTGTATTTTTTACGGGGGTGTTGTGTAAAAAAATGAACAAGGCTAAGCTCGATTCAAACCCATAACAGCAATAATACCGGGGTGCTTCATGTCTCGCCTGCCGTTAATCGGCGTCGCCATCTGCTCAAGGCAGATCGGTCTGCATGCTTATCACATCAGTGGCGATCGTTACGTCCACGCCAAGGCAAGCGTTGCCACAGGCGTGCCGTCGACTCTTCCTTCCCCGGCGACCCGGCTGTCCCCGTCCGATATTCTGGACGGTCTGCACGACATTCTCTTTACTGGCTCTCTTTCCAATATAGAACCGTTTCGCCCTGGCAGCCCGACCAACGCGACGGCTTCTGCTCATGATTCTGCACGTTCCACTACGCTCTCGCTGACCCACGCCATTACCCGTGTGGGTACTTGTGCGCGGCTATTGCAGTGGCAATCTGTATCACGCGACGCCCATGCGTCAAACAACGCCTGACTTATTAGAGTCAGGAAACTCAGCCTAAGAGGCATTTATGAGTAACAACCTCGACCAGCTCACCGATTGGTTGAAAGACCACAAGATCACAGAAGTCGAATGCATGATCGCCGACTTGACCGGGATCACCCGGGGCAAGATTTCGCCGACCAACAAGTTCATTGCCGAAAAAGGCATGCGCCTGCCCGAGAGCGTTCTGTTGCAGACCGTGACCGGCGACTATGTCGAAGACGACATCTATTACGAACTGCTCGACCCGGCCGACATCGACATGATCTGCCGGCCCGACCAGAACGCGGTTTATCTGGTGCCCTGGTCCATTGAACCGACCGCCCAGGTGATCCACGACACCTACGACAAGCAGGGCAACCCGATCGAGCTGTCGCCACGAAACGTGCTCAAGAAGGTTCTGAAACTCTATGCCGACAAGGGCTGGCAGCCGATCGTGGCGCCGGAAATGGAGTTTTACCTGACCAAGCGCAGTGACGACCCGGACTACCCGTTGCAACCGCCGATTGGCCGTTCCGGGCGCCCGGAGATCGGTCGTCAGTCGTTCTCCATTGAAGCGGCGAACGAATTCGATCCGCTGTTCGAGGACGTCTACGACTGGTGCGAATTGCAGGAACTGGACCTCGACACGTTGATCCACGAGGACGGCACGGCGCAGATGGAAATCAACTTCCGTCACGGCGATGCCCTGTCCTTGGCCGACCAGATCCTGATCTTCAAACGTACCATGCGCGAAGCGGCGCTCAAGCACGACGTGGCGGCCACCTTCATGGCCAAGCCCATGACAGGCGAGCCGGGCAGTGCGATGCACTTGCACCAGAGCATCATCGACATCGAAACCGGCAAGAACGTCTTCTCCAATGAAGACGGGACCATGAGCCAACTGTTCCTGCACCACATCGGTGGCTTGCAGAAACTGATCCCCGAGCTATTGCCGCTGTTCGCGCCCAACGTCAACTCGTTCCGCCGCTTCCTGCCCGACACCTCGGCGCCGGTGAACGTGGAGTGGGGCGAAGAGAACCGTACCGTGGGCTTGCGGGTTCCGGATGCCGGGCCGCAAAACCGTCGGGTGGAAAACCGCCTGCCGGGCGCTGACGCCAACCCGTACCTGGCGATTGCCGCGAGCCTGCTCTGCGGTTACATCGGCATGGTCGAAGGCTTGAACCCGAGTGCGCCGGTGGTGGGTCGTGGCTATGAACGCCGCAACCTGCGCCTGCCACTGACCATCGAAGACGCGCTGGAACGTATGGAAAACAGCGCGACCATCGAGAAATACCTGGGCAAGAAATTCATCACTGGCTACGTCGCGGTCAAGCGGGCCGAGCATGAAAACTTCAAGCGCGTGATCAGTTCGTGGGAGCGGGAATTCCTGCTCTTCGCCGTCTGATGCGCCGGGCGCCGCTGCACTTGGCGGCGCCCTTCACCGAAATCTTAGGAGAATTCGCATGACCAGCAACAACCCGCAAACCCGTGAATGGCAAACCCTGAGCAACGATCACCACCTGGCCCCGTTCAGCGACTTCAAGCAGCTGAAAGAGAAAGGCCCGCGGATCATCACCAGCGCCAAGGGCGTTTACCTCTGGGACAGCGAAGGCAACAAGATCCTCGACGGCATGGCCGGCCTGTGGTGTGTTGCGATTGGCTACGGTCGCGATGAACTGGCCGATGCCGCCAGCAAACAGATGCGCGAACTGCCTTACTACAACCTGTTCTTCCAGACCGCTCACCCGCCGGTGCTGGAACTGGCCAAGGCCATCGCCGACATCGCGCCGGAAGGCATGAACCACGTGTTCTTCACCGGTTCCGGGTCCGAAGGCAACGACACCATGCTGCGGATGGTCCGCCACTATTGGGCGATCAAGGGCCAGCCGAAGAAGAAAGTCATCATCAGTCGCAAGAACGGCTATCACGGTTCCACCGTGGCCGGCGCGAGCCTGGGTGGCATGACCTACATGCACGAACAAGGCGACTTGCCGATCCCGGGCATCGTCCACATCGCCCAGCCGTACTGGTTCAGTGAAGGCGGCGACATGACACCGGAAGAGTTCGGTGTGTGGGCGGCCAATCAGCTGGAAGAAAAGATTCTGGAAATCGGCGTAGACAACGTCGGTGCCTTTATTGCCGAGCCGATCCAGGGCGCCGGCGGCGTGATCATTCCGCCAGAGACCTACTGGCCGCGCATCAAGGAAATCCTCGCCAAGTACGACATCCTGTTCGTGGCGGACGAAGTGATCTGTGGTTTCGGCCGTACCGGTGAGTGGTTCGGTTCCGATTTCTACGACCTCAAGCCCGACATGATGACCATCGCCAAAGGCCTGACTTCCGGCTACATCCCGATGGGTGGCCTGATCGTGCGTGACGAAGTCGTCGCCGTACTCAACGAAGGTGGTGATTTCAACCACGGTTTCACCTATTCCGGTCACCCGGTGGCCGCAGCGGTGGCACTGGAAAACATCCGCATCCTGCGCGAAGAAAAAATTATCGAGCGCGTTCATGCCGAAACGGCACCCTATTTGCAAAAGCGTCTACGGGAACTGAACGATCACCCGTTGGTGGGGGAAGTACGTGGGGTCGGTCTGTTGGGGGCTATTGAACTGGTTCAGGACAAGGCCACTCGCAAGCGTTACGAAGGCAAGGGCGTCGGCATGATCTGCCGCACGTTCTGCTTCGACAACGGCCTGATCATGCGCGCCGTGGGGGACACCATGATCATTGCTCCACCGCTGGTGATTACCAAGGCTGAAATCGATGAGCTGGTATCCAAGGCCCGCAAGTGCCTGGACCTGACCCTGAGTGCGTTGCAGGGCTAAGTGCTAGGCTCTGGGCGGGAGTCATGAAACTTTCGCTCAGAGCAGTTCTAAAGGGAGGCCTTTCCTTGAAAGACCGCCTCGGATCTTGCCAGACTAGCCGCGGTTCCAGTTGTCCGGGTTCGGCCGCTGAACAAAGTGGTTCAAAAAAGAAAAAATTTGGAGCATTACGCATGAAGGCATTAGGAAAAAAGCTTGCTGGCAAGACACTCCTCGCCATGTCCCTGATGGGCATAATGGCGGGTGCGGTTCAGGCGGACGACAAGGTGTTGCACGTCTATAACTGGTCCGACTACATCGCACCGGACACCATCAAGAAGTTCGAAACCGAGTCCGGCATCAAGGTTGTCTACGACGTATTCGACAGTAACGAAACCCTGGAAGCCAAGTTGCTGGCAGGCAAGTCCGGCTACGACATCGTCGTGCCGTCGAACAACTTCCTGGCCAAGCAGATCAAGGCTGGCGTTTACCAGAAGCTGGACAAGTCCAAGCTGCCTAACTGGAAAAACCTGAACACCGACCTGCTCAAAGCGGTATCGGTGAGCGACCCGGGCAACGAACATGCTTTCCCGTACATGTGGGGTTCGATTGGTATTGGCTTCAACGCCGAGAAGGTCAAGGCTGCACTGGGGGCCGATGCGCCAACCAATTCCTGGGACTTGCTGTTCAAACCTGAAAACGCCGCCAAGCTGAAGTCGTGCGGTATCAGTTTCCTCGATTCGCCAACCGAGATGATTCCGGTGGCGTTGCACTACCTGGGCTATCCAACCGACAGCCAGGACAAAAAACAACTGGCCGAAGCCGAAGCACTGTTCCTGAAGATTCGTCCTTCGGTGGGCTACTTCCACTCGTCCAAGTACATCTCCGACCTGGCCAACGGCAACATCTGCGTGGCCGTGGGTTACTCGGGTGACATCTACCAGGCCAAGTCTCGCGCGGCTGAAGCCGGTGACAAGGTGAAAGTCAGCTACAACATTCCGAAAGAAGGTGCCGGCAGCTTCTACGACATGGTCGCCATCCCTAAAGATGCCGAAAACGTCGAAGGCGCCTACAAGTTCATGACCTTCCTGCAGAAGCCGGAAATCATGGCTGAAATCACCAACGCCGTGCGCTTCCCGAACGGTAACGCAGCCGCCACCGCCTTGGTTGATAAAGAAATCACCAGCGATCCAGGCATCTACCCGCCGGCGGACGTGTTGGCCAAGCTGTACGCGATTGCCGACTTGCCGGCCGCGACCCAGCGGATCATGACGCGCAGCTGGACCAAGATTAAATCGGGTAAATAAGCCGATTTGAGGCAACAACCTGTTGCCATCGCCTGCGCGGTGACGGCAACAGGTGTAATTAAATGACAGAAAGTTTTGCTGGAACGGTTTTTCGAGGGTAAGTTGCGCGCCGGTTTTGTTGCTGGGCAGCCATGACTGTCATGTAACGCGGGGCAACTTGGGCCCAACTAATTTTAGAGGACCTCCACTTGCCTATTTTTTCTTTGTTGCGCAATGCCATGCTGGTCGGCGCCGGGCTGACACTCGCTGTCAGTGTCCAGGCCGCCGGCACTGTGCATATTTATAACTGGTCGGACTACATCGGTGCGACCACCCTGGCCGACTTCCAGAAAGAGACCGGCATCAAACCGGTTTACGACGTCTTTGACTCTAACGAGACCCTGGAAGGCAAGTTGCTGGCCGGGCGTACCGGTTATGACGTAGTCGTGCCGTCCAACCACTTCCTCGGCAAGCAGATCAAGGCCGGCGCTTTTCAGAAGCTCGACAAGAAGTTGCTGACCAACTACTCCACCCTCGATCCGGTTTTGCTCAAGCGTCTTGAGCAAAACGATCCGGGTAATCAATACGCCGTGCCGTACCTGTGGGGCACCAACGGCATCGGTTACAACGTCGACAAGATCAAGGAAGTGCTGGGTGTCGACAAGATCGATTCCTGGAGCGCGGTGTTCGAACCGGAGAACATCAAGAAGCTGCACGCTTGCGGTGTCGCATTCCTCGATTCCGCTGATGAAATGATGCCCACTGTCCTCAACTACATGGGCCTCAACGCCAACAGCACAGATCCCAAGGACTACGAAAAGGCCACCGCCAAGTTGCTCGCGGTGCGTCCGTACGTGACGTACTTCCATTCGTCCAAGTACATCGCGGACCTCGCCAATGGCGACATCTGCATCGCCATCGGTTTCTCCGGTGACATGTTCCAGGCCAAGGCCCGTGCGGAAGAAGCCGGCAAGGGCATGAACATCGCCTACTCGATTCCCAAAGAGGGCGGCGCGCTCTGGTTCGACATGCTGGCGATCCCCAAGGATGCGGCCAACGTCAAAGAGGCCCACGCTTTCATCAACTATTTGTTGAAACCCGAGGTGATCGCACAAGTCAGTGATTCTGTTGGCTATGCGAACCCCAACCCTGGCTCGGACAAATTGATGGAGCAGTCCATCCGCACCGACGAGTCGGTTTATCCACCGCAAGCCGTCCTCGACAAGACCTACGTGTCCGTCGAGTTACCACCAAACATTCAACGTTTGATGACCCGCAGCTGGACCAAGGTCAAGTCGGGTAAATAGCTTCAAGGCTCAAACTATCCAAGGTTGGCTCACCTTGAGCGAACTGCACTCTTTTTTTCTGGGAGTTTCGTAAATGGCAGTTGCCTCCGGCGCCTATAAGAAAGCCCTCGAGGGCGACCAGACACCTAAACAGGTGCTGGTCAAAATCGACCGGGTCACGAAGAAGTTCGACGAGACGATTGCCGTGGACGATGTGTCCCTGGAAATCAAGAAAGGCGAGATTTTCGCCTTGCTCGGCGGTTCGGGATCGGGCAAATCGACGTTGCTGCGCATGCTCGCAGGCTTCGAACGGCCCACGGAGGGGCGCATTTTCCTCGATGGCGTAGACATCACCGACATGCCGCCTTACGAGCGGCCGATCAACATGATGTTCCAGTCCTACGCCTTGTTCCCGCACATGACCGTGGCGCAGAACATCGCGTTCGGCCTCAAGCAGGACAAAATCCCCGCCGCTGAAGTCGATGCCCGTGTCGCGGACATGCTCAAGCTGGTTCAGATGACGCAGTACGCCAAGCGCAAGCCGCATCAGTTGTCCGGTGGCCAGCGTCAGCGTGTGGCCCTGGCGCGTTCGCTGGCGAAGCGGCCGAAGCTGTTGCTGCTCGACGAACCGATGGGTGCGCTGGACAAGAAGCTGCGTTCGCAGATGCAGCTGGAGCTGGTCGAGATCATCGAGCGCGTCGGCGTGACCTGCGTCATGGTGACCCACGATCAGGAAGAGGCCATGACCATGGCCGAGCGCATTGCGATCATGCACCTGGGCTGGATCGCCCAGATCGGCAGTCCGATCGACATCTACGAAACCCCGACCAGCCGCCTGGTCTGCGAGTTCATCGGCAACGTCAACATCTTTGACGGCGAAGTGATCGATGACGCCGAAGGCCACGCGATCATCACCTGCAAGGACCTCGACCGGAAGATCTACGTGGGCCACGGCATCAGCACCTCGGTGCAGGACAAATCCGTGACCTACGCGATCCGTCCGGAGAAACTGCTGGTGACTCCGACCATGCCGACCTGCGAATACAACTGGTCCAGCGGCAAGGTGCACGACATCGCCTACCTCGGCGGTCACTCGGTGTTCTACGTCGAACTGCCGAGCGGCAAGATCGTCCAGTCGTTCGTCGCCAACGCCGAGCGCCGTGGCCAGCGCCCAACCTGGGGTGACCAGGTTTACGTGTACTGGGAAGACGACAGCGGCGTGGTACTTCGCTCATGAACATGCGCAAATTCAAACGCCGCCTCAATCGAATAATTCCCGGTGGCCGCCAACTGGTCATCGGGGTTCCGTTCATCTGGCTGTTCCTGTTCTTCATGCTGCCGTTCTTCATCGTCCTGAAGATCAGCTTCGCCGAAGCCGACGTAGCCATTCCGCCGTACACCGAGATCTACAATTTCGTTGACCAGAAGCTGCAGGTGCTGCTCAACCTCGGCAACTACGCGATGCTGGCCGGCGACGAGTTGTACATCGCCGCTTACCTCGGTTCGTTGAAGATGGCGCTGATCAGCACCATCCTCTGTTTGCTGATCGGCTACCCGATGGCCTATGCCATCGCCAGTGCCCGTAAAGAGATGCAAACGGTGTTGGTGCTGCTGATCATGATGCCGACCTGGACCGCGATCCTGATCCGCGTGTATGCGTGGATGGGCATCCTCAGCAACAACGGCCTGCTCAACGGTTTCCTGATGACCATGGGCTGGATCGACGAACCGCTGCAGATCCTCAACACCAACCTCGCGGTGTACATAGGCGTGGTTTATTCGTACCTGCCGTTCATGATCCTGCCGCTCTACGCCAACCTGGTGAAGCACGACAGCAGCCTGCTGGAAGCCGCATCGGACCTGGGTTCGAGCACGTTCAACAGTTTCTGGAAGATCACCATTCCGCTGTCCAAGAACGGCATCGTCGCCGGTTGCATGCTGGTGTTCATTCCGGTCGTGGGTGAGTTCGTGATCCCGGAGCTGCTCGGCGGTCCGGAAACCCTGATGATCGGTAAAGTGCTCTGGCAAGAGTTCTTCAACAACCGTGACTGGCCGGTGGCCTCTGCGCTGGCGGTGGTCATGCTGCTGATCCTGATTGTGCCGATCATCCTGTTCAACCGCAGTCAGGCCAAGGAAATGGAGGGTAAAGAATGAAGCGCTTCCGTTTCTCAAGTTTCATGCTGGTTGCGGGCTTGCTGTTCATCTACGCGCCGATGCTGATCCTGGTGATCTACTCGTTCAACGCCTCCAAACTGGTGACGGTGTGGGGCGGCTGGTCGATCAAGTGGTACGTCGGGTTAATGGACAACACGCAACTGATGGGCTCGGTGGTGCGCTCGCTGGAAATCGCCTGCTACACGGCGGTGGCGGCGGTGGCGCTGGGTACGTTGGCGGCGTTCGTTTTGACGCGGATCACCCACTTCAAGGGTCGCACGTTGTTTGGTGGCCTGGTCACCGCGCCGCTCGTGATGCCTGAAGTGATCACCGGTCTGTCGCTGTTGCTGCTGTTCGTGGCGATGGCGCAGATGATCGGCTGGCCACAGGAACGCGGCATCGTCACCATCTGGATCGCTCACACCACGTTCTGTGCGGCGTATGTGGCGGTGGTGGTGTCGGCGCGCTTGCGTGAGCTGGACTTGTCCATCGAAGAGGCGGCCATGGACCTCGGTGCGCGGCCATGGAAGGTGTTCTTCCTGATCACCATCCCGATGATCGCGCCATCCCTGGGGGCTGGCGGCATGATGTCGTTCGCCCTGTCCCTGGATGACCTGGTGTTGGCGAGCTTTGTGTCGGGCCCGGGTTCCACGACCCTGCCGATGGAAGTGTTCTCGGCGGTGCGCCTTGGGGTTAAACCCGAGATCAACGCCGTGGCCAGCCTGATTTTGCTGGCGGTTTCGCTGATGACCTTCCTGGTCTGGTTCTTCAGCCGCCGTGCCGAAGAAGCGCGCAAGCGTGCGATTCAGCAGGCCATCGAAGAAAGCGCGGCCGACTCCTGGAAACAACCGGACGTGCGTCGCGCCCCGGCGCCGGAAGCGGCTTAAAGCGTTGGCCACAAATGCGTGGCCAACCTGGCACCCTGTGGGAGCGAGCTTGCTCGCGATAGCGGACTTACATTCAACATCAATGTTGACTGTGATGACGCCATCGCGAGCAAGCCCGCTCCCACAGGTTTTTTGGTGGTCAGGAAACCCAAGGGGATTTGCGGATGATCTCGACGAAGTTCATCGGCTTGAACCCCGGCTCGCTGTCCACCAGCACATCCGCGTTCACCGTGCCGAACGTGGTGTCCGGTTTGTGTTTGAAGCCATTGGCGAACGCACACAGGATGCATTCCTTGAACCCTTCGCCCCGTGGATGCGCATGCACCACCGCTTCGCGCTGCACCGTGGGAAACGCGGCGTAATCGATACCCAGCACGTCCATTTCCACACCGGCCGTGACCAATGCCACGTTAGGCCGCAGGTGTTGCGGTACACCCGGCGTGGTGTGCAAGGCAATCGACAGCCACACTTGCTCGATATCGCCATCCGACAACCCATACGGCTTGAGGAACGCTTTGGCGGCGTTGGCGCTATCGACTTCGAAGCGCTCGTTGTCCGTGCGATGACCTTCCACCAGGCCCAGGTCATGGAACATGGCGCCGACGTAGAGCATTTCCGGATCGTAGGCCAACTGCTTGCGCTCACCGCTCAAGGCGCCGAACAGAAACACCCGGCGCGAGTGGTGGTAAAGCAAATCGGACTCGGCGTCGCGAATGTATTCAGTGGTGGCCTTGGCCAACGCGCTGTCGGGGATTTTGATACCGGCAATGATGCTGCTCATGGTGCTTTCCTCGTGGGGAACGCCGTGGCGGCGCTGATGGAACAAGTCTGTTCCCGACTCCCGGAGCGGACAATCGATCCATGGCTGCGATCCCGGCCAATGAGCATGCAAATCGCGCCAACCTCGCTTGTTGCGCCCGGATTGGCTAGGGTTGCTCCCGGCGAATACGCTTTTGTGGCGAGGGAGCTTGCTCCCGCTGGGCTGCGAAGCGGCCCCAAAACCTCCAACTCAATTACACCAGGCAAACAGTGGTGACAGGAATGGGAGTGCTGCGCACTCCAGCGGGAGCAAGCTCCCTCGCCACAGGTCAGTGTGATCCGTAGAGGCAATCGAACCATGCAAAAAACCGTTGCCATCGTAGTGTTCGCCGGTGTCCAGTCGTTGGACGTCACCGGTCCCATGGATGTGTTTTCCGAAGCCAATCGTTTCCTCGAACCGCATGACCATTACCGCTTGGAGGTCATCGGCGTCGAGCGCGGGATGATGGCGTGCTCCAACGGTTTGTCGCTCAATGCCCATCGGCATTTCAGCGAAGCGCTGGAGGCTTATGACTTGCTGCTGGTGGCCGGCGGGCCGCAGTTGCCGTTCCTGGAGTTTGGCGCGGCCTTCGATGGCTGGTTGCGCGATGCCTGTGCTCGGGCGCAACGGTTTGGCTCGATTTGCAACGGCGCGTTCATGCTGGCCCGGGCCGGATTGCTCGAGGGACGGACCGTCACCACCCACTGGGACGATGCCGCGGCGTTGGCGAGGATGTGTCCCTCCACTCAGGTCGATGCTGATCGCCTGTACGTGCAGGACGGCGAACTCTTCACCTCGGCCGGCGTCACGGCGGGGATCGATTTGTCGTTGTACCTCTTGGCCCGGGACCACGGACCGGAAGTGGCGTTGAGCGTGGCCAAGCGGCTGGTGGTGTTCACCCAGCGTTCGGGCGGGCAATCGCAGTTCAGCCCGTTCCTCACACCCCACGCCGAACCGACGTCGGCGGTGGCGCTGGTGCAGCTTTACGTGCTGGCCAACCTGACCGGCGACCTGACCATTGCCGATCTGGCCAACGCCGCCAACATGAGCGCCCGCAACTTTTCCCGGGTGTTCGCCAAGGAAGCGAAAATCACCCCGGCGGAATTCGTCGAACGGGCGAGGGTGGACGCGGCGCGGGTGCTGCTTGAAAGCACCCATTCACCGCTCAAGACAGTGGCGTATCAATGCGGATTCCGCGATGCCCAGCACATGCGCACGGTGTTCAATCGCCGATTGGGAGTGACACCGCAGCAGTTCAGGCAGAACTTTGCGGCGATGGTTTGAGCCTGTATTTATGTTGTCCTTGAGGGCCTCTTCGCGGGCAAGCCCGCTCCCACAGTGATTGGTGTGGGGCCACAACTTTGTGATCAACACAAAATCTGTGGGAGCGGGCTTGCCCGCGATGGCGTCAGCCCTGACAACAAAAATCTACTGAGCAGCCCGCGCCGGCAAAAACTTCAACGTACTGCGCGTATTGGCCGTGACTTCTTCGTCATTGAAATGCGCCTCGTAGTAAATCCCTTCGACATACGCCTCAGCCTGGTCGTCGTAATGGCTGTCGAACGGCACGCCGCTCTGGCCGACCGGGTTGATGGTCAGGCTGTGCGCCGGGTCGGCAAAGTCCACCAGACGTCGGGTCGACGGGCCATAAGTTACCGGCCACGGTGCCGGGCCGATCTTGGACGAGAGGTTGTTTGGCACTTCATGGGTGCCGGGCGCCGCGAACGGGCCGACATTGAAGATCCGGTCCAGCGGCTTCTGCACGCCCAACGGATGACCATGGGTCAGGGTGTGCGCCTTGCCCCACTGCCAGTGCGCGAAGTCAGCGCCAAGGGCGGTCTTGAGATGGGCGATGCTTGCTTGCCAGGCCACCTTGACCGTGTCGGCGCGGGTTTCCTTGCCGAGGGTGTTGCGGTTGTCCCACCACGGCGAATCGGCCGTCTCGGCCAGGCGGGGTAGCGCAGCATCGATCACGCGAGTCGAGAGCAAGGTCTCGAAAAAATCATTGCCCAGCTCATCGTGCATCGTCGCGTCGGCCAGGTTGAACAGGAACTGGTTGAACAGCGTGGCGCTGGTGGAATCCAGCGGGTAATCGCCTTTCCATTGCGCCAGTTGCTCGACCAGTTTGAGTTCGGCGGGATCGCTCACCACTTCACGCAGTACCGGCAACAGCGGCGCCAACAGACGGGGTCCGTAGGCGGTGGTGGTGCCCAGTTGCAGCTTCTGGTTGGCCTCGTTGTCCCATTTCACGCTCTTGTCGCTGAGCTGACGATTGAGTTGCTGGCCGCGGTCGGCAAGGTTGTAGTACCCCGGAATCTCCATGCCGGTCGGCGACACGGGCTGAAAGTTCGCCGAGACGATGTAGCCGCGCGCCGGGTTCTCTTCCTGCGGGTTGGCGCTGAACGGGTAGAAGCCTTCCTTGTCCGCCTGATTGGTGCTGCCGTCGAGGATGAAACCGGGCTTTACCCCGGCCGCGCGTTTGGGCAGCAGCGCCGAGGCCCACCAGCCGATGTCACCCTTGGCGTTGGCGTAAACGATGTTCAGGCCTGGCGCCTGAACCTTGGCCGCTGCGGCGCGGGCCTTGGCCAGGGTGTCGGCGCGGTTGAGCTGGTAGAAACCTTCGAGGATCGGGTTCGGCGTTTCCAGGAAAGCCCACCACATGGCCACCGGCGTCTTGCCGGCGGCAGTGCCGAGTGCATCGTTGATGATCGGGCCGTGGGGCGACTGGCGCAGCGTCAGGGTGACCGGCGCCTGGCCCTTCACCGCGATCTGTTGCTCGGTGTTGACCATGTCGACCCATTTGCCGCGATACCAGACCTGGTTCGGATTGTCCGGATTGACCTTCTCGGCGATCAGGTCGAGGTCGTCGTTCTGGAACATCGTCAGGCTCCAGCCGAAATCCAGGTTGTGGCCGAGAAAGGCAAACGGCACCAACGCCTGATGATGGCCATAGAGCTCGAAGCCCGGCGCCGACAGTTGCGCCTCGTACCACACCGACGGCACCGAGAAGCGAATGTGCGGGTCACCGGCCAGCAGCGGCTTGGTACTTTTGCTGCGGCTACCGGAGATCACCCAGGCATTGCTGCCTTCGAATTGCGGCAGGCCGTTGTCGGCCAGGGCCTGTTCGCTCAGACGGGCGAGGGCGTTCAGGTCTTTCCAGTCTCCGGCGGCGAGGGCGGGGCCGGATACTGAGCGCGTCTTGGCCAATACACCTTTGGGCTGCCATTCGAGTTCGAAAACATTCAGGTACTCAGCACCCAATTGGTCGCGCACAAACGTCAGCAAAGGTTCGGTGCGAAACGCGGCGGCAAAGCTGTAAGCCATGTAACCGGCGACGCTGATGCTGTCTTCGGCGGTGAAAGGGCGCTTGTGGATGCCCAGCACGTCGAACTCCATGGGCGCCGCGTGGGTGTCCTGATATTGATTGATCCCATCCAGATAGGCTTCAAGCGCCTTCCACGCAGGTGACTGACGATCCAGCGCGGCCACGTAACTCTCGGCGCGTTCACGGATGCGCAGGCTGCGGAACAGTTTGTCGGTGTCGACCAGTTTCGGTCCGAGGATTTCAGCCAGCTCACCCCGGGCGAGGCGGCGCATGGCTTCCATCTGGAACAACCGGTCCTGGGCCTGCACATAGCCAAGGGTGCGGTAGAGGTCGGTCTCGTTTTCGGCGCGGATGTGCGGCACGCCGCGCTCGTCGTAGCGCACGGTCACCGAGCCCTGAAGATGCTGCAACTCCACCTGGCCCTGGCGCGTCGGCTGCTTGATGTACACGTACCCGCCGACCCCGATGACGAGCGTGACGATCAGCAATACCAGTACGGTCAGGACGCGTTTCATGGTGACTCCTTGTTCTTCGGGATTGCCGCCCGTGCGGGCTGCAAACATGTAGCACAGACCTCCTGTGCCGGGCATCGCGGTCCTGGAAAAGTCAGGATTGCCTTACTTCACTTCCTCCGGCCAAGGGCAGTAGCAACCGACCGCTAGCGTATGGGTGGCGCCCACCGTTCGACCTTCGCTGAGTGCTTGCAGGATGGGCTCGATGAAGCTGTTGTTCGAATTGCAGGTCAGGCCTTCGCTGTACGGGCCGAAATACGCCAGTTTGCCGCTGCGGTCCCAGATCGCCACCGCCGGGCTGGCGGGGATCTGTTCGGAACCCGGGAGAACGGTGATGGTTTTCAGGCGGCTCAAGGTGTTGGGCAACTGACCGTGGCTGCCGGGTTTTTGGACCGCGTAAAACTCCACGCCCTGCGGTACGTACTGCTCGACCAGTTCAGTCAGGTGTTGCTGGTTGCCGACATTGCACGGGCAGGCCGGGTCCCAGAAATGCACCAGGCGGATGGCGCCGGGGCCGGCGAGTTCGTCGGGCAGGCGCAGCGGATCGCCGGAAAATACCGCAGTGTGCGAACTGAAGGCGCGCAGGTAGCGCCCCTGAAACCAGTCATAGGCCGCCCACAAGACGCCGGCACACACGAGGGCGAGCAGGCTGGCAAGCAGTGTGGTGCGGTAGGCCGGACGCATGGGTTTCAATCCTCGAAGGACGGCTAGCTTGCCATGCTTGTCACGACAGATGAATATCGCAGGCCCATAAAGTCTGTTTAGCGCTCTGGAATAGCTCATGTCTGCCACTTTCGACCCCGATCATTTGCGCGCCAGCCTGCGGCCACTGGCCGAGTGGCAGCCGCTTTCGGTGGAGGCGCTGGCCTATCAGCGGTTCTACGGTCTGGATTTTCCAGGCCGAACGCAGCGCAGCGGGTTAGGGCGTTTTGAGGTCGATGGCTATGAAGTGGTCAGCCAGGTCTGGTGGCCTGAACGAGCGAAGGCGACGCTGTTTCTGTTCCACGGCTTCTACGACCACACCGGGCTCTACCGACATGTGATCGAGTGGGCGCTGGATCAGGGCTTCGCGGTGATTGCCTGCGACTTGCCGGGGCATGGTCTGTCCAGCGGCGAACGGGCGAGCATCAAGGATTTCGCCGAGTATCAGTACACGCTGCAAGGGTTGTTTGCCGAGGCGCAATCGCTGGATCTTCCACAGCCATGGCACTTGTGCGGGCAGAGTACCGGCGGGGCGATCGTGATCGATCATGTGCTCAACCAGGGCGCGAACAGTCCGGCCCAAGGTCAGGTGATTTTGCTGTCACCGCTGGTTCGGCCGCGCGCCTGGGGCTGGTCGCAGCTCAGTTATTACCTGCTCAAGCCTTTTGTGAAAGCCATCGCCCGGCGTTTCAGCGAGAACTCCAACGACCCTGATTTCTTGCCGTTCCTGCAAGCCGATCCGTTGCAACCGCTGCGACTGCCAACGGCCTGGGTCGGTGCGTTGGCGCGGTGGATCAAGCGAATCGAGGCGGCACCGAACAGTCCACGGCGACCGCTGATTGTGCAGGGGCAGGCGGACATGACGGTGGATTGGGAGCATAACCTTGAGGTGTTGAAGGCCAAGTTTGATCGGCCCCAGGTGCTGATGCTGCCGGAGGCTCGGCATCATCTGGCGAATGAAACTCTGGCGATGCGGGAGGAGTATTTCGGGTTTTTGACGAAGCGAATTAAAGGCAGGAATCTTTAGCGATCATTAAGGCCTCATCGCGAGCTTGCTCGCGAAGGCGGTGTATCGGGCGCTGAAGATTACTGGCTGAGGCTCGCCGGATCCTGCCCCACCGCCAGTCCCGCCCGAATCGCCGCCAACGCCGCCTGGTAATACGCCTTGCCCTCGGTGGACTCGGCAAACGTGGCGAACTCTTCCAGTTCTTCATCCGACAGATCGCGATACACATACAACAGTGTGTTGTTCAGATCGGTACCAATCTGATCCATCAAACGCTGGCGCTGTCCGTTCAGCATCCCTTGCGCCTGACCACCCCCGAGCAAACCGGGGATCATCGAACTCAGGCTGTCGGCGGCGACGCCGGCAATCGCCAGGCTGACCTCGGCGCCAGCTTCGCGAGCGGGCAGGGCCTGGGCCAGGTGGCCGATGATTAGCATGCGGCTGTCGCTGGCCTGAATCTTCGGCAGGCCCTTGGCATTTTTCGCCAACTGATCGCGACGGGTCGCCAGCAGTTCGGCAGCGACGATTTTTTTGCCCAGGGGCGATTGAAAGAATGTCAGTGCGGGTTTCGGATCGGCGAGGCTTTTGCGCAGTTGCGCTTCGGCGCGCTGGTCGACGGCCTGGGGGGCGAAACGTTGATTGCTGTTGTTGACCAAGGCTTGAAACACCGCCGGTGGCAGGCTGTTTTGGTAACGCTGCTGAGCGGCTGAGAGGGCGTCGTTAAAATGCGCGCGCTGATCTGGCCAACCGGCGACCTTGTACAACTGGTCGTGGCCGTCTGCCCAAGCGGGCAACACACAGAGCATCAGCAATGAAAAAAGCAAACGGCGCATAGGGACTCCTGTCAGCAGGCGACTATTCTCCGTGCGGCTTTCGTACTTGTCGAGAATTCGTATCAGTAATCCGACAAATCCTCCGCCGCGCGGCTCTGTCGGATTTGCAGGCACAGGAATACTATGCGCGCCATGCAAATATCCTCTGATCATCCGCTGCTGTTACGTATCGTCGACGACCTGGCCGAGCGCGGCTGGTCGCAGCAGAATATTTTCCTGCCTCTGGGTCTGACCCGGGAACTGGCGGCTGAGTGCCGTAAACGTGCAGCCGAGGGCGAACTGGCCCCGGCGGCCGTGGGGCGCGGGCCGACGTCGGAGATTCGCGAGGGGATCCGTGGCGACCACATCCAGTGGATCGAGCCCGGCCAGGCACTGGCGTGCGACAGTTACCTGAGCTTGATGGACAGCCTGCGCGAGGCGATGAATCGCGGGTTGTACCTGGGCCTGGAAGATTTCGAAAGCCATTTCGCCCTGTACCCGCCCGGTGCGTTTTACCTCAAGCATGTCGATCGTTTTCGGGATGACGACCGGCGCATGGTCTCGGCGGTGATCTACCTCAATGACGCCTGGCTGCCCGAGCACGGAGGCCAGTTGCGTATGTACCTGGAGGAAGGTGTCGAACACGATGTGGTGCCCACTGGCGGATGCCTGGTGGTGTTTCTGTCGGGAGAGGTGCCTCACGAAGTCCTGCCTGCGACCCGGGATCGCCTGTCATTGACGGGCTGGTTCCGGCGTCGTGGTAACGAGCCGTTCTGATCATGCAAAAGATTCTGGTAAGCCGCTGCCTGCTGGGCCACCGCGTGCGTTACGACGGCGGGGCGAGCGGGCCGTTCGATCAGCTGCAGCAGTGGCTAGATGAAGGTCGCGTGGTGCCGTTGTGCCCGGAGGTTGCCGGTGGTTTACCAACACCCAGGGCCGCAGCGGAAATTCCGGGCGGGCAGGGTGGCGAAGTGCTGGATGGCCACGCCTCTGTCATTACCACCGAGGGTGAGGACGTCAGCGCCGAGTTTCTTTCGGGGGCTTATCAGGCGTTGGAACTGGTGCAAAAGCATGGCATCAGGATTGCGGTGCTCAAGGCCAACAGCCCTTCGTGCGGGAATCTGTTGACGTATGACGGCAGCTTCAGCGGTGTGAAGGTCCGTGGTGAAGGAGTGACGGCGGCGTTGCTCAAGCGTAATGGCGTGCAGGTCTTCAGTGAGTTGGAACTGGCCGAAGCGGCGGCAGCCTTGGCCGCACAAGACTGAAGAGCAACTCAAAACACTGTGGGAGCGGGCTTGCCCGCGATGGCGGTGTGTCAGCCGACACCTTTGTCGAAGGTAACTCAGTCATCGCGGGCAAGCCCGCTCCCCCAGGTTTTTCTTTCACTTCAGGTCATCAGTGTCTTGCGGTTTGGGCGCCACACTCGTGTCTGCCTTGAGCCACTTCTGCTCCAGAGCCTCCAGTCGTCCATCCGCCTTGATCCGCTGCAACGCGTTCTCCAGGCTGGCGTGAAACGCCGGGTTACCTTTCTGAAACGGAATCGCCAGGTCCACAACCGGGGCGGTTTTCGGCTTTTCTTCCGTCAGCGACTGCACCAACAGGATCGAACGCGGCTCTTCTGTCTGCGCGATCAATTGCGCATTGGTGTGAAGGTACGGCTCGGTGAAGTCGAAACGATCCTTCAGTTCCGGGGTCATTGCTATGTGGTTGATGGCGACGTCGTACTTGCCGGTTTCAACACCGGGCAACAGATCGCTGGAGTCGGTCACGACAAAGTCGGCGCGCACGTCCAGTTCGTTGGCCAGCAGTTGACCCAATTCAACTTCGAAGCCGGTGAGTTTGCCGTCATCCTTGAAGTTGAACGGCGGCGTATTAGCCTCAAGAGCAATGCGCAATTCGCCACGGTCGTTTACATCGTCAATCAGTTCGGCATGAGCCAAAGGGCTCAGAAGGGGTAACAGACAGATCAGGCCAGGCAAAAAACGCATGGTCACTCCTTTGAATTCATTATCGCGATGCGCTGGTTCAGGCTCGCTTTGCTATGGTTGTCGAGGTCCTTCGACAACGAATGGCCGTGAAGTTGTCTCGGCCACGCGGAATTTACGGAAAAACTGGAGAAGAGAATGAAAACGTTTATGTCACGAGCAGCATTGGCTGGCCTATTGATGGGCGTTTCGGTGCTGGCCAGTGCTGCAACACCGGCCCCCAAGGGTGCCGAAGTGTCCATCGTTTCTCCTGAAGATGGTGGGACTGTCCCGCAAACGTTCAAGGTTAAATTCGCTGTCGAGAATGTTTCGCTGGCGCCAGCGGGCGATACCACCAAGAACACCGGCCACCACCATTTGCTGATTGATGCCAAGAATGTCGTGGCTGCAGGGGCGGTCATCCCGGCAGATGCCAATCACGTTCATTTCGGCAAGGCGCAGACAGAAACCGAGCTGACGCTTACACCTGGCAAGCACACCTTGCAGTTGGAGCTGGGCGACATGAACCATATGGCCTTCGACCCGCCAATCGTGTCGAAGGAGATCACCGTCAACGTGAAGTAACTGCTCGGAATAAAGAACCGCGAACATGAAAAAGGAGCCCCGAAGGGCTCCTTTTTTGTCACTCAAGTCACTCTCAGAACAACACGCGGCAACGAATGGTGCCGTTGATGTGCTGCAGCTTCTCTTGGGCCATTTCCGAGTACTCGGCGTCGACGTCGATCACCACGTAGCCGACTTTCTCGTTGGTCTGCAGGAACTGACCGGAGATGTTGATGCCGTTCTCGGCGAAGACCTTGTTGATCTCGCTCATCACGCCCGGAATGTTCTCGTGGATGTGCAGCAGGCGGTGCTTGCCAGGGTGAGCCGGCAGGGCCACTTCCGGGAAGTTTACGGACGATACCGAGGTACCGTTGTCGCTGTACTTGACCAGTTTCTCTGCCACTTCCAGACCGATGTTGGCTTGCGCTTCAGCGGTGGAACCGCCGATGTGCGGGGTCAGGATCACGTTGTCCAGGCCACGCAGCGGGCTTTCGAACTCTTCGTCGTTGGAACGTGGCTCCACCGGGAATACGTCGATGGCCGCGCCGATCAGGTGCTTGTCCTTGATCGCGTCCGCCAGGGCGTCCAGTTCGACCACGGTGCCGCGAGCGGCGTTGATCAGGATGCCGCCCTTCTTGATGGCGCGGATTTCCTTCTCGCCGATCATCCACTGGGTGGCTGCGGTTTCCGGCACGTGCAGGGTGACGATGTCGGACATGCCCAGCAGCTCGGTCAGGTTACCGACCTGAGTCGCGTTGCCCAATGGCAGCTTGGTCACGGTGTCGTAGAAGTACACCTGCATGCCCAGGCCTTCAGCCAGGACCGACAATTGAGTACCGATCGAGCCGTAACCGACGATGCCCAGCTTCTTGCCGCGGATCTCGAAGGAGTTGGCCGCGCTCTTGATCCAGCCGCCACGGTGGCAGGAAGCGTTTTTCTCAGGAATGCCGCGCAGCAACAGGATCGCTTCGGCCAGCACCAGCTCGGCAACGGAGCGAGTGTTGGAGTACGGGGCGTTGAACACCGCGATGCCGCGTTCGCGCGCCGCGTTCAGGTCGACCTGGTTGGTGCCGATGCAGAAACACCCTACAGCCACGAGCTTCTTCGCGTGATCGAAGATCTCTTCGGTCAGTTGAGTGCGGGAGCGAATGCCGATGAAGTGCGCATCAGCGATCTTTTCCTTCAGCTGGGCTTCCGGCAGAGAACCGGTGAGGTACTCGATGCTGGTGTAGCCCGCCGACTTGAGAACGTCGACAGCCGATTGGTGGACGCCTTCGAGAAGAAGGAACTTGATCTTGCTCTTATCGAGAGAAGTCTTGCTCATCTGCGTAAACCTGTATCCCGGAGAAAAATGGCAGGAAATAGCCAGCAGACGCTGACCCGGACGGCAAGAATGCCGTCACCGCAGAATAGCCGTTGGGCACTACCCTGCGGGGTCGGTATGCTAGCATACGCACCCCGCTAAACACTCATTCCTGCGACGTGAAGCGTTCTCAGGATGACCATGAATTGTTCGAGAGTTCTGTCGATGACCAATCCTGCCCTGATTGATGAGCTGAAGACCCTGGTTGAGCCTGGCAAGGTGCTGACCGACGCCGACTCCCTGAATGCTTACGGCAAGGATTGGACCAAGCATTTCGCCCCGGCCCCCACGGCCATCGTGTTCCCCAAGACCACCGAGCAGGTCCAGGCCATTGTCCGTTGGGCCAATGAGCACAAGGTGGCGTTGGTGCCATCCGGCGGTCGCACCGGTCTTTCCGCCGCTGCTGTGGCCGCCAATGGCGAAGTGGTTGTGTCGTTCGACTACATGAACCAGATTCTCGACGTGAACCTCACCGACCGCACAGCCGTGTGCCAGCCAGGCGTGGTCACCGAGCATTTGCAGAACGTTGCCGAAGAAAAAGGCCTGTATTACCCGGTCGACTTCGCCTCTGCAGGTTCGAGCCAGATTGGCGGCAACATCGGCACCAATGCCGGCGGGATCAAGGTGATTCGCTACGGCATGACCCGCAACTGGGTGGCCGGCATGAAAGTCGTCACCGGCAAGGGCGATCTGCTGGAGCTGAACCGCGACCTGATCAAGAACGCCACCGGCTACGACCTGCGTCAGCTGTTCATCGGCGCCGAAGGCACCCTCGGTTTTGTCGTCGAAGCGACCATGCGTCTGGATCGGGCGCCGAAAAACCTCACCGCGATGGTCCTCGGTACCGCCGATTTCGACTCGATCATGCCGGTGCTGCACGCGTTCCAGAGCAAACTCGACCTGACCGCTTTCGAATTCTTCTCCGACAAAGCTCTGGCCAAGGTCATGGCCCGCGGCGACGTGCCGGCGGCGTTTGAAACCGACTGCCCGTTCTACGCGCTGCTGGAATTCGAAGCGACCACCGAAGAAGTGGCCAACCACGCCCTGGAAACTTTCGAGCACTGCGTCGAGCAGGGCTGGGTGCTGGACGGCGTGATGAGCCAGAGCGAAACCCAGCTGCAGAACCTGTGGAAGCTGCGCGAATACATCTCCGAAACCATTTCCCACTGGACACCATACAAGAACGACATTTCGGTCACCGTATCGAAAGTCCCGGCCTTCCTGAAGGAAATCGACGCGATCGTCGGCGAACACTACCCGGATTTCGAAATCGTCTGGTTCGGTCACATCGGCGACGGCAACCTGCACTTGAACATCCTCAAGCCGGAAAACCTGAGCAAGGACGAGTTCTTCGCCAAGTGCGCGACCGTCAACAAGTGGGTGTTCGAAACCGTCGAGAAGTACAACGGCTCGATTTCCGCCGAACACGGCGTGGGCATGACCAAGCGTGATTACTTGACCTACAGCCGTTCCCCGGTTGAGATCGAGTACATGAAAGCGGTTAAAGCGGTGTTCGACCCGAACGGCATCATGAACCCGGGCAAAATTTTCGCTGTTTGACTTTTGAATTTAAGCGCTACGAAACAGGAGTCGGTAATGAGCTATCAGCACCAGTATGTCGACGGTACGCGTATTCACTTCCCGCTCGGGAAGGTGGTGTGCATCGGCCGCAACTATGCCGAACACGCCAAGGAACTGGACAACCCGGTGCCTACAGAACCGCTGTTGTTTATCAAACCGGGCAGTTGCGTGGTGCCGCTGGAAGGCAGTTTCAGCATTCCGACCGAGCGCGGTTCGGTGCACTACGAAGCAGAAATCGCCGTGTTGATCGGCAAACCGCTGTCGACCAAGCCGAGCCGTGAAGAAGTGCTGGATGCGATCTCCGGCTTCGCTCCGGCCCTGGACCTGACCCTGCGCGACAAGCAGGCCGAGCTGAAATCGAAGGGCTTGCCGTGGGAAATCGCCAAGTCCTTCGACGGTGCGGCAGTGATTGCTCCGTTCGTAGCCGGCAGCACGTTTGAAGACCTGACCGACATCGGCATCCGCCTGACCATCAATGGCGAAGTGCGCCAGGATGGCAACAGCAGCGCCATGCTCAACCCGATCGTGCCGATGATCCAGCACATAGCCGGCTGCTTCTCGCTGCAGGCCGGTGACGTGATCCTGACCGGCACGCCAGTGGGCGTTGGCCCGCTGAATGTCGGTGATGAACTGGTGATCGAACTGCCAGGCGCGAGCAGCTTCACCAGCAGCGTCCGCTAACACAACGCCAACCTTTGTAGGAGCCGGCTTGCTGGCGATGGCGGTGCAGCATTCAATACAGATGTTGAATGTGACACCGCAATCGCCAGCAAGCCGGCTCCTACAGGGAATTGTGTTTCTGCCTCATGCAAGGCTGCACTCACGCAGGGCAATCCCGCCATTTCCCGTTTTTTTCACATCCATTCTGGATAATTCCGCGGATTCCGGCGTCTGAGCCGGTCCCAACTGTGCTATTACCCGTAGCCTGAATTTCTGGAACGCATCCTGAATGGCCACCCGACCGCTGCCCACTGTCAAAACTGCCCGCCGCTCGCGCTTTGTCATGCGTTGGTATTCCTGGCTTTTGCTGGTGGCCGTCGTCGCTTATGGCCTCGCCTTTGCGATGCATTGGGACGATCGCGGTGTGCTCTGGCTGCATGAGCGTTTTGAAAGCCCGGCCGAGCGTCAGGAAAGTATCTGGCTGCCGGATTACCGCGCGGTGATCGACGCCAAGCTGCTGCCAGGCATGGAGAAGGACGAAGCGTCGGACCTGGCCTACGACCCACAGACCAAAACCCTGTTTTCGGTCATGGGCAAAAACCCGTTTCTCGTTGAGCTGACCTTGCAGGGCGACGTCTTGCGCAAGATGCCGCTGGTGGGCTGGAGCAACCCTGAAGGCGTGACCGTGCTGGGCAACGGGCTGCTGGCCATCGTCGATGAGCGTGAGCACATGCTTTCCATCGTCAAAGTCGATGCCGACACTCGCGAACTGAACATCGCCAACTTCCCGAAATACGACCTCGGCCCTTCGAAAGACCAGAACAAGGCCTTCGAAGCCATCGTCTATGACCCGCGCAATCAGCAAATCCTGCTGGGTGAGGAACGCCCACCGGCGCTGTTCAGCTGGAAAAGCGACGGCAGCCAGACCCTCAAGGGCGACAAGCAAAAGCTTGCCAATGACGAACTGGACGTCCGCAACCTGTCGGCGCTGGCCATCGATCCGCGCACGGGCCACACACTGGCGCTGTCCGCCGACTCCCACTTGTTGCTGGAGCTGGACGAGAAGGGCGAGCAGGTCAGCTTCATGACCTTGCTGGGCGGCTTCAACGGCTTGAAGAAGACCATTCCCCGTGCCGAAGGCGTAACCATGGACGATGCGGGCAACCTGTACATGGTGAGTGAGCCGAACCTGTTCTACCGTTTCGAAAAGCAGAAGTAGGCGCTCCGAATCCAGCAGTTGTGGTCAAAGGCAACTGGCCATTAAGCTTGAATTCATACAGGCGTGATATTTCATCCGCCTGTTTCTGTTTCCGAGCTCGCCTGAATGCGCCGACTTGCCCGTCCCAAACCCCTTATTTTGATCCTGACAGTGATTGCCCTGGTCGTGCTGGTTGCGATCGGTCAATACATGCGTCTGTTCGAGCGCGCCTGGTTCAACCTGCACACCCTCTGGCAACCGCTCAGCAGCGAATCCATCGGCCTGGATCAATACCGGGTGGAGATCGAAGCCCGGGTCATTGACGGGCTGGACGACGACGTGTCGGCGCTGACCTTCGATCCGGTGCGCAAAAGCCTGTTTACCGTCACCAACAAAAACGCCGAGTTGATCGAGCTGTCGCTGGACGGGCGGATCATTCGACGCATTTCGCTGGTCGGCTTCGGTGACCCGGAGGCGGTGGAGTTCATCAGCACCGACACTTACGTGATCACCGACGAACACCAGCAACGGTTGATCAAGATTCATCTGGAGAAGGACACGACGTTCCTCGACGCGGCGGATGCCGAGCAGATGACCCTCGGCGTGCACATGAGCGGCAACAAGGGTTTCGAAGGCCTGGCTTACGATTCGGTGGGCAAGCGCCTGTTTGTCGCCAAGGAGCGTGACCCGATGCTGATCTACGAAGTGCAGGGCTTCCCGCATTACAACCCGGAGAAATCCTACGCAGTGCACGTGGTCAACAACCCCAAGCGCGATGCCGGGATGTTCGTGCGAGACCTGTCGAGCCTGCAATATGACGAGCGCAGCGGCCATTTGCTGGCGCTGTCCGACGAGTCGCGGCTGATTCTGGAGCTGGATGTGGACGGGCGACCGCTGAGCACCATGTCGCTGAGCAAGGGGCGACAGGGGTTGCAGAAGACCGTGCCGCAGGCGGAAGGAATCGCCATGGATGACGACGGCACGATGTACCTCGTCAGCGAACCTAATCTGTTCTACGTCTTCAAAAAACCAGCGCAACCCTAAGCAACAGCCCAGCCTCCTGTAGGAGCCGGCATGCTGGCGATAGCGGTTTAACAGCCAACGTGGATGTTGAATGTTATGTCCTCATCGCCAGCAAGCCGGCTCCTACAAGGGGTGGCGTATTTCTTACTGGGCGCGCAGGGTTTTCACGCCTTCGCTGGTGCCCAGCAGCAGCAAGTCCGCCGGACGCGCCGCGAACAAGCCATTGGTGACCACGCCCACAATCGCGTTGATCTGCGTTTCCAGCTCCACCGGGTTGGTGATCTGCATGTTGAACACGTCGAGGATGATGTTGCCGTTGTCGGTCAACACGCCTTCACGGTAGACCGGGTCGCCGCCGAGCTTCACCAGCTCGCGGGCCACGTGGCTGCGAGCCATCGGGATCACTTCGACTGGCAGCGGGAACGCGCCGAGCACCGGCACCAGTTTGCTGGCGTCGGCGATGCAGATGAAGGTCTTGGCCACGGCCGCGACAATTTTCTCGCGGGTCAGGGCCGCGCCGCCGCCCTTGATCAGGTTCAGGTGCTCGTCGCTTTCATCGGCGCCGTCGACATAGAACTCCAGGTCGCTGACGGTGTTCAGCTCATACACCGGAATGCCGTGACCCTTGAGGCGGGCGGCGGTGGCTTCGGAGCTGGCGACCGCACCATCGAACGCGCCTTTGTGCTTGGCCAGTGCGTCGATGAAGCAGTTGGCGGTGGAGCCGGTGCCGACCCCGACGATGCTCTTGTCGTCGAGTTTCGGGAGGATGAAGTCGACGGCGGCCTGAGCCACTGCCTGTTTGAGTTGATCCTGGGTCATGCGGGCTCCGAGGTGCCGAAGGAGGGAACGAAAGGCCGGCATTATAGGCTTCGGGGCAGGGAAGGTCATTGCCCGATTGGCGGCCACGACCGTTACCTGTAGGAGCGAGGCTTGCCCGCGAAAGCGATCTTACCGCCAACATTTATGTTGGATGTGACGGCCTCTTCGCGGGCAAGCCTCGCTCCTACAGGTTCATGATCCCTTCCGGGGACGGTAAAACCACCTGTTTAGTGTGGTCGTCCGGCCGATAGCCGGGTTAGACTCCTTGGCCCTGCCCAACCCGCTCAGTGATGCTTTCCGATGCTCGAACAGTACGTCAAGAAGATCCTCACCTCGCGCGTTTATGACGTTGCCGTAGAAACCCCATTGCAGACGGCCCGCCAGCTCTCAGAGCGGCTGGGCAACTCCATTTGGCTCAAGCGCGAAGACTTGCAGCCGGTGTTCTCGTTCAAGATTCGCGGCGCCTACAACAAGTTGACCCAGCTCAGCGACGAGGAGCGCGCTCGCGGCGTGGTCACCGCCTCGGCGGGCAACCACGCGCAGGGCCTGGCCCTGGCGGCGAAAGTGCTGGGCGTGAAGGCGACCATCGTCATGCCCAAGACCACCCCGGAAATCAAGGTCGAAGGCGTGCGTTCGCGCGGCGGCAAAGTGGTGCTGCACGGTGATTCGTTCCCGGAAGCCCTGGCCTACTCGCTCAAACTGGTCGACGAAAAAGGCTACGTCTACATTCACCCCTACGACGATCCCCACACCATCGCCGGGCAGGGCACCGTGGCGATGGAGATTCTGCGCCAGCACCCCGGGCGTCTGGATGCGATCTTCGTTCCGGTGGGCGGCGGCGGGTTGATCGCCGGGATCGCGGCGTATGTGAAATACCTGCGCCCTGAAATCAAAATCATCGGCGTCGAGCCTGACGATTCCAACTGCCTGCAAGCGGCCATGGCGGCCGGCGAACGCGTGGTACTGCCGACGGTGGGCCTGTTCGCCGATGGCGTCGCGGTGGCGCAGATCGGTCAGCACACCTTCGACATCTGCAAAGACTACGTCGATGAAGTCATCACCGTCAGCACTGACGAAATCTGTGCGGCGATCAAGGATATCTACGACGATACCCGCTCGATCACCGAACCTGCCGGCGCCCTGGGCGTGGCCGGGATCAAGAAGTACGTCGAGCAGCGCGGTGTCACCGGGCACACCTTTGTCGCCATCGATTCCGGTGCCAACGTCAACTTCGACCGCCTGCGCCACGTTGCCGAGCGCGCCGAGCTGGGCGAAGGTCGTGAAGCCATCATCGCTGTGACCATCCCCGAGAAACCGGGCAGCTTCAAGGCGTTCTGCGAGGCCATCGGCAAACGCCAGATCACTGAATTCAACTACCGCTACAACACCGGCAGCGAAGCGCACATCTTCGTGGGCGTGCAAACGCACCCGGAAACCGACCCGCGCAGTGCGCTGATCGCCAGCCTCGGCGAGCAGGGTTTTCCGGTGCTGGACCTGACTGATAACGAACTGGCCAAGCTGCACATTCGCCACATGGTGGGTGGTCGCGCGGCCCACGTGGTCGATGAAGTGATTCTGCGCTTCGAATTCCCGGAGCGTCCGGGCGCGCTCTTCAACTTCCTCAACAAGCTGGGCGGGCGCTGGAATATCTCGATGTTCCACTACCGCAACCACGGCGCGGCGGATGGCCGCGTGGTCGCGGGACTGCAAGTGCCGCACGACGAACGTCATCTGGTGCCGGCGGCACTGGAAGAAATCGGTTACCCATACTGGGACGAAAGCGACAACCCGGCCTATAAGCTGTTTCTTGGCTGAGTGGCTACGCTGATGGGCAGGTCATAAGGAAATCGAACAATGGAAACGTTAACCGCCCTGAAAATGGCGCACACCGCGGCGACGGCAATATTATTGGGCTGTGCGCTGGGCTTGGGGATATGGGTTTGGCAAACGCGGCGTAGTGGCGATGCGACTGCTGCGGCACGCACGTTGCAACGGCCTCGGGTGTTCGTTTGGCTGCTGATGGGCCTGGCGTTGCTGAGCATGCCATTCACCGGCTGGTGGATGGTGCATCTGGTGGGCTGGCCGTTGGGGCAGACGTGGTTGCTGGCGTCGAGTGTGCTTTACACCCTGGCGGCGTTGGGGTGGTTCTGGTTGTTGGTGCGGCTGAACAAGCAGCGTACTGCGCCGGGCGGCAGCGGCAAGTTCACCTTTGCTCTCGCGCTGTTCAGCTTTGTCTGCTTTATCGCTATTGCCGGGTTGATGGGCGCCAAGCCTGTTTAAGGCTTGAAACCGAGGCGATCCCAATCGCGGGCAAGCCTGCTCCCACAAGGTTTTGCTGAGTGGCATAGATATCAGTCACACCAGAGATCCCTGTGGGAGCGGGCTTGCCCGAGATGGCGTCGTCAGTCGCGCAACGACATCACCGGCCAGCCACGCTTCTTGGCCTCGGCGCGTAAATTCGGATCAGGATCGACCGCTACCGGATTCGCCACTTGCTCCAGCAACGGCAAATCATTCATCGAATCGCTGTAGAAATAGCTGTCTTCCAGCGAATGCCCGGTCTCTTCCAGCCAGCGATTCAAGCGCGTGACCTTGCCTTCCCGAAAGCAAGGCACATCGGTGCTGCGCCCGGTATAACGGCCATCAACCATCTCGCATTCCGTGGCGATCAGGGTTTCAACCCCCAGGCGCTGGGCAATCGGCCCGGTGACGAAGCGGTTGGTGGCGGTGATGATTACTAGTTTGTCGCCAGCCTCGCGGTGCTTGGCCAGCAGTTCGAGACCCTTGGGCAGCACGATCGGCTCAATGCAATCGCGCATGTAATCCAGGTGCCATTGATCCAGCGTGGCCATCTCGGTGCGGCCGAGGACTTCCAGGCAGAAGTTCAGATAGGCATCGTTATCCAGCTTGCCGGCCAGGTAGTCCTGATAGAACTCGTCGTTGCGTGCCTTGTACGCGACGGCGTCGAGGAACCCGCGTTCGCACAGGTAATCGCCCCAGGCGTGGTCACTGTCGCCGCCCAAAAGCGTGTTGTCCAAGTCGAATAAAGCCAGCCGCATTGCAGTTACTCGCTGAAAAGTCTGTAGAAAGGCGTCCAGAATACGGACTTTTCACAAGAGTGCACATAAGGTAGGTCGGCTCGTTGCTGCCTTCACAACCTTTGTGGAACAATGCGGCGACATGCGTTTGCGAGGTTGTTGCCGTGATCGACCCCGATGGTTTCCGCCCCAATGTCGGGATCATTCTCACGAATGATGCCGGACAGGTGCTATGGGCTCGCCGTATCAATCAAGATGCCTGGCAGTTTCCACAGGGCGGGATCAACCCCCAGGAGACGCCGGAAGACGCCTTGTATCGCGAGTTGAACGAAGAAGTGGGGCTTGAGCGCGAAGATGTTGAAATTCTCGCCTGCACCCGGGGCTGGTTGCGCTATCGTTTGCCGCAACGTCTGGTCAGGACGCACAGCCAGCCGCTGTGCATCGGCCAGAAACAGAAATGGTTTCTCCTGCGCCTGATCTCCAACGAGCAGCGGGTGCGGATGGATTTGACCGGTAAACCGGAGTTCGATGGCTGGCGCTGGGTCAGTTATTGGTATCCGTTGGGCCAGGTGGTGACATTCAAGCGCGAGGTGTATCGACGCGCTCTCAAAGAGCTTGCCCCGCGCCTTTTAACGCGCGACTGACGACGGAGTTCGACCCCGAGCCATGCTCAATACGCTGCGCAAGATCGTCCAGGAAGTTAACTCCGCCAAGGATCTCAAGGCGGCGTTGGGGATTATTGTGTTGCGCGTCAAAGAGGCCATGGGCAGCCAGGTCTGCTCGGTCTACCTGCTTGACCCTGAGACCAACCGCTTCGTGCTGATGGCCACCGAGGGCTTGAACAAGCGCTCGATCGGCAAAGTCAGCATGGCACCCAACGAAGGTCTGGTCGGCCTGGTCGGCACGCGTGAAGAACCCCTGAACCTCGAAAACGCCGCGGATCACCCGCGCTACCGCTACTTCGCCGAGACGGGCGAGGAACGCTACGCCTCCTTCCTCGGGGCGCCGATCATTCACCACCGCCGCGTCGTCGGCGTGTTGGTCATTCAGCAAAAAGAACGCCGCCAGTTCGATGAAGGTGAAGAAGCCTTCCTCGTGACCATGAGCGCGCAACTCGCCGGCGTTATCGCCCACGCCGAGGCCACCGGTTCGATCCGTGGCCTGGGCCGTCAGGGCAAAGGCATCCAGGAAGCCAAGTTCGTCGGTGTACCGGGTTCGCCGGGTGCGGCGGTCGGGACCGCGGTGGTCATGCTGCCGCCGGCCGATCTCGACGTGGTGCCCGACAAGACCATCACCGACATCGAAGCCGAACTCGGCCTGTTCAAGACCGCCATCGAGGGCGTGCGCGCCGACATGCGTGCCTTGTCCGCCAAATTGGCCTCGCAGCTGCGTCCCGAAGAGCGGGCCTTGTTCGACGTCTACCTGATGATGCTCGCCGACGAGGCGCTGGGCAACGAAGTGACCACGGTGATCAAGACCGGTCAGTGGGCCCAGGGCGCGTTGCGCCAGGTGGTCACTGAACACGTCAACCGTTTCGAATTGATGGACGACGCTTATCTGCGAGAGCGCGCCTCGGACGTCAAGGACCTTGGCCGCCGTTTGCTCGCCTATTTGCAGGAAGAGCGTCAGCAGAATCTGATCTACCCGGAAAAAACCATTCTGGTCAGCGAAGAGCTGACGCCGGCAATGCTCGGCGAGGTGCCGGAAGGCACGCTGGTCGGCCTGGTCTCGGTCCTCGGTTCAGGCAACTCCCACGTCGCGATCCTCGCCCGGGCGATGGGCATCCCGACGGTGATGGGCCTGGTCGACCTGCCCTATGCCAAGGTCGACGGCATCGAATTGATCGTCGATGGTAATCGCGGCGAGGTCTACACCAACCCCAGCGACGTGCTGCGCAAGCAGTTCGCCGAAGTGGTGGAAGAAGAGAAACAACTGGCGCTCGGTCTCGACTCCCTGCGCGATTTGCCGTGCGTGACCCTCGATGGCCACCGCATGCCGCTGTGGGTCAACACCGGCCTGCTGGCGGATGTGGCGCGAGCGCAGAAGCGTGGTGCCGAAGGGGTCGGTCTGTACCGCACCGAAGTGCCGTTCATGATCAACCAGAGGTTCCCGAGCGAAAAGGAGCAGCTGGCGATTTATCGCGAGCAACTCGCCGCGTTTCACCCGCAACCGGTGACCATGCGCAGCCTGGACATCGGCGGTGACAAGTCGCTGTCGTACTTCCCGATCAAGGAAGACAACCCGTTCCTCGGCTGGCGCGGCATTCGCGTCACCCTCGACCACCCGGAAATCTTCCTGGTGCAGACCCGCGCGATGCTCAAGGCCAGTGAAGGCTTGAACAACCTGCGGATTCTGTTGCCGATGATCTCCGGCACCCACGAACTCGAAGAAGCCCTGCACCTGATTCACCGGGCCTGGGGCGAAGTCCGCGACGAAGGCACCGACGTGCCAATGCCGCCGATTGGTGTGATGATCGAGATTCCGGCAGCGGTGTATCAGACCAAGGAACTGGCGCGCCAGGTGGACTTCCTGTCGGTCGGTTCCAACGACCTGACTCAATACCTGCTGGCGGTGGACCGCAACAACCCGCGTGTAGCCGACCTTTACGACTATCTGCATCCGGCGGTGCTGCAAGCGTTGCAGAACGTGGTGCGTGATGCCCACGCCGAAGGCAAGCCGGTGAGCATCTGCGGCGAGATGGCCGGTGACCCGGCGGCGGCGGTGCTGTTGATGGCGATGGGCTTCGACAGCCTGTCGATGAACGCCACCAACCTGCCGAAAGTGAAGTGGATGCTGCGTCAGATCAACCTGAGCAAGGCCAAGGAATTGCTGGCTGAACTGATGACCATCGACAACCCGCAGGTGATCCACAGCTCGCTGCAATTGGCGCTGAAGAACCTTGGGTTGGCGAAGATGGTCAATCCGGCTGTGGTCAAGGCTCTCTAAAAGGCTGATGGCCTCATCGCGAGCAAGCTCGCTCCCATAGGGTTCTGTGTCGATCACAAATCCAATATGGGAGCGAGCTTGCTCGCGATGGGGCCAGTCCAGACAACAACGATCTAAACCCTGATCTCCACTTCCCCAAGATGCCCGCCATACGGCCCGAAACTCCTTTCGACCATATGCCGCGTCCCGTCCGCCTGAACAATCAACGCCGTACTCGCCCGCGTCCCATAAGTCGGACTGGCAATAAACACGCTCGACAGCAACGTCTCGGTCGCCAGCCCCACGCCGGTATCCGGCAGCTCGGCAAATGGTGCGGTCTGCGGATCATTCAGCAACGCCAGTAACGCCTCTGGCTGCGGATCCTCCAACACTTCCTCCAGCGCCGCCCGTGCCTTGAGCAGTTTCGGCCACGGCGTATCCAGCCCTGCATTCGACAGCCCATACACCCCAGGCGCCAGCATCACCGCCTCAGACTCCCGCGCATTGAAGTGCCACAGCTCGTTGGCATTGCCGATCAGCAGATTAAATCCGGCATATTCCAGCGAACGTCCGACAACGTCGCTTAAGTAATCATCAATTGGCATGTTGCCCAAGAGAAAACCCGCCACCAGCTCACCTCGGGATTTTCGCGAGGGCGGCTGCTGCGGATCACGAATATTGGTCAGCGCAGCAAAGCGCCCATTGGCACCGATACCAAGCCAGGTGCCGCCGGCTTCGAGGTCGCGACCGGCGTAGACGTGCGGTGCGTGCGGCCATTGCGCCAAGGGCTGGCTGGGCCGGGCATAGAACTCGTCGCGGTTGGCCGCCACGATCAGCGGCTGGGCGTGACCCGGTCGCCAGGCAAAAACAATCAGGCACATAAGGTGGTCCTTGTGTGTTTTTTGCCCACTCTACGCAGTCGTCGCCTGTCGTTCCATTGCCATCCGCAGTGGAGCCCGAGGGCACGCATCCGTTACCATGCCGCTCCGGTTTTGGCTAAGCATTGGGATCGACCATGGAATTTCTGCTCTATCTGGCGCTGGGCGCCTGCGCAGGCGTGCTGGCCGGGCTGTTCGGGGTTGGCGGCGGGATCATCATCGTCCCGGTTCTGGTGTTCAGTTTCACCTTGCAAGGCTTCGACGCGTCGATCCTGACCCACCTGGCGGTCGGCACGTCCCTGGCAACGATCATCTTTACGTCGATCAACGCGGTTCGCGAACATCATCGCCGCGGCGCCGTGCGTTGGCCGATTTTCGTGTGGATGACCGTCGGTATTCTGATGGGCGCCGGTTTCGGGGCGCTGACGGCCGAAGCGATCTCCGGCCCGAACCTGCAGAAAATCATCGGCGTGTTTGCGCTGATCATCGCGGCGCAACTGGCGCTTGACGTCAAACCCAAAGCCAGCCGAACGGTGCCCGGCAAACTCGGTCTCACCGTGGCCGGCAGCGTGATTGGTTGGGCCTCGGCGATTTTCGGCATTGGCGGCGGCTCGTTGACCGTGCCGTTCCTGACCTGGCGCAGCGTGCCGATGCAGCAAGCGGTGGCAACTTCGTCGGCCTGCGGTCTGCCCATCGCCTTGGCCAGTGCATTAAGTTTCATGATTCTGGGCTGGCACGATCCCTTGCTGCCGGCCCATAGTCTCGGTTTTATCTATTTGCCGGCGCTGCTCGGGATTGCCCTGACCAGCATGGTGTTTGCCCGTCTCGGTGCGCGACTGGCCCACAGGCTGTCGCCGAAGTTGCTGAAAAGGCTGTTCGCGGCTTTGCTGTTCTGCGTAGGCCTGAGCTTCCTGCTCTAGCTCGCAATACTGGCTTAATCCTGAGGTGGCAGCGTCGCCCGGGAATTCTGCTTTCAACTTTCAACAAGGAGTCGCAATGCTGCCTTACCCGCAGATCGACCCGGTGGCCCTGGCCATTGGTCCGCTGAAAATCCACTGGTACGGTCTGATGTACCTGATCGGCATCGGCGGCGCGTGGCTGCTGGCATCGCGCCGGCTCAACCGTTTCGACCCGACCTGGACCAAGGAGAAACTCTCCGACATGGTCTTCTGGATGTCGATGGGCGTTATCGTCGGCGGCCGCCTGGGCTATGTGCTGTTCTACGATCTGAACGCTTACCTGGCCAACCCGACGCTGATTTTCGAAGTGTGGAAGGGCGGCATGTCGTTCCATGGTGGCTTCATCGGCGTGATGCTGGCGGCGTTGTGGTTCGGCAAGAAGAACAACAAGTCGTTCTTCCAACTGATGGATTTTGTTGCACCGATGGTGCCGATCGGCCTGGGTGCCGGGCGCATCGGTAACTTCATCAATGCCGAGTTGTGGGGCAAGGCCACCGACGTGCCGTGGGCAATGGTCTTTCCGACCGATCCGGCGCAGCTGGCGCGTCACCCGTCGCAGCTGTACCAGTTCGCGCTCGAAGGCGTGGCGCTGTTCGCCATCCTCTGGTTGTTCTCGCGCAAGCCGCGGCCGACCATGGCGGTGTCCGGGATGTTTGCCCTGTTCTACGGCATCTTCCGTTTCATTGTGGAGTTCGTCCGCGTACCGGACGCGCAACTGGGCTATCTGGCCTGGAACTGGCTGACCATGGGCCAGGTGCTCTGCGTACCGATGATCGTTGGCGGGCTGTTCCTGATCTGGCTGGCGTATCACCGCGCCCCGGCGACGCCAGCGGCAGCCGTATAAATTCGAATCCCGGGGTGACGACCCCGGGTTCAAGGACACAGGTAACTCATGAAGCAATACCTCGAACTGGTCGCCCACGTCATCAAGAACGGCACCAAGCAAGCCAACCGCACCGGCGTGAACACCATCAGCTTTCCGGGCGCGATGCTGCGTTATGACCTGAAAGAAGGTTTCCCGGCGATCACCACGCGCAAGATGGCCTTCAAATCGGCCATCGGCGAGATGTGTGGTTTCCTGCGGGGCGTGAACAACGCCGCCGAATTCCGCGCGCTGGGCTGCAAGGTCTGGGATCAGAACGCCAACGAAAACGCGCAATGGCTGGCCAATCCGTTCCGTCAGGGTGAAGACGACCTTGGCGAAATCTACGGCGTGCAATGGCGCAAATGGCCGGCGTACAAGCAGATTCCGGTCAGCAATCAGGCCGCTATCGAACAGACCCTGAGCCAGGGCTATCGTCAGATCGCCGAAGGCGAAGAAGACGGTCAGGCCTATGTCGTTCTGTACAAGGCGATCGACCAGATCCGCCAGTGCGTCGACACCATCATCAAAGACCCGGGCAGCCGTCGCATCCTGTTCCACGGCTGGAACGTGGCGCAGCTCGATGAAATGGCCTTGCCGCCGTGCCATCTGCTGTACCAGTTCCACCCGAATGTCGAGACCAAGGAAATCTCCCTGACGCTCTACATCCGCTCCAACGATCTGGGCCTCGGCACGCCGTTCAACCTCACCGAAGGCGCCGCACTGCTGAGCCTGATTGGTCGCCTGACCGGTTACACACCGCGCTGGTTCACCTATTTCATCGGTGATGCCCACGTCTACGAAAACCATTTGGACATGCTCAACGAACAGCTCAAGCGCGAGCCGTTCCCGATGCCGAAACTGGTGATCAGTGAGCGTGTGCCGGAGTTTGCCAAGACCGGCGTGTATCAACCGGAGTGGCTGGAGTTGATCGAGCCGAGCGATTTCTCGCTTGAGGGGTATCAGCACCACGCGCCGATGACGGCACCGATGGCCGTCTGATTGGTTGAAGGGCGGGGCTATTTTATTAGAAAAGGTTCTATCTGACTGTCATTTCTGACAGTAGGCGAATAAACGAGAGGGTGTTTGACTGATCACGAGGCCAATCAGGCCGCGGTCAGCAACACCCTCTTTTTTTCAGGAGCCTTGTCATGAATAACATTGCGGCCGTTGGAGCGGGCGGCTTTTCGGAGCGACATTTCGGCACGAACCCTCTAATGACCGGAGTGACAGGATTGCCGTTCATTGGCTGTGAAAGCCAGTCGGGGCTCTTTCATTTCATTCCGAGCCTCGAACCATGGGGGTGCGTGGTGCCCATGGAGATTTTCACCGGTGCCCCCATCTTCGTTGATTCACTGCGTGTAGTCGTGTCAGTAAACGATAGGGAATTTCAGATCGGCGATCAGGTTCGTGTGCAATGGGTGGCGTTAGGCGGTTCCGGGGGAAGTTACCAGTCGCAGCCCCAGCCAGCGCTGAGTTTCACCTCATTACATTTTGTTATCCCCGACGACATCGCAAGGCAATTTGAGGGAGACCGGCTCGAGGTCATTTTTGTCATCGAAAGAGGCGAGAACGCTATACCCTCTGCATCGTTGTTCATGACCTTCGCCCCGGCACTGATTCAAACCGGCCCGGTTTCTATTGAAGGCGTCTCGGGGGGGGCTCTTGAGATTAATCAACATCCCGATGGCGTCGTTCTGACCATTCCTCGGATTGAAAACCTGCGAACAAACAACGCCATTGAAATGTCCTGGCTAAGTAGCGTTCGTGGTGGGCAGGGCGGAGCTTGGAGAGATTATCAGCGCAAATTGACGGTCAAGCCCGATTTACCCCTAAAGTTTCGGATTGAGCCCTCCGTCTATGAAGGGCATCGGGGTGAGACCGTTCACCTGCGCTGCAGTCTTTTTCTGGGCTCGGGTATGGTCCCGGGCATCACTTACGGCATGGGGCATCGAGGCGTACTGGAGTTCAAATTGATCTAGTCGCTGATGTGGCGATGGGACTAATGCCCATGACTCCTGCCGACATGGGAATGCTCGACTTCCGTCGCCACAACCCCGCCACTCACTTCCAGCCGCTGCAAAATCCCGCACTGATCAATGTCCGGCCCCTCGCCACAGCGTTGGCGCAGGTCGAGCAGCTGCGTCTGCAACGCCATCAGCCCATCAATTCGCGCTTTCACGTGATGAATGTGCTCGTCGATCAACGCATTCACGCTTTCGCACTGATCCTGCGGACTGTCGCGCAGGGCCAGCAGGCTGCGGATCTCTTCCAGGGTCATGTCGAGCGTGCGGCAGTTGCGGATGAAGGTCAGGCGTTCGGCGTGGGCTTGGGTGTAGACGCGGTAGTTGCCGTCGCTGCGGGCCGGTTCCGGCAGCAGGTTTTCGCGCTCGTAATAGCGGATGGTTTCGACGGCGCAGTCGGTGAGTTTCGCCAATTCTCCGATCTTCATGACAACAATCTCCAAAAGGGTGCTTGACCCTATAGTGGCTACAGGGTCTTTACTTGGCAACAGGCACCTTCATGGACGCAACCAATGAGCGATTCCCTTCACACCCATAAACCCGAGGCTGATCACGATCACGATCACGATCACGATCACGATCACAGCCAAATGCTGCAGCCTGTGCAGAAGCATGACCATGGCGGGCATGGCGATTCCTGCTGTTCCTCCAAGGCGGCAGCGCCGTCGCTGATCAAGTTGAGCGACACGCCGACCGACGGCGCCCGGCTGAGCAGCTTTCGCATCGACGCCATGGACTGCCCGACCGAGCAGACGCTGATCCAGAACAAACTGGGCAAGCTTGCGGGTGTGCAGCAACTGGAATTCAACCTGATCAATCGGGTCCTGGGCGTGACCCATGACCTGCCGAGCACTGCACCGATCATCGAGGCGATCAAGTCGCTGGGCATGGTGGCCGAACCGATGGAGCAGGGCACCGAAGCGCCAGCGCCGATCCCCGAGAAAAAGCACTGGTGGCCCCTGGCGCTGTCCGGCGTGGGTGCGCTGGCTGCAGAAGTGATCCACTTCACCAACGCCGCGCCGGACTGGGTGGTGGCGATCATCGCGCTGATTTCGATCCTCAGTGGTGGCCTTACCACTTACAAGAAAGGCTGGATCGCGCTCAAGAACCTCAACCTCAACATCAACGCGTTGATGAGCATCGCGGTCACCGGCGCGATCCTGATCGGTCAATGGCCGGAAGCGGCGATGGTGATGTTCCTGTTTACCGTGGCCGAGTTGATCGAAGCCAAGTCGCTGGACCGGGCGCGCAACGCCATTGGCGGCCTGATGCAGATGACCCCGGAACAGGCCACGGTGCAGCAAGCCGACGGCCGTTGGGTCGAGCAAGACGTCAAAACCATCGAACTTGGTGCGCGAGTGCGGGTGCGTCCCGGCGAGCGGATTGGCCTGGACGGCGAAGTCGTGTCGGGCAGTTCGACCATCGATCAGGCGCCGATCACCGGCGAAAGCCTGCCGATCGAGAAGACGGTGGGCGATAAGGTCTTCGCCGGCACCATCAACCAGGCAGGCTCGCTGGAATATTCCGTCACGGCTGCGGCCAATAACTCGACACTGGCACGGATCATCCACGCCGTGGAGCAGGCCCAGGGTGCACGGGCGCCGACCCAGCGCTTCGTCGATCAGTTCTCGAAAATCTACACCCCGGCTGTATTCATCTTTGCCTTGGCCGTAGCGGTCATTCCTCCGCTGTTCATGGGCGCATTGTGGTTCGACTGGATCTACCGGGCGCTGGTGTTGCTGGTCGTTGCCTGTCCGTGCGCACTGGTTATCTCTACCCCGGTGACCATCGTCAGCGGCCTCGCGGCGGCGGCGCGCAAAGGCATTCTGGTGAAGGGCGGTGTTTATCTGGAGGGCGGTTACAAGCTGGACTACCTGGCCTTGGACAAGACTGGCACGATCACTCACGGCAAACCGGTGCAGACCGATTATTTGTCGCTTGATCCAACCGCTGACGAAACCGCCCCGGCGATTGCGGCAGCGCTGGCCGGTCGCTCGGACCATCCGGTGTCGTTGGCCATCGCCAATGCGGCTGTGGATAAACAGTACGCGCCGCTCGTTGTGGATAACTTCGAAGCCCTGGGAGGTCGCGGTGTACGCGGGGAAATCAACGGCCAGCTCTACCACTTGGGCAACCATCGCCTGGTGGAAGATTTGGGTTTGTGTTCGCCTGCACTGGAAGAGAAGCTGTTTGCGCTGGAAAAACAGGGCAAGTCCGTGGTGCTGTTGCTCGACAAGTCCGGCCCGTTGGCGCTGTTCGCCGTGGCCGACACGGTGAAGGAATCCAGCCGTGAAGCGATCCAGCAACTGCACGAACTGGGCATCAAAACCCTGATGCTGACCGGCGACAACGTCCACACCGCTCAGGCGATTGCTGCGCAAGTCGGCATCGACGAGGCCAAGGGCGATCTGCTACCGACCGACAAGCTGCATGCCATCGAGGCGCTTTATGCGCAGGGGCATCGCGTCGGCATGGTCGGCGATGGCATCAACGATGCGCCGGCACTGGCCCGGGCCGAGATCGGTTTCGCGATGGCCGCCGCCGGTACCGATACCGCCATCGAGACCGCCGATGTCGCCCTGATGGACGATGATCTGCGCAAGATTCCTGCGTTCATCCGCCTGTCGCGGCAAACCTCTATCATCCTCAAACAGAACATCGCCCTCGCTTTGGTCATCAAGGCGATCTTTCTTGGGGTAACCTTCGCCGGGATCGCCACCATGTGGATGGCGGTGTTCGCCGACATGGGCGTCAGCCTGTTGGTGGTGTTCAACGGTTTGCGCCTGTTGCGCAAGTAAGCGATGAGGAGCGGGTGTGCTGAGTGCCGAGCTGAAGGCGTTTTACATGGTTGCCCGCCTGGGCAGCATTACCCTGGCGGCGAAAAAGCTCGGCCTGAGCCAACCCACCGTGACCACGCAGATTCGCCATCTGGAAAGCCAGTACTCGGTTGAATTGTTCTACCGTGGCGGCCGCCGCCTCAGCGTCAGCGACGAAGGCGCGCGGTTGCTGCCGATGGTCAAGGCGCTGTTGCAGCAGGAAGCCGACATTGAGTTTTTCCTGCGCAACAGCGGCCAGGTCGAGGGCACATTGCGCATTGCCGCGACGGCACCGTATTACATCCTCGACCTGGTGAAGACCTTTCGCGAGCGCTTGCCCCAGGTGGAAGTGTCGGTGGAAATCGGCAACTCCCAGCAGGTGCTGGAGGCGCTGGAGGATTACCGGGTGGATGTCGCGGCGTCGTCGCAGTTGCTCGACGATGCGCGGCTGATTCGCCGGGTGCTCGGCAGCGATCCGCTGGTGCTGGCGGTGCATCGCAATCATCCGTTGGCGGTGCATGAACATGTGCCGCTGAGTGCGTTGGCCGGGCATACGTTGTTGATGCGCGAGTCGGGCTCGACCACACGCCGATTGACTGAGGAATTGCTGGCCAGCGCCGGCGTGAGTTTCGGGCCGTTGCTGGAAATTGGCAGCCGAGAATCGATTCGCGAGGCGGTGCTGCGCAACATTGGGATCAGCATCATTGCCAGGCAGGAAGTGCCGCATGATCCGCAACTGCGCGTGCTGACGATTGAGAATGCGCCGCAGATTCCGGAGTATTTGTACTGCCTCAAGGAACGCAAAGGCGCGCGGTTGCCGGCGGCGTTTCTGGGGTTGGCGCAGGAAATGGCGCCGGCCTGAAAATCTCTATTGCCTGTTCTGGCCTCATCGCGAGCAAGCTCGCTCCCACAGGGTTTTGTGGTGAACACCAGATTTGTGAACACCACCGCCCACTGTGGGAGCGAGCTTGCTCGCGATGACGTCAGTGCAGGTAACCCAAATCCTTGAATACCACTATCAGCCGTTTTTGCCTCACTGCCACATGACCGACGCATTACAAACCTAGGATGGGCTTCATCTGCTTGATGAGGCCTGTCCATGAACCACTCGATCGCAACTGCCCTGACCAACCCCGGCGCCCCGATGAAGGTGCGCGGCGTGCAGAAACGCTTTGGCGCGTTCACCGCGCTGGATAACGTTTCTCTCGACGTGGCGGCCGGTGAACTGGTGTGCCTGCTCGGCCCGTCCGGCTGTGGCAAAACCACCTTGCTGCGCTGCATCGCCGGTCTTGAGAAGCAGGACAGCGGCGAGTTGTATCTCGGCGATCGCGATGTTTCCCACCTGGCACCCCAGGCCCGGGACTACGGCATCCTCTTTCAGTCCTACGCGCTGTTCCCCAACCTCACCGTCGAAGCGAACATTGCCTACGGACTCGCCGGCAGTGGTCGCGATGAAGTGCGCAAGCGCGTCGGTCAGATGCTGGAACTGGTCGGCCTGACTGGCAGTGAGAAAAAGTACCCCGGCCAGTTGTCCGGCGGCCAACAGCAACGTGTCGCGCTGGCTCGGGCGTTGGCGCCAGCGCCCTCGTTGTTGCTGCTGGACGAACCCATGTCGGCCCTCGACGCCCGGGTCCGCGAGCATCTGTGCACCGAGCTGCGTCAATTGCAGCGCAACCTCGGCGTCACCACCCTGATGGTCACGCACAATCAGGACGAGGCTATGTTGATGGCCGACCGCATTGCCGTGATGAACAACGGCAAGGTCGAGCAGTACGCCACGCCGCAAGACATCTACGACCGCCCGGCCACGCCGTTTGTGGCGGAGTTTGTCGGCCAGGGCAACTGGCTGCCATTCAGCCGCAGCAGCGACAGCCACGCCCAGGTCGGCGGGATGAGCATGCGCCTGGCCGATGGCAGCGCTAAAACCACGACGGGCCGCCTCTTCTGCCGCCCGGAAGCGATCAACGTCAACCCGCCGGTGCATGAAGAAAACCTGTTCCCGGCGAAGGTCCGCGAGATCACCTTCCTCGGCAACCGCTGCCGCATGAGCTTCGAACTCGACCAACTGCCGGGCCACGCATTGCTGGCGGAACTGGCACCGGAAGCCATGCCGCGCCTTGGCGCGCAGCAGATCATGGTCGCCTTGCCTCCGCGTAGCTTGCAGGTGTTTGCCTGATGAGCGCGAACATCGCGCTGCCGATACCGCACAAGCAGGTTCGGCAGACCTCCCGTGCCGAGATCGGCGACCGGGTGTTCGTGGTCGGCGGCAAAGTCCTTTTATTGGTGTTGCTCGGCCTCGCGGTGTTGATGCCGTTGCTGGCGATCTTCTGGCGCGGTTTCAGTTCGGAGGCGGGGCAGGGCGGTGGTCTGGTCGCGGCTCGCGAATTGGTGACCAGTGCGAACTTCCACTGGTTGCTCGGCAACAGCCTAAAGGTTTCCCTCAGTGTCGCGGCGATTGTCGTACCGCTGGCCTACCTGTTTGCCTACGCATTACAACGCACGTTGATTCCCGGCAAAGGCATCTGGCGCGGGATTTCTTTGTTGCCTCTGATGGCTCCGTCAATGTTGCCGGGCATTGCGCTGGTTTATTTGTTCGGCAACCAGGGCATGTTGCGCGGTTTGCTTTCGGACAATATCTACGGCTTCTGGGGCATTGTTCTGGGTGAGGTCATCTACACCTTCCCACACGCGTTGATGATTCTGCTGTCGGCCCTTTCCCTGGCCGATGCGCGACTGTTCGATGCCGCCTCCAGCATGGGCGCCAGTCCGGCCAAAGCCTTTCGCAGCATCACATGGCCGGCGACCCGTCAGGCCGTGTTCGCGGCGTTCTGTCTGGTGTTCACCCTGACCATCACCGACTTCGGCGTGCCCGTGGTGGTCGGTGGCGACTATCAAGTGCTGGCGCTGGAAGCCTACAAGGCGGTGGTTGGTCAGCAGCAATTCGGTCGCGGCGCGTTGATCGGCATGGTCCTGCTGTTGCCGGCGCTGTTCAGCTTCGGGGTCGACGCCTGGTTGCGTCGACGTCACGGTGACTCCATGAGCGGCCGTGCCCAAGTCTTCAAACCCGCGCCGTCAACGCTGCGCGACGGCTGTTACCTGGCCATTGTGTTGCTGATCTGCGCGGCGTTGTTGCTGGTGTTCGGCATGGCGGTGTTCTCCTCGCTGGTGAAATTCTGGCCGTACAACCTGTCGCTGTCGCTCAACCACTATCAGTTCAACGACACCGCAGGCGGCGGCTGGCTGGCCTACAGCAATAGCGTGAAGATGGCCTTGTGCACGGCGTTGATCGGCAGCGTGCTGATCTTCACCGGCGCGTACCTGATGGAAAAAACCAAGGGCCAGCGCGGACTGAACCTGACCCTGCGCATCCTCAGTTTTGTGCCGATGGCGGTGCCGGGGCTGGTGCTGGGCCTGGGTTATGTCTTCTTCTTCAACCTCACCGGCAATCCGCTGCATGTGCTGTACGGGACTATGACTTTGCTGGTGGTCTGCACCATTGCTCACTATTTGACCACTGCGCAAATGACCGCCACCACCGCGTTGCGCCAACTTGATGCCGAGTTCGAAGCCGCCGCGTTGTCGCTCAAGGCGCCGCTGTATCGGCATTACCTGCGGGTCACCGTGCCGATCTGCCTGCCGGCGCTGCTGGACATCGTGCGCTACCTGTTCGTCTCGGCCATGACCACTGTCTCGGCGGCGATCTTCCTCTACAGCCCCGACACCATCCTCGCGGCGGTGGCGGTGCTGAACATGGACGACGCCGGCAACGTCGGCGGCGCGGCGGCGATGTCGACCCTGATTCTGTTCACCTCGGCGGGCGTGTCCCTGCTGCTGGCCTGGGCTTCGCGCGGGTTGTTGCGCCGCTCCCAAGCCTGGCGGCAGACCGCGCCCGGCAACTGATTCTGTACAACCCCCTCAACTCAAAGACAGGAAAAGATCATGTTCAAGCCCCTGGCCCTGGCCGCTGCTGTCCTCACCGCTTTCAGCCTGAACGCCTTCGCGGCGCCAACCGAGTTGACGGTGTACACCGCCCTCGAAGCCGAGCAACTGAAGACCTACAAAGAAGCCTTCGAAAAAGCCAACCCGGACATCGAGATCAAGTGGGTGCGCGATTCCACCGGGATCATCACCGCCAAACTGCTCGCCGAAAAAGCCCGCCCGCAGGCTGACGCCGTGTGGGGCCTGGCCGCGTCGAGCCTGGCGATTCTCGATCAGCAAGGCATGCTGCAAAGCTACGCACCGAAGGACCTGGGCAAGATCGGCGGCAACTACCGCGATGCCGCCAACCCGCCAGCCTGGGTCGGCATGGACGTCTGGGCCGCGACCATTTGCTTCAACACCGTCGAAGCCGAAAAGCAGGGTCTGACCAAACCCGTGAGCTGGCAGGACCTGACCAAGCCTGAGTACAAAGGCAAGATCGTGATGCCCAACCCGGCCTCGTCCGGCACCGGTTTCCTCGACGTCAGCGCCTGGCTGCAAACCTTCGGCGAGAAGCAGGGCTGGCAGTACATGGACGACCTGCACCAGAACATCGGCCAGTACGTTCACTCCGGTTCCAAGCCTTGCAAACTGGCGGCCGCCGGTGAATTCCCGATCGGCATTTCCTTTGAGTACCCGGCGGTTCAGTTGAAGCGTCAGGGCGCGCCGCTGGACATCATCCTGCCGAAGGAAGGCTTGGGCTGGGAGATCGAAGCGACCGCTGTGATCAAGGGGACACTACACGAAGACGCGGCGAAGAAACTGGCCGACTTCTCGGCCAGCCCGGCGGCGATGGAGCTTTATAAAGAGAACTTCGCGGTGCTCGCGCAACCGGGGATTGCCAAGCCGCAGACCGAATTGCCAGCGGATTATGAGCAGCGTCTGATCAAGAACGACTTCGCCTGGGCGTCGAAGAATCGCGATGAAATCCTGACCGAGTGGCGCAAGCGCTATGACGGCAAGTCCGAGAAAGTGGTTGCCAAGTAAATCTCTGTAGGCTGACAGGGCCTCATCGCGAGCAAGCTCGCTCCCACAGGTTTTGTGGCGATCACTGAACCTGTGGGAGCGAGCTTGCTCGCGATAGCGGTCTCGAATTCAGGACAAATCTCCATGACACAACACAACGACATGCTGATCGTAGGTGCCGGCATCCTCGGCCTGTCCCACGCCTACGCCGCCGCCAGACGCGGCCTCAACGTCACGGTTTTCGAACGCAGCGAAACCCCCTTGGGCGCCTCGGTCCGCAACTTCGGCCAGGCCCTCGTCACCGGCCAACCTCCGGGCGCGATGCTCGATCTGGCCAGGGCCAGCCGTGAGATCTGGAGCCAATGGGCACAACTGACCGGGCTGCAACTCAAGCGCAACGGCTCGTACCTGTTCGCCCGCACCGAAGCCGAAGAACACCTGCTCGAAGCCTTCTGCACCGGTCGCGCCTTGGAACACGGTTACCGCGTCGACATGCTGCGCGGCGCTGCATTGCGCGATCTCTACGGCGGCCAGTTCAGCCATCACCGTGCGGCGTTGCACGGCATGGATGATCAGCAGCTGTATTCGCGCGAAGCGATTCCAGCGTTGATCGACTACCTGCACCGCGAACTCGGCGTCGATTTTCACTTCTCCACCCTGGTGCGCGACATCGAGCCGGGGCGCCTGCACAGCACCGCTGGCACCTTCAGCGCCGATCAGATCATCGTCTGTTCCGGCCACGATTATCAGACCTTGCTGGCCGAGCCTATTGCTGCGCTCAACCCGCAAATCTGCCGCCTGCAAATGCTCCGCGCCCGACCGCAGATCAACCTCAACCTGCAACACGCGTTGCTCACTGGGTTGAGTTGCGTGCACTACGGCGCCTTCGCCGATCTGCCGGAAGCGGCGGCGGTGCAGGCGCAGATTCTGCGCGAGGCACCGCACCTGCATGAAAACGGCATCCACCTGCTGATCAGCCCGACGCCCTATGGCGAGTTGATCATCGGTGACTCCCACCATTACGGCCGCGATCCATCGCCGTTCAATGCCGAGCAGGTCGATGACTGGATGATCGAACTCGCTGAACAAACCCTGGGTTGCAAGGTGCAGGTGGTCGAGCGCTGGCAGGGCGTCTATGGTTCACGGGGCCCCGGGCCATTCTCGTTCTTGCGGCCGATGCCGGGTGTGAGCGTGGCACTGATGCACACCGGTGTCGGCATGAGCGTCGGGCCGGCGATGGCCGAACGTAACGTTGCGCAGTTGTTGGGGGAAAGTTGATGGAACGTCATGAACAAGTGATCGCCGAGGTGTTCGGTTTGTACGAGCGCTTTGGCGACAGCGATTACATCGGCGAGCCGGTGTCGCAGATCGAACACATGTCCCAGGCGGCCGAACTGGCCATGGCTGAAGGCTTCGATGATGAAGTGGTGCTGGCCGCGTTCTTCCATGACATCGGCCATATCTGTGGCGAGAGCACGGAGAACATGGGTGGCTTCGGCGTGGTCAGCCACGAGCGACTGGGCGCCGACTACTTGCGTCGGGCCGGTTTCAGCGAACGCCTGGCGCGGCTGGTGGAATACCACGTCCAGGCCAAGCGCTATCTGACGCTCAAAGAGCCCGGGTACTACGAGCGATTGAGCGAAGCCAGTCGCCGGACCCTGGAGTATCAGGGTGGGGTGATGACGCCTGCCGAGGCTGAAGCCTTCGAGCGGGACCCGTTGTGCGCGGTCAGTTTGCGCATGCGGCAGTGGGATGAGTTGGCGAAGGAGATGTGGGTGCCGGTGATTGATCTGGGTGTTTTGAAGGACAAGGCGTTGCGGCTGTTGGCTGCATAAAGCCTTGAAACCGAGGCGCTGCCTTCGCGAGCAAGCCCGTACTCCACAATGACCAAGGTTCACAACTGCTGGGCCAACACCTCAACCTGCTCTTGCCGCTCCGCCTGACTCAACTTGGGATGAGGATTCAGCGACGACCACTGCGGATGTGCCCGGGCCTTGTTCAGGGCCTCGGGCAGTTTGCCTTCGCGCCAGGTCTTATCCTGTGGCGTGGCCACCTGGATGCTGTCCAGAGCCGCATGCCCACGAGCATTCAACGCTTGCAGCAATTGCCGCTGACGCAACGCCAGCAACCGCAACACGCTGTCGTCGACCGTCAATTCTCGCTGACCTCTGATCTTGCCCATCAACCGGCTGCCATAACTGCGGGCGGTTTGCAGGGCGCCGCCGGCAATCGCGCCGGCCAGTGCCGCCGCGCCGAGGGTCAGGCCGCCCACCAGCAAATCGACCCCGGCACCGGCAGCCGCGCCAGCCGCGATACCGCCACCAACCCGAACACCGAGTTGCTTGAGGGTTTCCGGGTTGAACAAATCATCGCCCCAGCGGCCATCGAGCAGCGGCAGATCACTGGCCGCCGCGTCCTGTGGGCGAAAGGCATAGAGCTTGAGCAAGCCTTCAACGCAGCGCTGCTCCCGCTGCCGAACGGCTTTGCGCAGTTCGCTGATCGCCTGCTGTTCCTGCTCGGCTTCGCTGACCACGCTGCGCCGGCACGCGGCGCAATCGATCAGCAACTCGGCAATCAATCGCGCCGCACTCTGTTGGCGAGCCAAGCGTTGGGCCTGTTGATCGGCGATCAAACGCTCAAATTGTTCGCGGGAGTTTTCCAGCAGCAAGGCGAGGCTTTCATAGAGTCGCCGTTCGCCATCTTCGGGCGGTGCAACGCTGTCGAAACGCACCAGGGCATGCAAGCCCAGGCGTGCCAGGGCTTCACGCCAATCCGGCTCGCGATGGTTGGCGCTGCTGACGAAATTCAGCACCGGCAGCAGCGGTTTGCCGCAACTGGCCAACACTTCCAGTTCGTCGCGGTACTTGGCCAGGACCGGTTCCCGAGCATCGATCACATAGAGTCCGGCGTCCGAGGCGAGCAGTTGCCGCAGCACTTTGGCTTCCTGTTCGAAGCGCTGCCGGGCTTCGCTGCCCTCGAGGAATCGGGCCAGCCGTGCCGGGCCGTCGAGGCGTTCGCCGGGGCGTTCCAGGCGTTCGAGGTAGTCGAGCAGGGCGATGGCGTCTTCAAGCCCCGGCGTGTCGTAGAGATCGAGCAACGGCTCGCCGTCCACCGACAGCCGCGCGCCTTCGACATGGCGGGTGGTGCTGGGGCGATGGGACACTTCACCGAAACCGACATCCCGGGTGAGCGTGCGCAGCAACGAGGTTTTGCCGACGTTGGTGTGGCCGACCACGGCCAGCTTCAAGGGTGCTTTCCAGGCGTTAGTCATGACCGGTCTCCAGCCAGTTCACAGGCACACAATCGGCGAACGGCAGGTCCAGCTGTTGCAGCGCTATGTGCCAGTCGCCGAGGCGTTCGGCATCCAGTGCTTCGCCGGGCGGCGCTTGCAGCAACCACACGCGGGTCGCGGCGGCATTGCGCGCCAGTTCGGCGATCAGGGCCAGGCTGCCACGGTCCGGTGAGCGCCGTGGATCGCAAGCAATCGCCAGGCGTGCCGGGGGGAAACGACTCAGCTGTTCGAGCAGTTTGTTGCGCGATTCGCGGCTGTCGAGGATGCCGGCGTTGTTCACGGTTTTCGGCAGTTGCGGCGGCCACGGGCGTTGATCGTCCAGCTCGATGGCCACCAGCAACGCGCCGTCGCTTTGCTGCTCACTGACGCCCCTTTCGACACGATGCAGTTGCGCAGGTGCGGCATCACTGATGCCGAGGCGTTCGCTGGTGGGCATCAGGCGTTCGCGCAATTGGGCGTAACCGGGCAGGTTCAAATCCAGGCGCAAAGCGGCTTGGCCGGAGGTCCAGCGCCAGCGGCAGAACAGCACCAGCACCAGACGCGGCAACACGCCGTAGACCAGCAACACGCCCACCAGCCATGCGGCCCAGGCCTGACGAGCGCTTTCGATGTTCAGCGCGGCATCGCCACTGGCGCGGATCATCTCCACGCTGGGCACGCTGAAACCGAGCAGGGCTGGCAGGGCGCCTAGGGCCTGGGTCATGGCGACGAAGGTGTCGCCACGCAGAATGGTGGTTTCCCAGACAAAGCCGTAGCGTCGGGTTGCCATCAGCATCAGCACGATAACCAGCGCACTGAGCAACGCCAGCAACCACAAGCCGTTGACCAGCACGCCGATCGCCCAGCGATTGAGTTTGCGTCGCTGCAGTAACAGCAGGAGGGCGGGTGCCAGTTGCGCGGCTTTGGCATCGCGAGCAAGTTTTTCGCTGAGCCACAGCCACAAACGCCCAAGGCTGGCACCGTGTTCACCGGCAAACACCAGCCCCAATGCCCAGCTCAACAGCAGAATCAGATTGAGCCCCAGCAGACTGCCCAGGGCCCAGAACACATTTACCGGGGTCTGGCCGTCACCCAGTGCGGCAAACGCAAGACCAGCGCCGCTGACGACGGCGAGCACCGCCATCACGATCAGCGCCAGTCGCGCGCCTTGCAGCCAGTGTTTGAGGGCGTCGGCCAAACCATCGCGCTCGGCCAGCCACACGGCCCGGCGCTGAATGCGCATCGGCAGATCGCCGCCGGCGCTGCGGGCCAGTCGGTTGGCTTCCAGATCATCCAGGGGGCCGGCGTGTTCTTCACGCAGGCGCACCGTCTCGGTCAGCCAGAGGTTTTGCAGTGGAGTCAGTTCAGTCACGCGGCATCCCGTCGCTCAAATGAGCTGTGAGCATAACCGCTGTGGCGCTTATCGGGGTACGGGAGGCTCTGGTATCCTCGCTGGCATGACTAAATCACTCCCCCTCAGCCTGATCGCAGCCCTCGGTGAAAACCGTGTGATCGGCGTCGACAACAGCATGCCCTGGCACTTGCCGGGGGACTTCAAATACTTCAAGGCCACCACCCTCGGCAAGCCGATCATCATGGGGCGCAAGACCTGGGACTCCCTCGGTCGTCCGCTGCCGGGCCGCTTGAACATCGTGGTCAGCCGTCAGGCGGATCTGCTGCTGGAAGGTGCGGAGGTTTATCCGTCGCTGGAGGCCGCCGTGGTTCGCGCGCAGGAATGGGCGAAGGAGCAGGGCGTCGATGAGGTGATGCTGATTGGCGGCGCGCAGTTGTATGCGCAAGGGCTGGCGCAGGCGGATCGGTTGTATCTGACCCGAGTGGCGTTGAGCCCGGACGGGGATGCGTGGTTTCCGGAGTTTGATGTGGGGCAGTGGAAACTGGTGTCGAACATTGAGAATCCGGCTGTGGATGATAAGCCGGCGTACAACTTCGAAGTCTGGGAAAAAGCCTAAAAGCATCGCGGGCAAGCCCGCTCCCACAGTGGTCGAGGTGAAACACAAATTATGTGAACACCTGCGATCCCTGTGGGAGCGGGCTTGCCCGCGATGAGGCCCGCGCAGACAATTACAGTCTTAAGCGTGCGCCAACTCCGCATGCTCATCGGCATCCAGCAGTTCTTTATCCGTCTGCTGCATGATCTGGCTGGTAATCGCCCCGGCCGTGATCGAACCACTCACGTTCAACGCCGTGCGGCCCATATCGATCAGCGGCTCAACCGAAATCAGCAACGCCACCAATGACACCGGCAAACCCATCGCCGGCAGCACGATCAGCGCGGCAAACGTCGCACCACCCCCCACGCCCGCCACGCCGGCCGAACTCAAGGTCACAATCGCCACCAGCGTTGCGATCCACAACGGGTCCAGCGGATTGATGCCGACCGTGGGCGCCACCATCACCGCCAACATCGCCGGGTACAAACCGGCACAGCCGTTCTGGCCAATGGTCGCGCCGAACGACGCGGCGAAACTGGCGATGGATTGCGGGATGCCCAAGCGGCTGGTCTGCGCTTCGATGCTCAGTGGAATCGTCGCCGCGCTGGAGCGGCTGGTGAAGGCAAACGTCAGCACCGGCCAGATCTTGCGGAAGAACCGCAGCGGGTTGATCCCGGCCGCCGACACTAGCAGGCCATGAACCACAAACATCAGGCCCAGGCCGATGTAGGAAATCACCACGAAACTGCCGAGCTTGATGATGTCTTGCAGGTTGGAACCGGCGACCACTTTGGTCATCAGCGCCAATACGCCGTAGGGGGTCAGCTTCATCACCAGACGCACCAGACGCATCACCCAGGCTTGCAGGGTGTCGATGGCGTTGATCACTTTCTGACCTTTCTCGACATCGTCCTTGAGCAGTTGCAGCGCCGCGACACCGAGGAACGCTGCGAAGATCACCACGCTGATGATCGACGTCGGCTTGGCGCGGGCGAGGTCGGCGAACGGGTTTTGCGGAATGAACGACAGCAGCAGCTGCGGCACATTCAGGTCGGCGACCTTGCCCGCGTAGTCGTTCTGGATGGTTTGCAGACGGGCCATTTCCTGGGTGCCGGCGACCAGGCCTTCGGCGGTCAGGCCGAACAGGTTGGTCAAGCCGATACCGATCAGCGCCGCGATGGCGGTGGTGAACAGCAGCGTGCCGATGGTCAGGAAGCTGATCTTGCCCAACGACGACGCGTTGTGCAGACGCGCCACGGCGCTGAGGATCGAGGCGAACACCAGCGGGATGACGATCATTTGCAACAACTGCACGTAACCGTTGCCCACCAGATCGAACCAGCCGATCGAGGCTTTCAGCACTGGGTTGCCGGCACCGTAAATCGTGTGCAAAGCGACACCAAACACCACGCCCGACACCAGCGCGAGCAGGACTTTTTTAGCTAAGCTCCACGTCGTGTGACGGGTTTGCGCCAAGCCAAAGAGCAGGGCGAGGAATACCAGCAGATTGAGGATCAGCGGCAGATTCATGTGAACTCCGAAAGTGACTTGTGCCAGCCACCTTCCGGGGCAGCTGCGGATCGCGAAGCCTAACAGCTTGATTTCCAATGAATTAATATCAAAAAAGTCTGATAACTGTCGTTTTTGGAATAAGCCGGTGTCGCTGTCGGGGATGCACTTGGCGCGAAAGGGACGCGAGCGGTCGCTGGCAGGCGAGAGCTGTCACACTTATTTGTTAGCGTCGATATCTTTGGATCAGGGAGAAACCGCCGATGAAACTCGCACCGAAATTTCTCGCAGCAGCACTCTGTCTTGGCCTCGCCGGTCAGGTCTTCGCCACGGATTTGAAACACTGGCCAGCCGATCAGGCCAAGGCGCTGGACGCGATGATTGCGGCCAACGCCAACAAAGGTAACTACGCGGTGTTCGACATGGACAACACCAGTTACCGCTACGACCTCGAAGAGTCGTTGCTGCCGTACATGGAAAGCAAAGGCCTGATCACCCGCGAGAAACTCGACCCCTCCCTGAAACTGATCCCGTTCAAGGACACCGCCGACCATAAGGAAAGCCTGTTCAGCTACTATTATCGCCTCTGCGAAATCGACGACATGGTGTGCTATCCATGGGTCGCGCAAGTGTTCTCCGGTTTCACCCTCCAGGAACTCAAAGGCTACGTCGATGAGCTGATGGCCTTGGGCAAGCCAGTGCCGGCGACCTATTACGAAGGCGATGTGGTCAAGAACCTCGACGTCAACCCGCCGAAAATCTTCACCGGTCAGAAAGAGCTCTACAACAAGCTGATGGAGAACGGCATCGAGGTCTACGTGATGACCGCCGCCTCCGAAGAGCTGGTGCGCATGGTCGCTTCCGATCCGAAGTACGGCTACAACGTCAAACCGCAAAACGTCATTGGCGTGAGCTTGCTGCTCAAGGACCCCAAGTCTGGCGAACTGACCACGGCGCGCAAGCAAATCACCGCGGGCAAGTATGACGAGAAGGCCAACCTCGGCCTCGAACTGACCCCGTACCTGTGGACCCCGGCGACCTGGATGGCGGGCAAGCAAGCGGCGATCCTGACCTACATCGATGAATGGAAAAAACCGGTGCTCGTGGGCGGCGACACCCCGAGCAGCGACGGTTTCATGCTGTTCCACAGCGTCGACGTGGCCAAGGGCGGCATCCACTTGTGGGTCAACCGCAAGGACAAATACATGACCCAGATTAACGGCATGATGGCCAAGCACGCAGCGGCCCAGGCCAAGGAAGGGTTGCCGGTGACGGCGGACAAGAACTGGGTGATCGTCAAGCCTGAAGAGATTCAGTAAGCACCGAAGATCCAATGTAGGTGCGAGCCTTCTCGCGAAGACGGTGGGTCATTCAGCATTGATGTTGACTGACCCGGCGCTTTCGCGAGCAGGCTCGCTCCCACAGTTGATCTCCATTGGCTGAGGGATTTTGGTCAAAAAAATGCCCCGCACTTGGCGGGGCATTTTTTGTTCGGCAGTTAAGGTTTACAACCCGTCGAGCATCGCCTTGTTACGCACAGCACCCTTGTCGGCGCTGGTTGCCAGCAGGGCGTAAGCCTTCAGTGCAGTGGTCACCTTGCGTGGACGTTTTTCCACAGGCTTCCAGCCTTTCTGATCCTGCTCGGCACGGCGGCCGGCCATTTCTTCGTCGCTGATCAACAGGTTGATCGAGCGGTTCGGAATGTCGATCAGCACCTTGTCGCCATCCTGCACCAGACCAATCGCGCCGCCCGCAGCGGCTTCCGGCGAAGCGTGGCCGATGGACAGGCCCGAGGTGCCGCCGGAGAAACGGCCGTCGGTGAGCAGGGCGCAGGCTTTGCCCAGGCCCTTGGATTTCAGGTACGACGTCGGATAGAGCATTTCCTGCATGCCCGGGCCGCCTTTCGGGCCTTCGTAACGGATGATCACAATGTCGCCGGCCTTCACTTCGTCGGCGAGGATGCCGCGAACGGCGCTGTCCTGGCTTTCGAAGATCTTCGCGTTGCCTTCGAAGACGTGGATCGACTCGTCGACGCCTGCGGTTTTCACCACACAGCCGTCCAATGCGATGTTGCCGTAGAGAACGGCCAGGCCGCCTTCTTTCGAGTAAGCGTGCTCGACACTGCGGATGCAGCCGTTCTCACGGTCATCGTCCAGTGTTTCCCAGCGGGTCGACTGGCTGAACGCGGTTTGCGTCGGAATGCCTGCAGGACCGGCCTTGAAGAAGTGATGCACGGCTTCGTCGTCGGTCTGGGTGATGTCCCACTTGGCGATGCCTTCGGCCAGGGTCTTGCTGTGCACGGTCGGCAGGTCGGTGTGCAACAGACCGCCACGGGACAGCGAGCCGAGGATACTGAAGATCCCGCCGGCACGGTGTACGTCTTCCATGTGGTACTTCTGGATGTTCGGCGCGACTTTGCACAGTTGCGGCACGTGACGGGAGAGACGGTCGATATCGCGCAGGTCGAAATCGATCTCGGCTTCCTGGGCGGCGGCCAGCAAGTGCAGGATGGTGTTGGTGGAACCGCCCATGGCGATGTCCAGCGTCATGGCGTTTTCGAACGCCTTGAAGTTGGCGATGTTGCGTGGCAATACCGATTCGTCGTTCTCGCCGTAATAACGTTTGCACAGCTCGACGATGGTGCGGCCAGCCTGCAGGAACAGCTGTTCGCGATCGCTGTGAGTGGCCAGGGTCGAACCGTTGCCCGGCAATGCCAGGCCCAGGGCTTCAACCAGGCAGTTCATCGAGTTGGCGGTGAACATGCCGGAGCACGAGCCGCAGGTCGGGCAGGCGCTGCGCTCGTACTCAGCGACTTTCTCGTCAGAAGCGCTGGAGTCGGCGGCGATGACCATCGCGTCGACGAGGTCGAGACCGTGGCTGGCCAATTTGGTCTTGCCGGCTTCCATCGGGCCGCCGGAAACGAAGATCACCGGGATGTTCAGGCGCAGGGCGGCCATCAGCATGCCAGGGGTGATCTTGTCGCAGTTGGAGATGCAGACGATGGCGTCGGCGCAGTGGGCGTTGACCATGTATTCGACGGAGTCGGCGATGATCTCGCGGCTCGGCAGCGAATAGAGCATGCCGTCGTGGCCCATGGCGATGCCGTCATCCACGGCAATGGTGTTGAATTCTTTTGCCACACCGCCGGCGCGTTCGATTTCGCGGGCGACCAGCTGGCCGAGGTCCTTGAGGTGGACGTGGCCCGGTACGAATTGGGTGAACGAGTTGGAAATGGCGATGATCGGCTTTTTGAAGTCGTCATCTTTCATCCCCGTGGCGCGCCACAGTGCGCGGGCGCCGGCCATGTTGCGGCCGTGGGTGGACGTTTTCGAGCGGTAATCAGGCATGAAGCACTCCGGGCGGCTAATCAGGTATCAAAAGGGAAGTGAGCTTCTATTGACGTCTGGAGCACCCAGAAATGGCCGTGTGTCCGGAAGTTGCCGATAACTTTGCGGGATCGCCGCGCGCTTCAGCTTGAGCTCATAAACCCGCCGGGGGATGACTGGCGATGAATGTCGCGATTCTACACGGCTGGCGTCAGGAGGGAATGCCGGGAAGCGTTGATCCGGCGCTGGCGCAACGTGCGGGATGACGACTGGCAGGTTTCAGCCCGTCTTCAGCGCCAGATGCCGTCGTGTAATCAAGACATTCAGGCCAAGACCCGTGGCACTCAAGGACAGGAAACACAGGGCAAGCGCCGTGGTCAGGTCTTCGGAAGCGAGGTTGATCACCACGCTGATCACACCGCCGCACATGAAAATAAGCACGCCGCCGACCGAGGTCGAGGTTCCGGCATTCTGTGGGTAGAGACTCATGGCTTTGGAGTTGGCGATGGGCCTGGCAATGGTGGTGCCCGCCGTACAGATCAGCATGGGTATCAGCACCGCTGCCGCAGAGAGCCCGAACTGATCCGCCAACCACAGCATGACCAGCCCTGACAAAGCGATCAGGCCCAGGCCAATGACTATTTGCGTGTTGGCCTGCAGGTGCCGGTGCAGAGCGCTGGCGACAATCCCGCCAAACACATAGGCCACGCCATACAGCAACAACGCCCAGGCAAATGCGTAAGGCGACAACGCCAGCCGCTCCATGAAAATGATCGGTGAAATGACGATGAACGAAAAATGGCAGGCAAAGGCCAAGGCTGAAATCAACCAATACCCCATGAATCGTATATCCGAACACAGCCGCCAATAAGCGCTGAAAAAACGTTCATGTGCGGTGGTATGAAGGTGAGGGTTTTCCCTGAGCAGAAAAAAGGCTTTAAACCAGACAATGATGGCCAGGCTGATAAACACATAAAAGCTGCCCTGCCAGCCTAGCTGTAATTGCAACCACGTCCCTAGCAGCGGCGAAATGGAAATGAACACCCCGCCGCCGGTCACCATCCAGATTCTGATTCGCTCCTGCTCCTTGCCGACGAACAGATCCTGAACCAGTGCCTGTGACAGGACAAAGGACCCGCAACCAACGGCCTGGACCACCCGGAAGAACAAAAACCAGCTGTATTCGCTGGACACCACACACCCTGTGGCTCCGACCACCGCAATCGCGATACCGGCCAGCAGTAGTTTTTTGCGCCCCCACAAGTCTGACAAGGGGCCGACCAACACCACGGACAACGCCAGGCCAATGGCGAACACGCTAACGGACAGGGCGATGTCGGACGGTGAGGTCCGAAAGTAGTCAGAAAGATCGGGAAAGGAGGGGAGCACCACATCCAGGGGAAAGACGCCGAGCAGCGTCATGGTCATCAACAGAATGACCATGGCACGTTGTTCGCCCCGGGCTACCTGTTTTCCGTCATTCATCGAGCAGCCCTGCCCTGGAGAACAGTTGCCGATTGGCAGGCAGATCGAAGAACCCCGCTTTTTTCATTGCATTGAGCGTCGCCCCTGCACCCGACCGGGCGCGCAGGCGCTGTGCTTGCTCGCCGGTCAAATCACCCAGGATCTGCGCGACAGACGCTTCACTCAGGCCGGCACTGCGCAGGCTTTCGCCAAGCCAGCGTTCATCGACTTCAAAGAAAAGCAGCAGGATTTCCAGGAGCGACCTGGCGGTGAATGTGCGTTGGCCGCAACTCAATTGCAGCCACAGATAATGGAACACTTCGCAAAAGTAGCGACTGTGCCGTGCCTCGTCGGCCAGGTGGTCCCTGAGCATTTCCTGAACGCTGCTCACCAGCGTGTCGCGGCAAACGTCGAGCAGTTCCTTGGCGATGATCGTCTCCGAAACGAAGCCGACGAGAATCCACGCCAGTGCTTTGTGCTTGTCCGGCGTGCGGTCGAGCAGGGCGTTCAGCCGGGCGATCCGCTGGGGCAGGACCGGGCGTTCAGTCATGCCGTAAATATCGGCAATCTGCTCGGCGAGGCTGTTGGAGAACAGCGCGTGATAAGCCTCATCGGTGTAGAGCTGCAGCGCGGCGGTTTTCATCCGTGGGGGGATGGAAACCCCCAGTTCGTTGTGCACGATGGTTTCCACGGAGCGGTTGACGATCCGGTGTTCGAGCAGGGTGGTGTAGTCGAGGAAATACACCAGATGGTTGGCGGACAGACGATGAGCGACTGCTCTGCCGGCTGCTTTGATTGCCGGATGATTCAGGTAAGGCAGAAACTCCGGCGCAAACCAGTGGCGGGTTTCCAGTTGCCGTTTCAGGTCCGGTGGCAATTGGTAGGTGTGTTCGCTGACCCGCACCGAGGCTCGGGTGTTCCAGTCTCCAAGGGTGAAGCGATGGGCCCATGAGGCTGGGGTTGACGCAGGGTCGATGAGGGGCTCGCTCATTGTTCCGCCCCCCGATTGCTCAGCAGCGCTTTCAACTCCTTGCACATCACTTGCCCGTCGCTCTGGCCGCAGCCGACAAAGAACAACGGTTGCTCTGCGCTGTTCTCAAGTCCAAGCAGCGCTTCGACCCGATCATCTGTCAATGCACCGGTCAGCCAGGTGTTCAATCCCAGCGAGGTGGCCGCCAGTTGAAAGGTCTGGGAAATATGGCCGGCCTCGACGTAGGCCATTCGGTACGCCCGCGAGTGTTCATATTTCCACCACAGCTTGTCGAATCGGCTGGTGATGAACAGGCCTGCGGGCAGGTTATTGATGAAGTGTTGACCACTCATCAGTTGTCCCAAGGGTTGGGAAGGCAGCGGATTAACCAGACTCAGTGAGTGCCCGGTGGGGTGATAGGCGTAGACACCGGGTGGCAGGCCGCTGACGTTTTGCACCAGCAAAAAGCCTTCGCAGGCATTCAGTCCGCCACCGGACGGGCTGCTGCGCCGGGCGCCGAGGCCTTCGACGATGCTTTCGTCGACGTCGTTTTCGCGCTCATGCAGATAGCCGAGGGACAGGTACAGCAACGTACTGACGGCCTCGAGGGAAACGGCTTCACCCGTGAAGGTGCGGCAGGTTTTCCGATTGACCAAGGCGTTTGCCAGGGAGCCTTCCGGCAGGCAGGAAGGTTTTGGCAGGGTAATCAGCTCGCATCCCAGGCGTTCCGAGCGCCTGGCTTTCGGTGAAGGCGTGCTCAGTACGTCGGTGCAATGATCAAGGTATTGTTTTGACCATTCATTAATGTTTTGCGGAATGTGTTCGCAAGGAATGTTCTTGGTGCCGATATGGAATATCTTCGACAGTTCGTCCCAGCCCCACTCGGTAATATCTGTTATTGCCGTTGTCAGTATTCCAGCACCCAGTAGCTGAGTGTCAATGGTATTGAGTTCGTTGAACTTTTCGGGATTGTCGATAAGTTCGGCCAGTCGAGTGGAATACTTCAGGTTCAGTTCAAACTGCTTGTGGTTTTTGTAATCCCAGACTATTTGGCCGGGCGTGCGAGGAAGTATGAATAAATGAGGGCTGATCTGCATGATGGGGGGTTCGCTCTGGGCAATGCCATAGAAAACGCTGGGTAGCCGGCACTCCCCAGCGTCTCATTTACTTAGCGGGCTTTAGGGGCAACCAGAAAAGCCAGATTGGCGATGCTGTTAGCTTCCAGAGTAATTGCTTTCATTTTGAACTCCTTGTAATTGAAAGTAAGTGTCACTTCGTGGTGACACGCTCAATCATAGAGTGTAATGAGCGCTTATCAAGGCGATATTGGGTAGGAAACTTCCAGTAATTTCGTCAGATCGATCTTGGTTATGAACAAGTTTTGTCAGTCAAATGTTAAATAGTGAAAGGCGCAGCGAAACGTCCTGCAAGTCCGTAGGATCGCAAGTGTAGGAAGTTTGAGCGGAATTCAATAACAGATAATAAAACGGGGAGCCATCTGGCTCCCCGTCAAACCGGTGTCATCAGCTGTTTGGCAGCAACCGGCAGGTGATGCTCTTGATGTAGCGGGTTTCGGCGATGGCCGGGTGGACCGGGTGATCCGGGCCCTGACCGCCACGCTCGAGCATCTGGATGTTGCGATCCAGGTGGCGGGCGCTGGTCAGCAGGATGTTCTGCAGATCGTCTTCCGGCAGGTGCATCGAGCACGACGCGCTGACCAGGATGCCGTCCTTGCTGAGCAGGCGCATGGCTTGTTCGTTCAGGCGACGGTAGGCACCTTCACCATTCTTCATGTCTTTCTTGCGCTTGATGAAGGCGGGCGGATCGGCAACGATCACGTCGAAGCGTTCTTCGCTGGCTTTTAGCTCTTTGAGGGCTTCGAACACGTCTCCTTCGATGCAGGTCATTTTCTCGGCGAATCCGTTCAGCGCGGCGTTGCGCTCGACGCCGTCGAGGGCGAAGGCCGACGCATCGACGCAGAACACTTCACTGGCGCCGAACGCGGCCGCTTGCACACCCCAGCCGCCGATGTAGCTGTACAGATCCAGCACGCGTTTGCCTTTGGCATAAGGCGCCAGGCGGGCGCGGTTCATGCGGTGGTCGTAGAACCAGCCGGTTTTCTGACCCTGGATGACCGGTGCTTCGAACTTCACGCCGTTTTCTTCCAGTGCCACCCATTCCGGTACCAGGCCGAACACGGTTTCGACATAACGGTTGAGGCCTTCGGCATCACGGGCCGCGGAGTCATTCTTGAACAGAATGCCGCTTGGCTTGAGCACTTGGGTCAGCGCGGCGATCACGTCTTCTTTATGGGCTTCCATGGTCGCCGAAGCGATCTGCACCACGAGGATGTCGCCAAAGCGGTCGACCACCAGACCTGGCAGCAGGTCGGAGTCGCCGTACACCAGGCGATAGAACGGCTTGTCGAACAGGCGATCGCGCAGGGACAGCGCAACGTTCAGACGGTGAACCAGCAGCGACTTGTCCAGCGGCAACTTGATGTCGCGCGACAGCAGACGGGCGCAGATCAGGTTGTTCGGGCTCATGGCCACGATGCCCAGCGTCTTGCCGCCGGCGGCTTCGAGGATCGCCTGGTCGCCGGCTTGAAAACCGTGCAAAGGGGTCGCCGCTACATCGATTTCGTTGCTGTAGACCCACAAGTGGCCGTTTCGCAGGCGACGGTCGGCGTTGGCTTTGAGGCGCAGGCTAGGCAGGGACATGACGTCGCTCCGGAAAAAAGAGCGGGAGTATAGCGTGTTGAGTGTGGTGGCGGGCCGGGCGAGCGATGAAACGCTGATGACGCCATCGCGAGCAGGCTCGCTCCCACAGGGTTAGCGCATGACTTGTAAGAGCGAGGCTTGCCCGCGAAAGCGATTTCGAATGCTATGCAGAAATGAAACTTTCGCCAATGTGTCGGCCGGTGTGTCGGATCCAACTTTTAGAAGCTAGAATCTGCGCCTGGCCCAGAGTGTGTACTTATGTCCCAAGAGCTGACTTCCGAACAGATTCAACAGTCCCTGCAAGGCATCAGTGTGCCTGCCCAGCCGCAAATCATGGTGGATTTGCAGATGGAGCAGTACATGCCCGACCCGGATCTGGAAGTGATCGCAAAGCTGATCTCCCAGGACCCGGGACTCTCTGGCGCTCTGCTGAAGATCGTCAACTCGCCGTATTACGGCTTGAGCAACAAGATCGCCTCGATCCAGCGTGCGGTGAACTTGCTGGGCAGCCGCTCGATCATCAACCTGATCAATGCGCAGTCGATCAAGGGCGAGATGAACGACGACACCATCGTCACCCTGAACCGGTTCTGGGATACGGCTCAGGACGTGGCGATGACCTGCCTGACGCTGGCCAAGCGCATCGGCGCCCAGGCCGGCGACGAAGCGTATGCACTGGGGCTGTTCCACGACTGCGGCGTGCCGCTGATGCTGCAACGCTTCCCCAACTACATGACCGTTCTGGAAGAGGCTTACGCTAACGCCAGTGCCGAATGCCGGGTGGTCGACACCGAGAACCGGGTGTTCAACACCAACCACGCGGTGGTTGGTTATTACACGGCCAAGTCGTGGCGCCTGCCGGAGCATGTGACCGCCGCGATCGCCAATCACCACAATGCCCTGGCGATCTTCAGCGATGAATCGTCGCGCAACGCCCAGCTCAAGAACCTGCTGGCGATCCTGAAGATGGCCGAGCACATTTGTGCGTCTTACCGGGTGTTGGGTAATCAGACCGAAGACCATGAGTGGAACAGCATCGGGCATCTGGTGCTCGATTATGTCGGCCTCTCGGACTACGACTTCGAGACCCTCAAGCAAACGATTCGTGACCTCAGGACTCACCACTGAGCATCAGCGGCTTCATTTATTCGAGAACCCTGATGCGAGAACACCATGCCTGAACTGCCGGAAGTCGAAACCACTCGCCGCGGGATTGCGCCACACCTGGAAGGCCAGCGCGTCAGCCGGGTGATCGTGCGTGACCGTCGCTTGCGCTGGCCGATTCCTGAAGACCTCGATGTGCGCCTGTCGGGCCAGCGTATCGTGCTGGTGGAACGCCGCGCCAAGTACCTGCTGATCAATGCCGAAGTGGGCACGCTGATCAGCCATTTGGGCATGTCGGGCAATCTTCGGTTGGTGGAAGTCGGTATGCCGGCGGCCAAGCATGAGCATGTGGACATCGAACTCGAGTCCGGCCTGGCCCTGCGCTATACCGACCCGCGCCGGTTTGGCGCGATGCTCTGGAGCCTCGACCCGCTCAACCACGAACTGCTGATCCGCCTGGGGCCGGAGCCGTTGACCGACCTGTTTGATGGCGAGCGTCTGTTCCAGCAGTCTCGGGGGAGATCCATGGCGGTCAAGCCGTTCATCATGGATAACGCGGTGGTGGTCGGCGTCGGCAATATCTACGCGACCGAAGCGCTGTTCGCCGCCGGCATCGACCCGCGTCGCGAGGCCAAGAGCATTTCCCGGGCACGCTATTTGAAGCTGGCGATCGAGATCAAACGCATTCTGGCTGCCGCTATCGAGCGTGGCGGTACGACGTTGCGGGACTTTATCGGCGGCGACGGTCAGCCGGGGTATTTCCAGCAGGAATTGTTCGTCTACGGCCGGGGCAGTCAACCGTGCAAAGTCTGTGGCACCGAGCTGCGGGAAGTGAAGCTGGGGCAGCGCGCCAGCGTCTTTTGCCCACGCTGCCAGAGCTGAGACGTCCGACGGTCTATAGTCAGTGTTCTCACTGCCTAGCCGAAGGACCGTGCCATGAATTCGTTTCGAACCCTTGTTGTTGCGCTGCTGCTGAGCGTCGGTGCGCCAGCGCTGGCGGCAAGCAGCGGCAGCGGCAGCGGTGACCCGCGCTACACCATCCAGAATCCCCCGGCCTACGCCATGCTCGGCGACTTGCTGATCGCCCGACCCTTGCTGGTCGTGGCGACGGTGATCGGTGCCGGGGCGTTTGTGGTGTCGTTGCCGTTCACTGCCTTGGGCGGCGGTATTGGCGATGCAGGACAGGCGCTGGTGGTTGATCCGGCGAGGGCTGCGTTTGTGCGGTGCCTGGGGTGTATCGGGGAGGGGTTTGAGCAGCGGGAGTGAAGTCAGTTACTTCTTCGATGTACCTGATGGCTTCATCGCGAGCAAGCTCGCTCCCACATTAGACCGCGATCAACTGTGGGAGCGAGCTGCTCGCGATGAGGCCGGCACAGACGCTGCAACGACCAGACTCAAGCCTTGCCGGTAATAACCCGATACTTCGCCATCAACTGCTCTTCAGTCTCCGGATGCGCTTCATCCAGCGGAATGCAATCCACCGGGCACACCTGCTGGCACTGAGGTTCGTCGTAGTGGCCAACGCACTGCGTGCACAGGTTCGGGTCGATCACGTAGATCTCTTCGCCTTGGGAAATGGCGGCGTTCGGGCACTCGGGTTCGCAGACGTCGCAGTTGATGCAATCGTCGGTGATGATCAGGGACATGCTAACTCCAGCCGGGGCGGAAGGCCCGGGCGCAATAAACCAATGCGCGCAATTGTGCCGCATTGGCGCCCGCAGTGCACGCGGGCGCCGCTTGAGCGGTCGTTACTTCTTGAAGCGTTCGGTGAGGGCATCCGCCACCGCAGGGTGGACGAACTTGGTGATATCGCCGCCCAACGCTGCGATTTCACGGACCAGTGTCGAGGAAATGAACGAATAACGCTCGGACGGGGTAAGAAACAGACTTTCCACATCCGGCGCCAGTTGGCGGTTCATGTTGGCCAGCTGGAATTCGTATTCGAAGTCCGACACCGCGCGCAAACCACGCAGGAACACGTTGGCGTTCTTCTCTTTGGCGAAATGCGCGAGCAGCGTCGAGAAGCCGACGACTTCTACGTTCGGCAAATGTTTAGTGACCTCGCGGGCCAGCTCCACTCGTTGTTCCAGGGGAAACAACGGGTTTTTCTTCGGGCTGGCAGCGACGGCGATGATCACATGATCGAACAGGCGCGCGGCGCGTTCGACCAAGTCGCCATGGCCCTTGGTAATAGGGTCGAAGGTACCTGGGTACAACACTCGGTTCATCGCGTCGTCCTGGCGGGAGTCCGTTGGGGAGTCGGATGGTATCGCAGCCTTCCCGGTCGGCCAAGTCGCCTGTTGGGTAAGAAAGCACTATAGACGATTGGAATATTCTCCGTTTTCATGGGTTTTTCAAACGTTCGGCCAGCGAAGTCGCCAGTTGCGCCGTCAACCCGTAGACCGATAATTGCGGGTTTGCGCCAATGCTGGTGGGGAACAGCGAGCCATCGTGGATCGACAGATTGCTGATCTGGTGATGCCGGCCAAGGCTGTCGGTCACGGCGTTTTTCGAGTCTTCACCCATGGCACAACCGCCCATCACATGAGCACTGCCCAGGCGGGTGCGATACAACTCAAGGCTCAAACCGTCGATCAACGTGCGCGCTTCGGCCAGGGTTTTCACGTAGCGCGCGTCGGCGTGCATCGGCATCACCGCGTTGGCGCCGCCGGCGAACTGGATCTCGGCCATGCTGTGAAAGGCCCGGCGCAAGCCGTCCCAGGCATAAGGTGAAACCTGATAGTCGAGCACCGGCGTGTTGTCGCCGCGCAATTCGACACTGCCGCCGGGGCTGTCCGGATGGAAGCCGTCGCGCAACAACGCCAGCATCGCGTGGGTGTGGGGCAGATTTTCCATGTGCCCGGCGTTTTCCTTGCCGAAACCGCCGAGCAGGGTGGAGGCCAGCGCCGGGTGCAGCGGCGGCACCTCCAGTTTGTAGGACATCTTGCCGGTGGTCCCGTCCTGCCATTGGAAGTGGTCGGAATAGATCGACTGCGGCGCACCGTAGAACGGGTTGATCACCTCATCGAACAGCCCTGCGGACATGTTTACCAGGTGCAGGAACGTGCGTTTGCCCAGCCGCTGGTGCGGATCGGGCGCTTCCGAGCGCAGGAGCAGCGCCGGGCTGTTGATCCCTCCGCCCGCCAGCACGTAATGCCGCGCCTTGACCGTGATCGTGCGCCCGGTTGGCGCCACGCAACGGTCGTCCATCGCCACACATTGCAGGCCCGTGACCTTGCCGTCCTTGATCGAAAGTTTTTCGGCGCGGGCCAGGTACAGCAGCTCACCGCCTTTTTCCAGGGTCGCGGGAATGGTCGTGACCATCATCGACTGCTTGGCGTTGGTCGGGCAGCCCATGCCGCAATAGCCAAGGTTCCAGCACCCGCGCACGTTGCGCGGGATCACATGCCAGGTGTAGCCGAGTTGCTCGCAGCCTTTGCGGATCACATCGTTGTTGGCGTTGGGTGGCACCAACCACGGCGCGACGCCCAGGCGTTGTTCCATTTTCTCGAACCACGGCGCCATCTCGGCCGGGCTGTGGCCTTTGACGTCATGCTCCTTGGCCCAATGCTCGAGCGTCGGCTCGGGTGTGCGAAAGCTCGATGTCCAGTTGATCAGCGTGGTGCCGCCCACTGCCCGGCCCTGGAGGATGGTGATCGCGCCATCCTTGCTCATCCGACCGATGCCCTCCTGATAGAGGCTGGTGTAGGCCTGATCTTCGAGCATCTTGAAGTCGCTGCTGGTCTTGAGCGGACCTTCTTCGATCAGCAACACCTTGTAACCGGCGGCGCTGAGGATTTCCGCGGTGGTCCCGCCACCCGCGCCGCTGCCGATGATCGCCACGTCCGCTTCGAGGGTCAGGTCCTGGGTCAGTTGCGAGCCGTCGTAGGTTTTCCAGCCTCGGGCCATGCCTTCGCGAAACGGGTCGGGTACGGGCATTCTCAGGTTCTCTTATTGTTTTGGATTCGGTTGTGACGCATCTGACGCCTTCGCGGGCAAGCCCGCTCCCACAGGTTTTGAGGTGGGCCAACCTTATGTGAGCGACTCGAAAGTGGGAGCGTGGCTGCCCGCGATAGGGTCGACTCAGTCTTAAACGGTGGGCGGCCCCGGATACCCGCAATGCACCCACGATTCCGCGCGGGTGTACCACGCCATCATCACCAGTTGCAGCAACGAGCTGTGCCCCATGCGTAACAGGCTCAACGAACTGTTTTCCCAGCGATCGAGAAAGTGCCGGATCTCATCGGCACTGGCGTTTTCCCAGCTGCCCCAGATCCCGGTCAGCGGCCCGCGGGTCACCGCCATACTCAGCACATCGAACAATTGCTGAGTGAGCTTGAGCATTTCCGGTGACAGGTGATTCAGGCTGTTATCCAGGCAGTGCAGGGTTTCATCGACTGCCGTCGGCATCTTCCCGGCCGCCACGGCGCCTTCGAGCATCACCGGGATCAGCGCCCGCAGAAACAGCAAATCGCCGCTGCGCAGAATCGCGAAACCACTGGCCGGGATGCTCGATGAGCAACCGCTGAGGCTCGCGCCCAATCCGGCCGTGGCCAGAAACGCACTCGCGCCGAGGCTGAATTTAAGCAGGCCGCGCCGTGACAGCGCGGGTGTATCGGACAGGCTTGGGCTCATTATTGTTATTACCCGACGGTGCGATTGTTAGCGGATAAACAGCTTCTGGATCAGTTTCTGAATGGATTTTCCATAGGGCGGGTAAATCAGTTTCGCCGCGTTGAAGCGTTGCTTGATCAGCACGCCTTTGGCCTTGCTGAAGGTCAGGAAACCTTCGTGGCCGTGGTAATGGCCCATGCCCGACGCGCCGATGCCACCGAACGGCATATCATCTTGGGCAACGTGTAGCAGTGTGTCGTTGAGGCACACGCCACCGGAATGGGTTTCGTGGAGTACGCGATTTTGTTCGCGCTTGTCGTAGCCGAAGTAATACAGCGCCAGCGGACGAGGTCGTTGATTGATGTAGGCAAACGCCTGATCGAGATCCTTGTACGGAACGATCGGCAGCAGCGGGCCGAAAATTTCGTCCTGCATCACGGTCATGTCGTCGCTGACGTTGAGCAGCACGCTATGACCCATGCGCCGGCCCTGCCCCTGATCGAACAGCGGAATCAGCAGCGCGCCCTTGCTGGTGGCGTCGCTGACGTAGTTATTGAGTCGCGCCAGTTGCCGGTCATTGATGATTGCCGTGTAGTCCGGGTTGTCGGTCAGTGTCGGATAAAACCCGCGCACCGCGTGGCGATAGGCTTCGACGAAAGCGCCGATACGATCTTCCGGCACCAGCACGTAGTCCGGGGCCACGCAGGTTTGCCCGGCATTGAGCGTCTTGCCGAATGCGATGCGTTCGGCGGCGTCCTTGAGCGGCACGTCGAGGGACACGATGGCCGGGGATTTGCCGCCCAGCTCAAGGGTCACCGGCGTCAGGTTCTCGGCCGCCGCGCGCATCACGTGTTTGCCGATGCTGGTGGCGCCGGTGAACAGCAGGTGATCGAAACGCAGTCGGGAGAACGCGACACCGATATCAGCTTCGCCCAGCACCACGCAGACCAGGTCTTGCGGGAAGATCCGGCCGAGCAACGCCTTGAGCAGCAAACCGGTCGCGGGGGTCGACTCACTCAGTTTGAGCATCACCCGATTGCCCGCCGACAACGCACCCACCAGCGGGCCTATGGCCAGATACAGCGGGTAGTTCCACGGCACGATCACGCCGACTACGCCTAGGGGTTGGTAAACCACTTTCGCCGAAGCCGGCTGAAACGCGATACCGACCTTACGCCGCGAGGCTTTCATCCAGCCTTTGAGGTGCTGACTGGCGTAATGAATACCGTGCAGGCTGGGCATCAGTTCGGCGAGCAGGGTTTCATCGGCGCTGCGGTGGCTGAAATCCTGGCTGATCGCCTCGATCAAGGCCAGACGTTCATTGCTCAGCAGGTCGCGCAGGGCTTTGAGCCATTGCTGACGCTGGGCGGCCGGTGGCATCGGGTTGGCCGCATACGCCGCACGCTGCGCATCGAACAGGGCCTGGAGTTCCTCCAGCGGCTGTTGCAGGTTCTGCAGATAAGCGATGTCGGCGGTCATGATCGGCTCCGGTTTTTATTGTAATGAGGCACTTTTTAGAGTCTATGCTCTAGAAAGTCAAATGACATCCTGGTGCAGCTTTGTTTTATCCACTCGCCGATAGGTCGTAAGATGCCCGCCAACGCACTCTGAATTAAAGCTCAAGCCATGGCCCCTCGGATCAAAACCAGCGAGCGCATCGTGCAGAACAGCCTGGAGCTGTTTAATCAACAGGGCGAGCGCAGCATCAGCACTAACCACATTGCTGCCCACATGGAGATTTCTCCGGGCAACTTGTACTACCACTTCCCCAACAAGCAGGCGATCATCGCCGTGCTGTTCAGTGAGTACGAAAGCCTGGTGGACAGCTTCCTGCGCCCGCCCCAGGGCCGAGCGTCCACGGTGGAAGACAAACGCTTCTACCTTCAGGAACTGCTGGCGGCGATGTGGCGCTACCGGTTTCTGCATCGCGATCTTGAGCATTTGCTCGACAGCGATCCCGAACTGGCCGCCCGTTATCGGCGCTTCTCCCAGCGCTGCCTGATCCATGGCACCCACATCTACGCCGCCTTCGTCGACGCCGGCATCCTGCAAATGGACAAAGTCCAGATCGAATCCCTGACGCTCAATGCCTGGATTATCCTCACGTCCTGGGTGCGTTTCCTGTGCACCACACGGGAAAACTCCAATCACCTGAGCGAGCAGGCGATCAAGCGCGGGGTGTATCAGGTGCTGGTGCTTGAGGCCGGTTTCGTCACGGAACAGTCTCGCGACGCGGTCAACGCGCTGTACGAAGAGTTTTACGTGCCACTGGCCCAGGCGCTGGAAGAAGTGCAGTAGGATTCTAGACCGACTTAATCACAGGAGCCCGTTATGCCCATTGCGCAACTGATCAGCCCGCAAGCGTTGGACCTGAAAAAGGATGCACCTGGGCTGGTGATTCTGGATTGTCGTTTTGCCCTCGAAGACCCGGACTACGGCCAGCGCAGCTATGCCGAAGGGCATATCGCCGGGTCGAGCTTTGCCGATCTTGAGCGTGATTTGAGCGGGGCAGTCGTCAAGGGCGTGACCGGGCGCCATCCGCTGCCTGAACCTGAAGACTTGATCGAGCGCCTGCAAGCCTGGGGCATCAATGCCGACAGCGAAGTGGTTTTGTATGATGACGGCCCCGGTGCCTACGCGGCGCGGGCCTGGTGGTTGCTGGCCTGGCTGGGCAAGCGTGACGGCGTGTTTATTCTGGATGGCGGGCTCAAGGCCTGGCATGCGGCCGGGTTGCCGCTGAGTCTGGATGCGTGCGACATCAAGCGTGGCACCTTCAGCGGGACGGCGGACGACGCGCTGATCTTGAGCGCCGAACAGCTCCAGCAGCGTCTCGGCCAACCCGCGCTGACCTTGCTCGATGCTCGCGCCTTGCCGCGTTTCAAAGGCGAAGTCGAACCGATCGACCCGGTTGCCGGGCACATCCCCGGTGCGCAGTGCGCAGCCTTTACCGAGAACCTGGGCAGTGACGGGCGTTTCCTGCCGGCCGAGCAGCTCAAGCAACGCTTTGCCGCGAAACTCGGTGACCGTTCGCCAACTGATCTGGTGGCGTATTGCGGTTCCGGCGTGACGGCGTGCCATAACCTGTTCGCACTGTGCCTGGCGGGTTATCCGTTGGGCTCGTTGTACGCCGGGTCGTGGAGCGAGTGGATCAACGATCCCGCACACGGCATCGCAACCGGCGAATAAACAACTATCCCCTGTGGGAGCGAGCTTGCTCGCGATGACGGACTGTCAGTCAACATCATTGTTGAGTCTGATGGCCTCATCGCGAGCAAGCTCGCTCCCACAGGGTTATGGGGGTTTCAGAATTGCCGCGCACTGCGATACGCCCCTGGCCCAACCCCGTAAACCTGCTTGAACTGCCGACTCAGATGGCTCTGGTCGGCAAACCCCAACTGCATCGCGACTTCCAGCGGCAAACATCCGTTCTGTAACAGCGCCCTTGCCTGCGCGATGCGTTGCTGCATCAACCAGGTATGCGGCGGCATGCCCGTGGCGCGGCGAAAGACCCGGGCGAAGTGGAACGGTGACAGGTTGACCCGTGCCGCCAGTTCTTCCAGCGAGGGCGGTGCCGCCAATTGTGCTTGCAGCACATCCTTGGCCAGCGTCACCGCGCGGTGCTCCTTGCCGGGTTTGCCGGCGATCGGCACGGCGGCATGACGTTGCAGCAGTAACAGCATCATCTCGCGCCAGACCGTTTGCTGTTGCAGGGCGGTGGATGGACTTTCCAGCAAGCGATGCAGTTGGCAGAAACCCGTCACCAGATCCGGGTCACGATACAACGTCGCGCCAAACCCCGGCAGGTTATTGGTCGGCAGCTCAAGTTCGTCGAGCAGCGACAGAATCTGCCCGCTGTCCGGATAAAACGCACGGTACATCCAGCCATCCTCCGTGCCTTTGTGGCCGGTGTGCAGTTCATCAGGATTGATCAACACCAGCGTGCCGCTGCCGGCCAGGTGTTCGGCACCGCGATAGCGATAACGCTGGGCGCCGGCCATGATCATGCCGATCACATAACCGTCATGCACATGGGGCGCGAAACGATGTTCGATGTAGCGCGCCGACAATAACTCGACGCCGGCCAATGGCGCCGTTTGCCAGAAGCGGATCGACTCGCCCTGATCGGCGTCCATGGTTTACCCGCGACCCACAGCGCTCAACCACTGCGGAATGCGTCGTTCGAGGTAATAACCCGGCTGGCGGAACGAGCCATCGACAAAGCCGACATGCCCACCCTTGGCTTGCAACTCGAATTGAGTGGAGGCGGACAACTCCATCGCCTGCGGCAGACTGTGGGGGAACACGAAGGGATCGTCGGCCGCCTGAATGATCAGGGTCGGTGTGCGAATCTCTCCAAGGAAATACCGGCTCGAAGCGCGGCGATAGTAATCCTCGGCATCGACGAAACCATTGAGCGGTGCCGTGACCCGGCCATCGAAATCCCAGAAGGTGCGCATGTTCTCCAGCGAGCCCAGCGCCGCCAACGCCGCCAGTCCATCCTCGCGCCCGTCATGCTGGAACTGGCGCTGCTTGTTCTTGATGTAAGCCACCATCTCGCGCATGAAATGCGCCTGATAGACCTTCGAGAAACCCTGGCCGATGCGATCAGCGCATTGATCGAGACGAAACGGCACCGACACCGCCACCGCACCTGAGACGCCGCTGGCACTGCCGGTTTCGCCCAAATGCTTGAGCAAGACATTGCCGCCCAAGGAATAGCCGACCGCATACAGCGGTGCGAGAGGGCGCTTGGCCCGCAGGTGCTTGATGGCTTCGGCCAGGTCTTCACTGGCACCGGAATGGTAGCTGCGCGCCAACAGATTCGGCTCGCCGGAGCAGCCGCGCCAGTTCAACGCGACGCTGGCCCAACCCTGGGCAGCGAGCGCTTTCTGCACCCCGGCCACGTAAGGCGAATTTGAAGAGCCGGTCAGCCCGTGCAACACCAGCACCAGCGGCGCATCGGCAGTGTGCGGGCCGTGCCAGTCCATATCGAGAAAGTCGCCATCCTCAAGCCACAAGCGTTCGCGCTCGCGTTCGATGTGCGTGGTTTTGCGCCACAGCGGTCCCCACAAGGTTTGCAGGTGCGGGTTGCCGAGGCCGAAGGCGGGGGTGAAGCGTTCTGACGGAAAGGACACGATTGCTCTCGATGCAGCGGTGCGCAACCGGTGCGCACCTTTTTCAGGCCGGTCGGTTAACCGGCGATCTCTGCCATACGTTGCCACAACGCGTAATACACCCGCCCGGATTTCTGCTCCCGGTGCAGGCGCCAGTTGCCTGGCAAGCCGAGGCTCGACGGCGCGTTTTCGCTTTCAGTGTAGATCCAGGCTTCATTGGCCAGCCACTGACGCTCTTCAAGCAGCGTGCAGACCGTCGGCAACAGGTCCTGGTTGAACGGCGGATCGAGGAACACCACGTCATAAGCGCTCGCGGTCTGGGTCTCCAGATAGCGCAAGGCATCGGCCGTCTGAATCTGGCCGGTGGTGCAGCGCAGAGTGCCCAGATGTTCCTTGATGCTGGAAACCGCGATGTTGCTGGCGTCCAGTGCCTGGCCCATCGCCGCGCCACGGGACAGCGCTTCAAGGAACAACGCGCCGCTGCCGGCGAATGGATCAAGTACCTTGGCGCCGGCGATGTAAGGCGCGAGCCAGTTGAACAGGGTTTCGCGCACCCGGTCCGGGGTCGGGCGCAGGCCCGGGGCGTCGGGGAAGCTCAGCTTCCGGCTGCCCCATTCGCCGCCGATGATGCGCAGTTGGTTCACGCCGTTGTGGACGTTGTGAACAGGTTTCTTAGGACGAGTGGCCATCAATGCTCCGGAACCCCGAGCGGCTGCTCGGCAGGTTTATCAGTTGGGGCCGGTAACGGCTTTTGCGGCACGGTCGGGCCAGCGCTGACGATGACCATTTTGTCCGTGCTCAAGTGTTTGTTCAGTGCGGCTTTGACCTGTTCGACGGTCAGGCTCTGCGACTCACGCATGAAGTCGTTCAGATAACTCAGCGGCAGGTTGTAGAAACCCATGGCGCCGAGCTGGCCGACGATATCGGCGTTGCTGGCCGTGGACAGCGGGAAGCTGCCCGCCAGTTCACGCTTGGCGTCGTCGAGTTCTTTCTGGGTCGGGCCGGTTTTAAGGTAGTCGGCGAGCACGTCCTGCACCAGTTTCAGCGTGCCTTCACTCATCTCGGCGCGGGTTTGCAGGTTGATCATGAACGGGCCGCGTGCCTGCATCGGGGTGAAACCCGAATAGACGCCGTAGGCCAGGCCACGCTTCTCGCGCACTTCGCTCATCAAACGGGTGCCGAAACCACCGCCGCCGAGGATCTGGTTGCCCAGGGACAGCGCTGCGTAGTCCGGATCGTCACGGTCGATGCCCAGTTGCGCGAGCATCAGGTTGGTCTGCTTGGACGGAAACTCGATGTGACCGATGCTGGCTTTTGGCTCTTCAGGCTGCGGGATTTTCGCCAGGGCCGGGCCTTTCGGCAGCGCGCTGGAGACCTGCGCGGCAATCGCCTCGGCTTCAGCGCGGGACAAATCACCCACCAGCGCAATCACCACGTTGCCGGCCGCGTAGGCTTTCTCGTGGAACGCCTTGAGTTGCGCCACGGTAATCGCCGGGACAGTTTTCGCCGTGCCGTCGCTGGAATGCGCGTAAGGGTGATCGCCGTACAAGCGGTTCATCAGTTCCAGGCTCGCCAGTTTGCCCGGGTTCTGTTTCTGGTATTCGAAACCGGCAAGCATCTGGTTCTTGATGCGCGCAAAGGAGTCGGCGGGAAAGGTCGGTTTGCCGACGACGTCAGAGAACAGCTTCAGCGCAGGCTCGCGCTTGTCTGCGGCGCTGAGGCTGCGAAGGGAAGCGAGTGCCATGTCTTTAAAGGCGCCGTTGCCAAAGTCTGCGCCCAGGCCTTCGAAGCCTTGAGCGATGGCGCCGACATCTTTACCGGCCACACCTTCGTTGAGCATCGCGTTGGTCAGCAGTGCGAGACCGGGTGCGTTGCCGTCCTGACTGCTGCCTGCGGCGAAGATCAGGCGCAGGTCGAACATCGGCAGCTCGCGGGCTTCGACGAACATTACCTTGGCGCCTTCGGCGGTGTTCCAGGTCTGTACGTCGAGCGAACGGTGGCTTGGCGCCTTGCCGTCGAGTTCGGCAAGCGATTGCAGCTTCTGGCTGGACTTGGCCTTGTCGAGGGCTTCGCTGGCCTTGGTGTCATCGCTTTTCGACAGATAAAACGCAGCGGAGCCGATCAGTACGGCTGCGATCAGGCCGATCAGGGCCAGACGGGGCTTTTTACGCTCACTCATGAGTCGTCTCCAGTGGCAGTACATGGGCGACGCTGAGACGTTCGCGGGTGAAATACAGCTTGGCGGCTTTCTGGATGTCTTGCGGTGTCACGCTTTCGAGGTCGGCGAGTTCGGTGTCCATGAGTTTCCAGGACAGGCCGACGGTTTCCAGTTGGCCGATGGAGGTGGCCTGGCTGGTGATCGAATCACGCTCGTAGACCAGGCCGGCGATGACCTGTGCGCGGACGCGTTCCAGTTCTTCGGCTGACGGCGCGGTGGTTTTCAGCTGTTCGAGCAGCTTCCACAAACCGGCTTCGGCCTGGGCCATGGTTTTCTTTTTCTGGGTGTTCGGCGTGGCCGACAAGGTGAACAGACTGTCGCCGCGAGTGTAAGCGTCGTAACTCGACGAACCACCAGACACCAGCTCTTCGCCGCGTTCCAGTTGCGTCGGGATGCGTCCGCTGTAGCCGCCGTCGAGCAGGGCCGAGATCAGGCGCAAGGCGTTGACCGAGCGCTTGTCTTCGGCGGTGGCGATGCTCGGTACGTTGAAGCCCAGCATCAGGCTCGGCAACTGGGTCTGTACGTGCAGGGTGATCTGGCGCTCGCCAGGCTCGGCCAGTTCCAGCGGGATTTTCGCCGGTGGCACATCGCGTTTGGCGATCGGGCCGAAGTAACGCTGGGCCAAGGTTTTGACTTCGTCCGGGGTCACGTCGCCGACCACCACCAGCGTGGCGTTGTTCGGCACGTACCAGGATTGGTACCAGTGGCGCAGCTCTTCGACTTTCATGCGGTCCAGGTCAGCCATCCAGCCGATGGTCGGCGTGTGGTAACCGCTGGCCGGGAAAGCCATGGCCTTGAAGCGTTCGTAGGCCTTGGACATCGGCTTGTCGTCGGTGCGCAGGCGACGTTCTTCCTTGATGACTTCTATCTCGCGGGCGAACTCGTCGGCCGGCAGGCGCAGGCTGGCCATGCGGTCGGCTTCCAGCTCGAAGGCCACGCCGAGGCGGTCGCGGGCCAGCACCTGGTAATAAGCCGTGAAGTCATCGCTGGTGAAGGCGTTCTCTTCGGCGCCGAGGTCGCGCAGGATCAGCGACGCTTCACCGGGGCCGACTTTCTCGCTGCCTTTGAACATCATGTGTTCGAGGGCGTGGGACAAGCCGGTCTGGCCCGGCGTCTCGTAACTCGAGCCAACCTTGTACCAGACTTGGGAAACCACCACTGGCGCACGATGGTCTTCGCGCACAACGACCTTCAGGCCGTTATCCAGAGTGAATTCGTGGGTGGGTTGTGGATCGGCAGCCAGGGCCGAGAGGGGCAGACAAACTGTGCTGAGCAGCAGGCCTGCAGCGCGGCGGGCTAAAGCATTCATTCGTTTTTAAACCTTTGGGGCTGCCCGCTTGTTCTTAGCGTCAGCGGGCGAGAGGGTGCTAGGATACTGATCCGTTTTACTGGCGGCCACGCCTATCAGGCCTTTGATCGGCCGGAAGGTTGCATGGGTTACCTGCGGAAGCTTTGGGTTTGTCAGCTAAACTCTGCGTTTTCGCCGACGATGCCGTTCCAGTCCTTCGTATTAGTCGACCTTTGAGGTGCTGTTTGCACCTCGACAAAATGTTGCGCGTGAACAAGCTGGGTCAATCGCAGTCTGTTCTGCATCGAATATTTATTTGCCGGGGCGCCCTTTGGCGCGTCGCTACCGTGAGATAGCCGTCCTCCATGTTTGGTTCCAACGACGACAAGAAGACCCCAGCTGCGGCTGGCGAGAAGAAAAGCCTGTTCGGATGGCTGCGCAAAAAGCCGCAGGAACCCGTCGTCGAACAGCCACAGCCAATTCCTGAGCCAACACCCGCGCCGGTAATAGAAGAAGAGCCGGCGCCGGTTGTCTTGCCGATTGCCGAGCCGGTGCTGCAACCGGTCGCCGAGGCTGAACCCGAAGTCATTGCCGAGCAACCGCTGGCACCCGCTCCAGAGCCGTGGCTGACGTTGCCAGTGGCGGAAGAGCCGGTGGCCTTGGTCGAAGATGAGCTGGCGCCGCATGTGACGCCGCCGATTCCTGCACCGACTGCCTTTGCCCCTGAGCCCGTTCAAGCGCCGATTATTGAGCCTGTCGTTGCGCCGGTAGTCGTGGCCGAGCCTGAGCCGGTTGTTCCGGAGCCTGTGGTTCCTGCGTTCGTCGCTCCTGTGGTTGAAGTGCCTGCGCCTGCTCCCGTGGTTGCCCCGGTAGTCGCCGCGCCCGCAGTTCCCGCCGAAGTCCCGGCAGAGCAGCCTCGTACCGAAGAAACCAAAGCCGGTTTCTTCGCCCGCCTCAAGCAAGGCCTGTCCAAGACCAGCGCCAGCATCGGCGAAGGCATGGCCAGCCTGTTCCTGGGCAAGAAAATCATCGATGACGAGCTGCTCGAAGACATCGAAACCCGTCTGCTGACCGCTGACGTTGGCGTCGAGGCAACCTCGGTAATCATCCAGCGCCTGACCCAAAAGGTCGCGCGCAAAGAGTTGGCCGATGCCGATGCGCTGTACAAATCCCTGCAAGCTGAACTCGCCGCGATGCTCAAGCCTGTCGAGCAGCCGCTGAAAATCACCTCGCAGAACAAGCCTTTCGTGATTCTGGTCGTGGGCGTCAACGGTGCCGGCAAGACCACCACCATCGGCAAGCTGGCGAAGAAACTGCAACTTGAAGGCAAGAAGGTCATGCTCGCGGCTGGCGACACCTTCCGCGCTGCCGCCGTCGAGCAATTACAGGTCTGGGGCGAGCGCAACAAGATCCCGGTCATCGCCCAGCACACCGGCGCCGACTCCGCTTCGGTTATCTTCGACGCCGTGCAAGCCGCCAAGGCCCGTGGCATTGACGTACTGATCGCCGACACCGCCGGTCGCCTGCACACCAAAGACAACCTGATGGAAGAGTTGAAGAAGGTTCGCCGGGTCATCAGCAAACTCGACGCCGACGCGCCGCACGAAGTGCTCTTGGTGCTCGACGCCGGTACTGGCCAGAACGCCATCAGCCAGGCCAAGCAATTCAACCAGACCGTCGAACTGACCGGCCTGGCGCTGACCAAGCTCGACGGTACCGCCAAGGGCGGAGTGATTTTTGCCCTGGCCAAGCAGTTTGGTTTGCCGATTCGCTACATCGGCGTCGGTGAAGGCATCGATGACTTGCGTACTTTTGAAGCAGAACCCTTTGTCCAGGCACTGTTTGCCGAGCGGGAGCGTTCATGATTCGTTTCGAACAGGTCGGTAAACGCTACCCGAACGGTCACGTCGGCTTGCATGAGCTGAGCTTTCGAGTCCGTCGGGGCGAATTCTTGTTTGTAACCGGCCATTCCGGCGCCGGTAAAAGCACCTTGTTGCGCCTCCTGCTGGCGATGGAACGTCCGACCACCGGCAAATTGCTGCTGGCCGGCCAGGACCTCGCCACCATCAGCAATGCGCAGATTCCGTACTTGCGCCGGCAGATTGGTGTGGTGTTCCAGAATCACCAGTTGCTGTTCGATCGCACGGTGTTCAACAACGTCGCTTTGCCGTTACAGATCCTTGGTCTGTCCAAGGCCGAGATCGTCAAGCGCGTGGATTCTGCGCTTGAGCGCGTGGCGCTGTCGGATAAAACCGATCTGTACCCCGGCGACCTGTCCACCGGGCAGCAACAGCGCGTCGGCATCGCCCGCGCCATCGTCCACCGTCCGGCCTTGCTGTTGGCGGACGAACCGACCGGTAACCTCGACCCGCGTCTGGCGGCCGAGATCATGGGCGTGTTCGAAGACATCAACCGCTTGGGCACCAGCGTGCTGATCGCCAGTCACGACCTGGCCCTGATCGCCCGCATGCGTCATCGCATGTTGACCCTGCAACGCGGCCGATTGATCGGCGACGGGGAGGCGGGCGTATGAGTGCGACACGCAGCCCCAAGGTTTCCGAGCGCGTGGCGCCGAAAGCCGCCGATCCGCAACCGCAGAAGAAAAAACACGACGATGACGACGGCCCGGATTTCGCCACGTTGTTTCGCGCCTGGGTTGAAAGCCATCGCGCCAGTCTGCTGGACAGCCTGCGTCGGTTGGGCAAACAGCCCATCGGCAGCTTTTTCACCTGCATGGTGATGGCGGTCGCCCTGAGCTTGCCGATGGGCCTGTCACTTTTGCTAAGTAATGTCGAGCGTCTGGGCGGTTCCTGGCAGCGTGCGGCGCAGATTTCCCTGTACCTGCAACTCGAGGCCAGCCCGGCTGAAGGCGAGTCGTTGCGCGAGCAGATCAAAGGCATGCCTGGCGTAGCCGATGCGGAATATGTCGGTCGTGATCAGGCGCTGGAAGAGTTTCAGCAGCAGTCCGGTCTGGGCGAAGCGCTCAAGGAACTGCCGGAGAACCCGCTGCCTGGCGTGGTGCTGGTGACCCCGAACGAGGTGGACAAGCCCGCGCTTGAAGCATTACGACAAAAACTTTCCGAGCTGCCGAAGGTACAACAGGCACAACTTGATCTAGTCTGGGTCGAGCGTCTGGCAGCGATCCTCAAGCTGGGTGACCGTTTTGTCTTCGGTCTGACCGTGCTTCTGGTTTCTGCATTACTTTTGGTGATAGGCAATACCATTCGTCTTCATATTGAAAACCGCCGCACAGAGATAGAAGTGATTAAACTCGTCGGCGGCACGGACAGCTATGTGCGCAGGCCCTTTCTGTATATGGGCGCGTTGTATGGCTTCGGTGCGGGGATTCTTTCCTGGGGTGTATTGGCGTTTGGCCTTGATTGGCTGAACGACGCCGTTGTCGGGCTGGCCGGTTTGTATGGCAGTGATTTCGCGCTGGCCGGAGTGCCAGTTGCCGACGGTCTGTCTCTCTTGCTTGGCGCGGTGCTGTTGGGGTATATCGGTGCATGGATTGCAGTCGCACGCCACCTGAGGGAGCTTGCGCCTAAGTAATATCATTTTGCTCGTATTGACCTTTCAGCGTTTATGGGAACTTGTCTTTCGGTTTTCGGTCAATTTTCGCAGTGCTGAACTGCACGAGTTATGTAAGTCGGAGGTTTTTTCGTATGACCAATTCTTTGCAACCTGCATATGCTCTGGTCCCGGGTGCGAACCTGGAGGCCTATGTGCACACCGTGAACAGCATTCCATTGCTGACTCCGGAGCAGGAGCGTGAACTGGCCGAGAGTCTCTATTATGAGCAGGATTTGGGGGCGGCTCGGCAGATGGTGCTCGCCCACCTGCGTTTTGTTGTGCATATCGCCCGTAGCTATTCCGGCTACGGCCTGGCTCAGGCTGACCTGATCCAGGAAGGTAACGTCGGCCTGATGAAGGCGGTGAAGCGCTTCAACCCGGAAATGGGTGTGCGTCTGGTTTCGTTCGCGGTGCACTGGATCAAGGCGGAAATTCACGAGTTCATCCTGCGCAACTGGCGCATTGTGAAAGTCGCGACCACCAAGGCCCAGCGCAAGCTGTTCTTCAACCTGCGCAGCCAGAAGAAACGCCTGGCGTGGCTGAACAACGAGGAAGTCCACCGTGTGGCGGAAAGCCTCGGCGTAGAGCCGCGGGAAGTGCGCGAGATGGAAAGTCGCCTGACCGGCCATGACATGGCCTTCGATCCGGCCGCGGAAGCGGACGACGACAGTGCTTTCCAGTCGCCGGCCAACTATCTGGAAGACCACCGGTACGACCCGGCCCGTCAACTGGAAGATGCCGACTGGAGCGACAACTCCAATCACAACCTGCACGAAGCGCTCGAAGTGCTGGACGACCGCAGCCGTGACATCCTCTACCAGCGCTGGCTGGCGGAAGAAAAAGCCACGCTGCATGACCTGGCGCAGAAGTACAACGTGTCGGCCGAGCGTATTCGTCAGCTCGAGAAGAGCGCGATGAACAAGCTCAAGTTGTCGATCGCGGCTTAACTCAGCGAACAGGCAATAAAAAACGCCCCGATCAGTGATGATCGGGGCGTTTTTGTGTGTGCCCATTTTCTGCAGCACCTTGGCCCCTGTGGGAGCGAGCCTGCTCGCACACAGTGGATCTTCGGTGCTCAGGAAATCGGCTACTGCGCCCAAGGCGCCCGACGTGAATCGTTGAGGCCAACCAGATAACTGTCCCCACCCAACTGGCTCATCTGCTGCCGGATCCAGCCAGCCCGCCGTGCGACATAGTTGGTGGGATGACTAGCACTCCAAACCCGTGGGTTCGGTAATACGGCGGCCAGCAGGCTCGATTGTTGACGGCTGAGACCTTTAGCACTCACTCCAAAGTGATGCCTGGCCGCCGCTTCTGCGCCAAACACCCCGTCATCCCACTCGACGCTGTTCAGGTACACCTCAAGAATCCGCTGCTTGGGCCACAGCACCTCGATCAACCCGGTGAACCACGCTTCCAGTCCTTTACGCAGCCAACTGCGGCCGGACCACAAAAACAGATTCTTCGAGACTTGCTGGCTCAGGGTGCTGGCGCCGCGAATCGAACCGCCGAGCTCGTTATGGGCCAACGCTTTCTGGATCGCCCCAAAGTCAAAACCCCAATGCTCCGGGAATTTCTGATCCTCGCCCGCGATCACCGCGACTTTCAGGTCGTCAGAAATTTCATCCCAGGGCTTCCAGGTGCGTTGCAGGTCGATGGGCTCGCCGTCGAACCAGGATTCGACCTTGCGCTCGACCATCAGCGCCGTTCCCGGTGGCGGGACCACTCGAAAAATCAGTACCAGCAATACGCTGCCGCCCGCGAACCAGAGCAGGGCCTTTGTGAATCGTCGCAAAAATAAACGCAGCATAGAGATGGCTTGGCCGAACCCGTTGAGCGGGCCATTATACAGACCCTGTGGATCGAGTCTGACTGGAGTTCTTCATGCTGCGTGGCTTTCTGATGCTGGCCGCTTTCTTCGGCTTCACCGGCGTTGCCCTTGGCGCGTTCGCCGCCCACGGCCTGAAAAACCGTCTGACCCCCGAGTACCTGGCGATTTTCCATACCGGCGTCACCTACCAATTGGTGCACACCCTGGCGCTGCTGGGCGTGGCGCTGCTGGCCACGCAAATTCCGGGACGCTTGGTCACTTGGGCCGGCGCCTCGTTTGCCATCGGCATCCTGCTGTTTTCCGGCAGTCTGTACCTGCTGACCCTGACCGGCGTCAGCAAGCTCGGGATCATCACACCCTTCGGCGGCCTGGCATTCCTGGTCGGCTGGTTCTGCCTGGGGCTTGCCGCCTGGCGGTTGAGCTGACCGGGCGGTCCATTTCATGACGAATGGCTTGGGTCGCCAAGACTGATCGGGCTAGAATGCCAGCCCCTAAAAATGATGGCGGCATTCGGTATGCGCATTCAGTTGAACGGCGAATCCCTTGAACTGCCCGACGGTGAAACCGTTGCGGCCCTGCTGACCCGTCTGGAACTGACCGGACGCCGGGTGGCGGTCGAACTCAATCTGGATATCGTCCCGCGCAGCCAGCATGCAGACACCACGCTGAACGACGGCGACAGCGTCGAAGTCGTCCACGCCATCGGCGGCGGCTAGCCGCCCGGCCCGCAAGGGCACAGAATTCTGCAAGAACCTCACCCCTACAGAGGATTTCCCATGAGCATCGTTCGTAGCGACAAGCCCTTCGTACTGGCCGGTCGTACTTACCAGTCGCGTTTGCTGGTAGGCACCGGCAAGTACCGCGACATGGAAGAAACCCGCCTGGCCATCGAGGCCTCGGGTGCCGAGATCGTCACCTTCGCCGTGCGCCGTACCAACCTCGGCCAGAACCCGGGCGAACCGAACCTGCTCGAAGTCCTGTCGCCGGATCGCTACACCTTCCTGCCAAATACCGCCGGTTGCTTCGATGCGACCGAGGCTGTGCGCACCTGTCGCCTGGCCCGTGAGCTGCTTGGCGGCCACAACCTGGTGAAGCTGGAAGTGCTGGCGGACCAGAAAACCCTGTTTCCCAACGTGATCGAAACCCTCAAGGCCGCCGAAGTGCTGGTCAAGGAAGGTTTCGACGTGATGGTCTACACCAGCGATGACCCGATCATTGCCCGTCAACTGGCGGAAATCGGCGTTATCGCGGTGATGCCGCTGGCCGGTCTGATCGGCACGGGCCTGGGGATCTGCAACCCGTACAACCTGCAGATCATCCTCGAAGAAGCCAAGATTCCCGTGCTGGTGGATGCCGGTGTCGGTACCGCCTCCGACGCCACCATCGCCATGGAACTGGGTTGCGAAGCGGTGCTGATGAACTCGGCCATCGCCCATGCCCAGCAGCCGATCATGATGGCTGAAGCCATGAAACACGCCATCGTCGCGGGCCGCCTGGCTTACCTCGCCGGCCGCATGCCGAAAAAACTCTATGCCAGCGCGTCCTCGCCGCTGGATGGTCTGATCAAGTAAGAGCCATTGATGACTGAATCAAACGACACGCCAATCCAGACGGAAGAAGGCGACGAGCGCCAACACCGCCGCATCAAGAGTTTCGTGATGCGCGCCGGGCGCATGACCGAAGGCCAGCAACGCGGCCTGGACCAGGGCACGCCGCTGTTCGTGCTGCCATTGGCTGACGCGCCGGTGGACTTCGACCAGGTGTTCGGCCGCTCGGCGCCGCGCTCGCTGGAAATCGGTTTCGGCATGGGCCACTCGCTGCTGGAAATGGCCGCGGCCTCGCCGGAACAGGATTTCATTGGCGTGGAAGTGCACCGTCCGGGTGTCGGCGCGTTGCTCAATGGCGTGCTTACTCAGGGCCTGACCAACCTGCGCGTCTACGATTGCGACGCGATCGAAGTGCTCAACCGTTGCGTGGCCGACAACAGCCTCGACCGCCTGATGCTGTTTTTCCCGGACCCGTGGCACAAGAGCCGTCACCACAAACGCCGTATCGTTCAGGCCTCGTTCGCTGAGCTGGTGCGCAGCAAGTTGAAGGTCGGCGGCATTCTGCACATGGCCACCGACTGGGAACCCTACGCCGAGTACATGCTGGAAGTGATGAACGTGGCCCCGGGTTATCGCAACCTGGCCGAAGACGGAAAATGCGTCCCGCGCCCGACTGAGCGCCCGATCACCAAGTTCGAACGCCGCGGCGAACGTCTTGGGCATGGCGTTTGGGACCTGAAGTTCGAAAAACAGTCCTGAACCCCACGCTATAAACCTGTAGGAGCCAGCAAGCAGGCTCCTACAGGTTTTTTTGTGTCCGGAAATCAGCGACGGTCGGCGACGACGCCGATCAGCACCAACACCACCAGCAACACTGGCGCCAGGCTGTAGTTGTTGAACTGGCTCAGGCCTTTGATGATCCACGGCGTGGCGTAGATCAACGCCACGCCGCTGCCGATCATGCACACCAGAGCGAGCAACGGCACGCGCAACGCACCGGCGATGCTGCCCAGGCGTTGGTCGACCCAGCCTTTGATATCGGCGCCAAACAACACCAGCAGACAGCCCACCAGCGCCAGAGAGATTTCCGACAGGTTGCTGCGGCTCCAGCGGGAGACGGTGGCGAGCAGGTCGAGTATCAAATCCATTCGTTTTCCCCTAAGGCTGAAATCAGCTCAGAAATGTTTGCAGCAAGTCATTGAGAAACAGCTGTCCGCGATCGGTCGCCGCCAGACGTGACGGTTCGACCTGCAACAGGCCGCTTTGTTCGGCGACCCGGCGGCCTTCGGCGAGGCTGTCCAGGCTCAGTCCGGTGCGTTCCGGATACAGTCGCGATTCGACGCCCTCGGTCAGGCGCAAGGCGTTCATCAGGAAATCGAACGGCAGTTCTTCATTGGTCAGGGCTTTCTCGCCAGCCTTGAAGCTTTTCGCCGGGTTCAGGTAATCCTTTGGCAGGCGCGTCTTCCAGGTACGGACGATGCGCCCGTCCGGATGGCTGAGCTTGCCGTGGGCGCCGGCACCGATGCCGATGAAGTCGCCGAAGCTCCAGTAATTGAGGTTATGCCGTGCCGGGCGGCCAGGTTGCGCATAGGCCGAGACTTCGTATTGCGCGTAACCGTGTTCGGCAAGCAGCGCCTGGCCGGCTTCCTGAATGTCCCACAGCGTGTCGTCTTCCGGCAGCGTCGGCGGCTGGTTCCAGAACACCGTGTTTGGCTCCAGCGTCAGCTGATACCAGGACAGATGCGTCGGCTTCAGGGCGATGGCCTGGCGCAGGTCGCTCAACGCGTCGTCCAGCGACTGATCCGGCAAGCCGTGCATCAAGTCCAGGTTGAAGTTGTCGAACCCGGCCTGACGCGCCATGCCTGCAGCACGCACCGCTTCGTCGCCGTTGTGAATTCGCCCCAGGGCCTTGAGCTTTTCTTCCTGAAAACTCTGGATGCCGATCGACAGGCGATTGATGCCCAGCTCGCGGTAGGCGACGAATTTCTCTTGCTCGAACGTTCCCGGATTGGCTTCCAGGGTGATTTCGATGTCGCTGGCGAACGGAATCCGCTGCTCGACGCCTTTGAGCAAACGGCCCAAGGCCTCGGCGCTGAACAGGCTCGGCGTACCGCCACCGAAAAAAATCGAGCTCAGCTCACGGCCATAGACGGCGTGCAGGTCCTGATCGAGATCGGCCAGTAAGGCGTCGACATACTCTTGTTCCGGCAACACCGGGCTGGCGGTGTGGGAGTTGAAGTCGCAATAAGGGCATTTGCGCACACACCACGGGATGTGGATGTACAACGCCAGGGGCGGCAGCACGGGGAGCGCCGCCCGAGGCGAGGGGGCGGCACCGCCGAAAATCAGCGGTGACGCGGATGAGTCGTGGGTCATATCAGGCCTAGACGCTGGCGCAGCAGATCCATTGCACGGGCGCGGTGGCTGATGAGGTTCTTTTCGCTCGGGCTCAGCTCGGCGCTGGAGCAATCGCGCGACGGCACCCAGAAAAGCGGGTCGTAGCCAAACCCGTGTTCACCGCTGGCGGCGTGCAGGATTCGTCCTTGCCACAGGCCTTCGCAGAGGATCGGCAACGGATCGTCGGCATGTCGCACCAGCGCCAGCACACAGACGAACTGTGCGCCGCGTTCAGCTTCCGGCACATCCTTCAACGCATCGAGCAGTTTGGCGTTGTTCGCCGCATCGCCCTGGCCATCCGCGTAACGAGCCGAATAGATACCCGGCGCACCGCCAAGGAAATCCACCGCCAGCCCGGAATCGTCGGCCAGCGCCGGCAGACCGGAGATGCGTGCAGCATTGCGGGCCTTGAGGATGGCGTTCTCGACGAACGACAGGCCGGTTTCTTCAGGCTCGACGCTGCTGAACTCGCCGATCGAGCGCAGTTGCACCGACTCGCCGAGCATGGCCTGGAGTTCCTTGAGTTTGCCGGCGTTATGGCTGGCCAGTACGAGTTGCGTGAAGTTCATCATTCGCCGGGGAAAAGCTCTTGGTTGAAATTGATGGTGTTGATTTTATCGCCGTTCTGCACCTTGATCTCGAAGGTGCGGATTTCCTGCTGATCCACCGGGAACTGGGCGATGTAGTAGATCGCGCCTTGTTCGGTGATCTGTTTGAATTTCAGCGGCACGCTTTGGCTGGTCAGGTCTTTGACCGTACCACTGACTTGAGCCATCAGCGGTTTGCCTTCCTTGATCACCGAAACGTTGATCACGCCTTGGTTCTTGCTGCGGGTGAGCTCCGCGGCTTTGGCGATATCAGGGGTCAGGAAGGTCGAGTTGAAGGTGTTGTAATGCACCGTCACATCACCAAACTTTTCCTGACGATCACCTTTGATGATGTCGGCGGCCATGGCCGTGACGCTCAGGCAGGCAGTAAGTACAAACAGCGCTAGACGACCCATGATCGTTCTCCTTGGAATGTCGTGGTTCAGACCGCGATTTTGTGATCCTGCAACCCAGGGCTGCTGACGCGGTAAATACCGATTTCACCTAATAGATTAGGCCATAGCTTACTGGCCCACCCGTGACGGTGCTGTTGATCCACGGCCAGCCGATCAATGACCTTCGCTTCACGTTCGCGACAAAGTGCTTCAAAGTCTTCGAAAGTGCAGAAGTGGATGTTCGGCGTGTTGTACCAGGTGTACGGCAGAAACTCGGACACCGGCATCCGGCCCTTGCTCGCCAGGTACCAGCGGCAGCGCCAGTGACCGAAGTTGGGAAAGGTGATGATGCACTGGCGGCCGACCCGCAGCATTTCGTCGAGGATCCTGTCCGGGTAATGCACGGCTTGCAGCGCCTGGGTCATGACCACGACGTCGAAGCTGTTGCTGGCGAAGTTGCCGAGGCCCTTGTCCAGGTCCTGCTCGATCACATTGATGCCCTTGGCCACGCATTCGGCGATGTTGTCCGGGTCGTTTTCCAGGCCATAGCCGGTCACTTGTTTGTTATCGCGCAGCCAGGTCAGCAGTTCGCCGTCGCCGCAACCGAGGTCGAGCACGCGGCTGCCGGCGGGGATCCATTCCTGGATGATTTCCAGATCAGCTCTCATGGCTTTCTCACAACGTAATGCGGTTCATGTAATTGCTGAAGGCCTGCAAGTAGCGCGGGATCGGAATCAGGAAGGCGTCGTGGCCTTGCGGAGCGTCGATCTCGAGGTAGCAAACGTCCTTCTTGGCCGCCATCAGCGCGTCCACCAGTTCCCGCGAGCGGGCAGGGGAGAAGCGCCAGTCGGTGGTGAAAGACATCACGCAGAACTTGGCCTGGGCATGGGCGAAGGTTTTCGCCAGGTCATCGTCGAAGTTGGCAGCCGGATCGAAGTAGTCCAGCGCCTTGGTCATCAGCAGGTACGTGTTGGCGTCGAAGCGCCCGGAGAACTCTTCGCCCTGATAACGCAGGTAGCTTTCGACCTGGAACTCGACGCTGTGGAAGTCGTAGTTGAGCTTTTCGCTCTTCAGGCCGCGGCCGAATTTCTCACCCATCGAGTCATCGGACAGATACGTGATGTGCCCGACCATCCGCGCCAGCATCAAACCGCGCTTGGGGATCACGCCCGCTTCCTGGAACGAACCGCCGTGGAAATCGGGGTCGGTGAGGATCGCCTGGCGCGCCACTTCGTTGAAGGCGATGTTCTGCGCCGACAACTTGGGGGCCGAGGCGATAGCCAGGCAGTGACGAATGCGATCAGGGTAAGTGATGCTCCATTGCATCGCCTGCATGCCGCCGAGACTGCCGCCAATCACCGCGGCCCATTGGCGGATGCCGAGCAGGTCGGCCAGGCGCGCCTGGCTGTGCACCCAGTCTTCCACGGTCAGGACCGGGAAGTCGGCGCCAAACGGCTTGCCGGTCTCCGGGTTGACGCTGCTCGGGCCGGTGGAACCATTGCAGCCGCCGAGGTTGTTCAGGCTGACCACGTAGAACTTGTTGGTGTCGATCGGCTTGCCGGGGCCGATGCAGCTGTCCCACCAACCGGGTTTTCGGTCGTCGGGGCTGTGGAAGCCGGCAGCGTGATGGTGACCCGACAAGGCGTGGCAGATCAGCACGGCGTTGCTCGCCGTGGCGTTCAGCGTGCCGTAGGTTTCGTAAATGAGGTCATAAGCTGGGAGCGAACGGCCGCAGGCCAGGGCCAGGGGTTCACTGAAGTGCGCCACTTGCGGCGTCACCAGACCAACAGAATCGGCGGGAAAGGCAGTTGGCATCGACCCTGCTCTCGTTGAAATGAGGCGTAAGTCTAAAGACCGCTGCCCCTAGCAGCAAGCAAAGGGCTGGCCTGATTTCATTCAGTTAGACCGAGGTGTAACCATCGCGGGCAAGCCCGGCTCCCACAGGGGAATGCGTACCCCTGTGGGAGCGTGGCTTGCCCGCGAAGAACGATAACGCGGTTAACCTGCCGGACGCAGCAGATCCGGTAAATCCGGCAGCTTCTTCGGCGAACAGATCCGCACCCGCTTCTGCCGGTTCAGCTCGCCGCTGACCAAGCTGACCTGACTCTTGGACACCCCAAACGCCTTGGCCAAAAACGCCATCAGATACGCATTGGCCTTGCCTTCTACCGGCGGCGCCGTGAGGCGAATCTTCAGTCGATCCCCGTGCAGCCCGCAGAAATCATCGCTGCGGGCTGCCGGTTGCAGGTGACATTCCAGAATCAGGTCGTCACCGTCCCAGCGAAAGTAGCTCATCAGATCAGGCCGAGCAGTCCCATTGGCATGAGGGCGAAGTTCGCAAGGCGCGGGATCAGCCAGCTTTGCAGCAACTGGATCACGATAAACGCGAAGATCGGCGAGATATCGAGGCCACCCAGGTTCGGAATGATCCGACGGAACGGGGCGAGGACCGGTTCAGTGATCTGCGCGACCAGCTCGGCGCCCGGATTGTGGCTCCCCGGGGCGACCCACGACAGAATCACGCTGATGATCATCGCCCAGAAAATAATATTCAAAAACAGCGAGAAGAGCGCGATCAGGGCCCACGGCACCAGGAACAGCCAGTCGACCATGAAGCCTTTGAGCAGCAGGATCACCGCGATCAGCAGCATTTGAATGATCAGCGCCAATACCAGTGACGACATGTCCAGCCCGAACATGCTCGGGATGACCCGGCGCAGCGGCTTGAGCAGCGGTTGGGTGGCTTTCACGATGAACTGGCAGAGCGGGTTGTAGAAATTCGCCCGAACCAATTGCAGGATGAAGCGCATCAACACGATCAGCAGGTACAGGCTGCCCAGGGTTTTAATTATGAAAATGGCAGCGTCATTGAGTCCAAGCATCATTAATTCCTTTGTAAGAGCTGATTAGCGGCCAAGTTGCTCAGCCATCTCGGCCGAACGGTGCGCAGCGGCGCCGAGTGCTTTTTCCACCAGCGCTTCGAAGCCGCCGGCCTGGAACGATTTGATTGCCGCTTCCGTGGTGCCCGCAGGGGACGTCACGCGACGACGTAATTCAGCGGCGTCGACATCGCTGGCAACCGCCATGTGCGCGGCACCCAGCGCGGTTTGCACCGTCAGTTGGGCGGCGATGTCCGCAGGCAGACCGAGCTTCACGCCGGCGGCGGTCATGGCTTCGATCAACAGGAAGAAGTACGCCGGACCCGAGCCGGAAACGGCGGTGACCGCGTCCAGTTGCTGTTCTTCGTCGAGCCACAGGGCAATGCCGACCGCCGACAACAGCTCTTCGGCGTGCTGGCGTTGCTCAGCGTTGACTTCGGCCGTGGCAAACAAACCACTTACGCCCTGACGCAGCAGCGCCGGGGTGTTTGGCATGCAACGCACGATCGGCTGGGCGCCGAGCCAGTTGTTCATGCTGGCGCAGGTGATGCCGGCCGCGATCGAAACCACCAGTTGATTCGGTTTCAGGCTTGGGCGAATCGCTTCGCACACGGCTTTCATGGCCTGCGGCTTGACCGCCAGCACCACCACGTCAGCGTCTTGAATGGCATCGGCATTGTCGGCGAATACTTCAACGCCATGTTCAGCCTGCACCTTGGCGCGGGTTTCGGCGCCCGGGTCGCTGGCGCGGATCTGTGCGGCGTCCAGGCCTTTGGCGCGCAGGCCGCCGATGAGGCTGGCGGCCATATTTCCGGCACCGATAAAGGCAATACGAGTCTTGCTCATGTCAGGTCCTTATAAAGAGAGGTGTCAGCCATTGTCATGGTTGACCGTAATCGCGGGCGCCAAACAGGGCCGTACCGATGCGGACCCACGTGGCGCCCTGGGCGATGGCCGACTCGAGGTCGTGGCTCATGCCCATGGAAAGTGTGTCGAGCGGCAGGTTCAGGCTGGCTTGCAGGCTTTGCACGGCAGCAAAAGCAGCGTCCTGGGCGGCGCGATCGTCAGTCGGCTCAGGGATCGCCATCAACCCGCGCAACTGGATGCGCGGCAATTCGCTGATGGCCTTGGCCAGGGCCGGCAGGTCGGCCGGGGTGCAGCCGGATTTGCTGGCTTCACCGCTGACATTGACCTGGATGCAGATGTTCAAGGGCGGCAGATCGGCAGGGCGTTGTTCGGACAGGCGTTGTGCGATTTTCAAGCGATCCACGGAATGCACCCAGGCGAAGTGCTCGGCGATAGCGCGAGTCTTGTTCGATTGAATGGGGCCAATGAAGTGCCAGATCAAGGGCAGATCGGCCAATTCGAGCTGTTTGCCCAGGGCTTCCTGCAAGTAATTCTCGCCAAAATCGCTCACGCCTGCGGCATACGCCTCGCGCACGGCCTCGGCAGGCTTGGTCTTGCTCACCGCCAGCAGTTGAACGCTGTGCTCGTCGCGGTGGGCGGCAAGGGCGGCGGCGCGGATGCGCGAACTAACCTGAAGAATGTTGTCTGCTATCGTGGACATCAAGAGGCGCCGGCGGTTTGAAGGTTGGCGGCATTCTACTGGAATTGAGGAGCGCTATGGATATCACTGAGCTGCTGGCCTTCAGCGCTAAACAGGGCGCGTCCGACCTGCACCTGTCTGCCGGCCTGCCACCGATGATTCGCGTCGACGGCGACGTGCGGCGCATCAACCTGCCGGCCCTGGACCACAAACAGGTGCATGAGCTGATCTACGACATCATGAACGACACCCAGCGGGTGGACTTCGAGAAACACCTGGAAACTGATTTTTCCTTCGAAGTGCCCGGCGTGGCGCGTTTCCGGGTCAACGCCTTCAACCAGAACCGGGGGGCGGGTGCGGTGTTCCGGACCATCCCGTCGAAAGTCCTGAGCATGGACGACCTCGGGATGGGCGAGGTTTTTCGCAAGATCACCGAGGCTCCGCGGGGCCTGGTGCTGGTGACGGGCCCCACCGGTTCCGGCAAGTCCACCACTCTGGCGGCGATGATCGATTACCTGAACAACCATCGCCATCACCACATCCTCACCATCGAAGACCCCATCGAATTCGTCCACGAATCGCGTAAATGCCTGATCAACCAGCGCGAAGTCCACCGTGATACCCGCAGCTTCGCCACGGCCCTGCGCTCGGCGCTGCGGGAAGACCCGGACGTGATTCTGGTGGGGGAGATGCGTGACCTGGAGACCATTCGCCTGGCACTGACGGCCGCCGAGACCGGTCACCTGGTGTTCGGCACGCTGCACACCACGTCGGCGGCAAAGACCATCGACCGCGTGGTGGACGTGTTTCCGGGGGACGAGAAGTCGATGGTGCGGTCGATGCTGTCCGAGTCGTTACTGGCGGTGGTGTCGCAGACCCTGATCAAGAAGATCGGTGGCGGGCGCATTGCGGCGCACGAAATCATGCTCGGCACGTCGGCGATCCGTAACCTGATCCGCGAAGACAAGGTGGCGCAGATGTATTCGTCGATTCAGACCGGGGGCAACCTGGGGATGCAGACGCTGGATATGTGCTTGAAGGAATTGGTGGCCAAGGGCTTGATCAGCCGGGAGCATGCACGGGAGAAGGCGCGGTCGCCGGATAACTTCTGAGGATGGAATATTGATCGTTCCCACGCTCTGCGTGGGAATGCCTCAATGGACGCTCCGCGTCCGTTTCGGCAGGGACGCGGAGAGCGTCCCGGGCTGCATTCCCACGCGGAGCGTGGGAACGATCAAGGGTGTCAGCAGATCAGCGCTGAACAACTTGAAGGGTGTTCTTCTCTTTCGGCAGAACCCGCTTGGCAACCACGTAGTGGCTTTCCCAGTACGGTTTCTTCAGGGTGTCGATGGTCACCGACTTGCCACGGCGCGGTGCGTGGATAAAACGGTCGTTGCCCAGGTAGATGGCAACGTGATTGACTCGACGGCTCTTGATGTTGAAGAAAATCAGGTCGCCCGGCTTCAGATCCTTGCGATCGACTTTCTCGCCATGACCGCTGGCCATGGCATTGGACGTGCGTGGAAGGTCAAACGTGGCGTCGTTGAACGCGTATTTCACCAGGCCGCTGCAATCGAACCCTTTACTTGGGCTGCTGCCGCCCCAACGGTAAGGTGTACCGAGGACGTTGACGGCGCGACTCAGCACGTTGCTGCTTTCCTTGGTCGCCATCGGCGGAACAAGGCCGCTTTTGCTAGCCAGCTGTGGAACACGTTTTTCGGTTTTCTTGTTTTTGCTCGAAGGAGCAGAAACATGGGTTTTTTGGGTGTAACCATTAACGTTTGGAAGACGTTGCTCACGATTGGTGGCGTGGGCGGCCAGTGGCATCAAAAGGCAAATGGTTAGCCATGTCTTGAAAAATGGACGCATTAGGCAAGGCTCATATGGGTTAGCGCGCAACTTTATAACAGCTTTTTTTGTCCTTCCGAGGCCGTTGGTCGATTCAACTTGTGGTCAACGGAACCAAATAAGCGGCAAATGGACGCCATTGTCGGACAGAAGTCAGGTGGTATAAGGCTTTGACGGAAACGAAGGTAGCATGTGCCATACGTCGGCAACCTGTAAAAAAGTCACAAAGAATTCAAGAATATTTATCTATCGTGTGAATCGAGGCCCTACATGAACACCTATCAACAGGCTGGCCAGCAGCAAGACACGCACAGCAAAGTAATCGGCTACCTGCTGTGGATTTTTGGTTTTACCGGGGCTCACCGCTTCTATTACGGCAAGCCGGTAACCGGGACGATCTGGTTTTTCACGTTTGGATTGCTGGGCATTGGCTGGCTGATCGACGTGTTCCTGATTCCGGCCATGGACCGTGAAGCGGACCTGCGTTTTACCGCCGGGCCCATCGAGTACAACGTGGCGTGGATTCTGCTGACGTTTCTCGGGGTATTGGGCGTACACCGGATGTATCAGGGGAAGTGGATCAGCGGATTGCTGTACCTAGTGACGGGCGGGTTGTTCTTTCTGGGGGTTTTGTATGACTTCTGGACGCTGAATGACCAGGTGTCCGTGCGCAACGCGCAGAACAGAGGCACCTTCCAGTAAGCCATCGCGGGCAAGCCCGCTCCCACAGGGTTATCAGTTGGCCGCAAGTTTGTGGCCTCACACAACCATTGTGGGAGCGGGCTTGCCCGCGATTGGGGTCGACGCGGTCTTACGCTTGGTGGCTGATCCGCCCATCCACCAACGTGTAACGCACCACGCTTGGCAGGCTATGCCCAATGAATGGGCAGTTCTCACCCTTGGACAGCCAGGTCTCACCGGCCACGGTTGAAGCCGCCGGATCAAACAGCACGATGTCCGCCGGCCCACCTACCGCCAATTTGCCCGCCGGCAAGCGCAACGCCTCGGCAGGCCCGTTGCTGAGCCGCGCCAACAACGTTGGCAGATCCAGCAACCCATCCTCCACCAGCGTCATCGCCAGCGGCAGCAGCAGTTCAACACTGCTGATGCCCGGCTCGGTCGCGCCGAACGGTGCCAGTTTGGCATCCCGTTCGTGGGGCTGGTGATGGCTGGAGATGGCCGAAACCACGCCCGACTTCACCGCTGCACGCAAGCCATCGCGGTCGGCGCGGGTGCGCAGCGGCGGCTGGACGTGATAGAGGCTGCTGAAGTCGATCAGCGCTTCGTCGGTCAGGATCAGTTGATACAACGCCACATCGGCGGTCACCGGCAGGCCACGGGCCTGGGCCTGAGCGATCAGGGCCACGCCGCGAGCGCTGGTGAGCTGGCTGAAGTGCGCACGCACGCCGCTTTGCTCGACCAGCAGCAGGTCCCGGGCCAGGGCCACGGTTTCAGCGGTTTCCGGAATGCCCGGCAAGCCGAGGAAACTGGCGGTCGGGCCTTCGTGGGCCAAACCACCTTCGGCCAGATCATGATCCTGAGAGTTGAAAATCACCGTCAGGTCGAAGGTCGCCGCGTATTCCAGCGCCCGGCACAACGTGCGGGTGTTGCGGAAGCTCTCCAGGCCGTTGCCGAAGGCCACGCAGCCGGCATCGCGCAAGGCGACCAGTTCGGCCAGCTGTTCGCCGTCCAGGCCTTTGCTCAGGGCACCGATCGGGAAAACCTTGGTGTTGCCGGCCTCGCGGGCACGGTCGAGGATCAGTTCGGCCACGGCCGAAGTATCGAGCACCGGTTTGGTTTTCGGCGGGCAGCACAGACTGGTCACGCCACCGGCCGCAGCGGCGCGGGTTTCGCTGACGATCGAGCCTTTGCGGCTGTAGCCCGGCTCGCGTAGGGCGACGTTCAGATCAACCAGCCCGGGGGCGGCCACCAGGCCTTTGGCATCAATGGTGTCGACGGGCACAAAACCGGCGGGCGCGGCGCCAAGGGCAACGACCTTGCAGGCTTCAATATGGATATCGGTAACTTGATCCAGACCTGTGGCCGGATCGATGACACGTGCGCCGAGAATGCTGAGCTTCACTGGGCGTTCTCCTGCTCGAATTGGCCTTGCTCGAATTGACGTTGCGCAGTCTGCCCGCTCATGGCCATGGACAACACGGCCATACGAATCGCGATGCCGTAGGTGACCTGGTTGAGGATCACCGAGTGCGGACCGTCGGCCACCGCCGACTCAATCTCCACCCCGCGGTTGATCGGCCCCGGGTGCATGACGATGCAATCCGGTTTGGCTCCGGCCAGGCGCGCGGTGGTCAGGCCGAACAGGCGATAGAACTCGCCTTCGCTCGGCAACAAACCGCCGGTCATGCGCTCACGTTGCAGGCGCAGCATGATCACCACATCGACGTCTTTCAGGCCTTCGGTCATGTCGGTGTAAACCTTCACGCCGTACTGCTCGACGCCGATCGGCAGCAGGGTTTTCGGCGCGATGACGCGGATGTCCGGGCAGCCGAGGGTTTTCAGCGCGAGCATGTTCGAGCGCGCCACCCGCGAGTGCAGGATATCGCCGACGATGGCCACGGAGAGGTTTTCGAAACCGCCCTTGTGCCGGCGGATTGTCAGCATGTCCAGCATGCCCTGGGTCGGGTGGGCGTGACGGCCGTCGCCGCCGTTGATGATCGCTACTTGCGGGCAGACATGTTCGGCGATGAAGTGCGCAGCGCCGGAGTCACCGTGACGCACGACGAACATGTCGGCCGCCATGGCTTCCAGGTTGCGCAGAGTGTCGAGCAGGGTTTCGCCCTTGCTCGCCGACGAAGTCGACACGTTCAACGTGATCACGTCGGCCGACAGGCGCTGGGCTGCCAGCTCGAAGGTGGTGCGGGTGCGGGTGGAGTTCTCGAAGAACACGTTGCACACGGTCTTGCCGCGCAGCAACGGGACTTTCTTCACCGCCCGGGCGCCGACTTCGAGGAACGAGTCGGCGGTGTCGAGGATTTCCGTCAACAACTCGCGGCGCAAACCGTCGAGCGAGAGGAAGTGGCGCAGCTGGCCCTGATCATTGAGCTGCAGCGGGCGCTTGGTTTCTAGAGGCGTCATCGCGAGGGGGACTCTCAATAGGGCGAATTAAAGGGCGAGGTCTTGCAGTTCGAGCTTGAGCTCCGGGCCGGACAGTTTCACCCGCTCGTGGGCCGCAAGCGCCAGCGTCGCACCGACCACGTTCGGGCGGATCGGCAACTCGGCGGCGTCAAGGTCCAGCAGGCACACCAGCGTCACGCTGGCCGGGCGGCCGTAGTCGAACAGTTCATTCATGGCGGCGCGGATGGTCCGGCCGCTCATCAGCACGTCGTCGATCAGCACCAGGTGCTGGCCTTCGATCTCGAATGGCAGGGCGGAGGGGCGCACTTGAGGGTGCAGGCCGTTCTGGCTGAAATCGTCGCGGTAGAAGGACACGTCCAGGGTGCCGAGGGGCGAGTCGCTGCCCAGTTCATCGAGCAACGCCTGGGCGACCCAGACGCCGCCGGTACGAATGCCGATGTAGCGCGGTTCGCTGATGCCACGGTGTTCCAGATGTGCCTTGAGACGGATCGCCATCTGGCTGATCAGTTCGGCGGGATTGGGCAGGCTCATGGTTGCTCCTTCTTGGGCCCGAGCCGGTGCGTGCGGGGTTTGGCTCGGGTTGTCGCTAAGAGAGACGCTTTGACGGCGCTTCAGGATTCGAACAGTGCGGTGTTTTCGTCGAGCCAGCCTTGCAGCAGCAGGGCGGCGGCGATGGCGTCGACCGGGTTGTCGCGGTAGCTGCCCTTTTGTCCGCCACGATCACGTCGTTCGCCCTTCGCTTCGAAGGTGGTCAGGCGCTCATCGTGGGTATAGAAGGGCAAGTTGTAGCGGCCATTGAGGCGGCGGGCGAATTTCTCCGCGCGCAGGCACATGTCGCTCGTCGTGCCGTCCATGTTCAAGGGCAGGCCAACCACCACAGCATCGGGTTTCCACTCTTTAATGAGGGCTTCGACCTGATTCCAGTCGGGAATACCGTTCTGTGCCTTCAAGGTGCACAGCTCGCGGGCCTGGCCGGTAATCACCTGGCCGACCGCAACGCCGATCTGTTTGGTGCCGTAGTCAAAACCCAGAATCAGTCGCAGGGCCATCAGGCGTGGCCCGCCTGGCTGGTCAGCAGGCTGAGATTGACCCCGAGGTGCTTGGCCGCCGCGTCCAGGCGCAGTTCGCTGCTGGTGTTGAACAGGATGTCGGCGTCGAACGGGCAGGTCAGCCAGGCGTTCTGCGCCAGCTCGGCTTCGAGCTGCCCGGCTTCCCAACCGGCGTAGCCGAGGGCGATCACGCTTTTGGCCGGGCCGACGCCGTCAGCGATGGCGAACAGCACGTCCTGGGAGGTAGACAAGGAAAGGTCGCCTTCCAGATCAACGGTCGCCTGAAAGGTCTTGCCCGAAGGGTGCAGGACGAAGCCGCGATCGGTCTGCACCGGGCCGCCGATAAAGATCGGCACATGCTGGCAGAGCACGGGCGGTTCGATGTCGGGGCGCAATTGCTCGAGGATATCGGCCAGATTCAGGTCTTGCGGGCGGTTGACCACCAGCCCCATGGCACCATTGGCCGTGTGCTCGACGATGTAGGTCAAGGTGTGCGCAAAGTTCGGGTCGGCCATGTGAGGCATGGCGATCAGGAAGTGATGCTTGAGGTAGCTGGGGCTGACGTTCTTCATGAGCGCTAGTGTGGCGTTGGAGGGGCGAACTGACAAGCTGGGGATGCCGCAATTTGGCAGCCAACTCGGATCAAATGTGGGAGCGGGCTTGCTCGCGAATGCGGCGTGTCAGTCGACATCAATACTGAATGACACACCGCATTCGCGAGCAAGCCCGCTCCCACAGGGGATTTGTGGTGGTCAGTTGCTTGAGAGTCTGTCCCCACGAGCGAATTTCCAGGTGCGGATGATTTCCAAACGGTCTATATCCGACAAATCCCCGGTAAACGGTGAAAACGGTGCCGCCAGCCGCACAATCCGCTGTGCCGCCTGATCCAGCAGCGGTTGCCCGGAGGACTCCAGCACCAGCACTTCATACAGCGAGCCATCGCGATTGATCGAGACCATCAGGCGCAAATTGCCGTAGATCTGCTGGCGCCGCGCTTCGTCGGGGTAATTCAGGTTGCCGATGCGCTCGACCTTTTTGCGCCATTCGTCCTTATACCAGGCGCCCTTGTCTTTCATGGTCGAAGCAGCGCTCAGGCGGTGGATGCGCGGGCGCTTGGCGTACAGCTGTTGTTCGTTGGCCAGTTCTGCTTCCAGGCTGGCAATGTCGCTGGACAGCTGTTCAGTGTCGAAAGTCGGTGCCGCCACCGCAGGCTTGGTTATCGGCTTGATCTCTTCGTTCTTCGCCGGGGCTTTTTTCGGCTTCGGCGCGACCGTGGTCACGGCAGCTTTGGGCGCTGCTTCCGGCACTGGCGGCTTGGCGGCCGGCGGCGGTGTGACTTTCTGCACCTTGTTGTCCTGGAAGGGCGCGACCTCAGTGGTCTTGGGAATTGCCTTTTTATCCAGGGTGCCACTGCCTTCCTGATTTTCCTGGGCGAGGAAATCAGCTTTCGCAGGCTTTTTTTCACTTTTGAAGGTGGCGAGGGTGATTTCCAGGGTTTTGCTGATCTGCTTGGGTTCAACCATCGTGAACCCGACGCCCAACAGCAAGGCCAGGTGAATCAACGCCGCGAGAAACAGGGTAAATCCGAGGCGATCGGCTGGGCGCACGCCACGATGGGCGAGTTCAGCGGGCAGATCGGACGGAAGTGTCATGACAAGGAAACCAACATCGCGTTTTTCACAGGCCGCGCATGATAACGCAATGTTGGTTCAATCTTGGCTGTTCTATATCAACGAGCCTTGAGCTTCTGATCGATGGCATCCATCAACATCCCGCCAATGTCGGTGCCGAACGCATTATCAATCTCGCGAATGCAGGTCGGGCTGGTGACGTTGATTTCGGTCAGGTGCTCGCCGATCACGTCCAGGCCCACGAACAACAGGCCTTTTTCACGCAGGGTCGGGCCGACTTGTGCGGCAATCCAGCGATCCTTTTCGCTCAGCGGACGGGCTTCGCCACGGCCACCGGCCGCGAGGTTGCCACGGGTTTCGCCGGCGGCCGGGATGCGTGCCAGGCAGTAATCCACCGGCTCGCCGTCGATCATCAGGATGCGTTTGTCGCCGTCCTTGATCGCCGGCAGGTAGGCCTGGCCCATGATCTGCTGGGTGCCCAGCGCGGTCAGGGTTTCCAGAATCACCGACAGGTTTGGATCGCCCGCGCGATGACGAAAGATCGAAGTGCCGCCCATGCCGTCCAGCGGCTTGAGGATCACGTCGCCATGTTTGGCGGCGAACTCACGCAGCACGTCGGCGCGGCGGCTGACCACGGTCGGCGGCGTGCACTGCGGGAACAGCGTGGCGAACAGCTTTTCGTTGCAGTCACGCAGGCTTTGCGGCTTGTTGACCACCAGCACGCCAGCGCGTTCGGCTTGTTCCAGCAGGTACGTGGAGTAGACGAACTCCATGTCGAACGGCGGATCCTTGCGCATCAGGATCACGTCCAGATCGCTCAGCAACGCGTCGGTCTCGGCTTCCAGTTCGAACCATTTTTCCGGGTTGGCGAAGACTTTCAGCGGACGCATCCGCGCCCGGGCTTCGCCTTCACCCTGATACAAATCGCGCTGTTCCATATAGAACAGTTCCCAGCCGCGCTTCTGTGCGGCCAGCAGCATGGCCAGCGAGCTATCCTTTTTATAGGAGATGCTGGCAATAGGATCCATGACAATCCCGACGCGAACGCTCATGGGTTTTTCCTCGAATTTGGGTGGTCCGGTTGGACACGAAAAAGTGGCGTCAGATTGGCGCGCAGTGTGTTCCCGGTCAAGGAAAAACCACCGCGCCAGTCACCCGATAGATTGCATTTGGAGACTGTGCTAAAAAGGCTGCCATATCGTTCCGGCCCTTAAACATCAAGGGTTTCGAGCCTCCGATTATCGGAAATGGACAATTTGATTCGCAAAGGCGACGGCAGAGCATTTATGGACCAGCATTCCAGCGCCTTGAAGGTCATGGTGATCGACGATTCGAAGACGATTCGCCGCACCGCCGAAACGCTGTTGAAGAACGTGGGTTGTGAAGTCATCACGGCCATCGATGGTTTCGATGCCCTGGCCAAGATTGCCGACAACCACCCCGGCATCATCTTCGTCGACATCATGATGCCGCGCCTGGATGGCTATCAGACCTGCGCGCTGATCAAGAACCACAGTGCGTTCAAGTCCACGCCAGTAATTATGCTGTCGTCCAAGGACGGGCTGTTCGACAAGGCCAAGGGGCGCATCGTCGGCTCCGACCAGTTTTTGACCAAGCCTTTCAGCAAGGAAGAACTGCTGAACGCGATCCAGGCCCATGTACCGGGCTTCGCCGCCGTTTTGCCGCAGTAGGACACGCACAGTGACGCTCGGCCAGCGGGCCCGGCGTTGACAAGAATGGGGAAGACCATGGCACGTATTCTGATCGTCGATGATTCGCCGACCGAAATGTACAAACTGACCGGCATGCTGGAAAAGCACGGTCATGAAGTGTTGAAAGCCGAAAACGGCGCCGACGGCGTGGCCCTGGCCCGCCAGGAAAAACCTGACGCGGTGCTGATGGACATCGTCATGCCCGGCCTCAACGGTTTCCAGGCGACCCGCCAGCTGACCAAAGACCCGGACACCGGGCACATCCCGGTGATCATCATCACCACCAAGGATCAGGAAACCGACAAAGTCTGGGGCACGCGCCAGGGCGCCAAGGATTACCTGACCAAGCCGGTCGACGAAGAGACCCTGATCAAAACCCTGAACAACGTGCTGGCCGGTTGATCGTCCGGCCATGACCGAGTCGCTGACGGCTTTCGAACTGCTGCTGCAGATCGACCAGCGCTGTCGTCTGCTGGCGGCGGATCTGCCGTCCCAGCCGACCCGACAGGACCGCTGGAGCGGCATCGGTTTTCGCTTGGGCGAAAACTGGTACGTCGCGCCCATGGGCGAAGTCAGCGAGGTCCTGCACGAACCGCGTTTCACCCAATTGCCGGGCGTCAAACCCTGGGTCAAGGGTGTGGCCAACCTGCGCGGGCGATTGCTGCCGATCATGGATTTGTGCAGCTTCTTCGGTCATGAACAGTCGACCCTGCGCAAACAGCGGCGGGTGTTGGTGGTGGAACACGGCGAAGTGTTTGCCGGGTTGATGGTCGACGAAGTCTTCGGCTTGCAGCACTTTGCCCAGGACACTCTGGAACCGGTGTCGACGGCCGATCTCCACGGGCCGATTGCCGCGTTCGTCCAGGGCCGGTTTCAGCGTGAGCAGACGTGGCAAATATTCAGTCCGTTTACGCTGGTGCAGTCACAAAGCTTCATGCATGTAGCGCTGTAAACGCGAACCCTGTGGGAGCTGGCTTGCCTGCGATGGCATCACCTCGGCTAGAAGTGAGACCGTGTCGCCTGCATCGCGGGCAAGCCCGGCTCCCACAGGGTCCGTAGCAGGTTTCAAGAGTGTGGGTTAACAGGCGAGGACCGATGATAAAAACAAAAACAGGCAAGCCAGAAGGATCGCGCAGCCGCTCGCAGATCATCGTGCTGTTCATCGCGCTGATCATCTTCATCATGCTGCTGTTCGCCAACTTCGCTTACCTCAACACGCAAGCCACGTATGACAAACAGTACATCGGCCACGCCGGCGAGCTGCGCGTGCTGTCCCAACGCATCGCCAAAAACGCCACCGAAGCCGCTGCCGGCAAGGCTGCCGCGTTCAAGTTGCTGAGCGATGCACGCAACGACTTCGCCCAACGCTGGGGTTACCTGAAGAAGGGCGACCCGGCCACCGGCCTGCCACCGGCGCCGTCCACCGTGCGCCCGGAAATGCGCGCCGTGCAGCTGGACTGGGAACGCCTGCTGAAAAACACCGACGCCATCCTCTCCAGCGAGCAGACCGTGCTGTCGCTGCATCAGGTCGCCGCAACGCTGGCCGAAACCGTGCCGCAGTTGCAGGTCGAATACGAAAAAGTCGTCGAAATCCTCTTGCAGCGCGGCGCGCCGGCCGCTCAGGTGGCCATGGCCCAGCGTCAGTCGCTGCTGGCCGAACGCATCCTGGGCGCGGTGAACACCGTGCTGTCCGGTGATGAAAATTCGCAACAGGCCGCCGACGCGTTCGGTCGTGACGCGGCACGGTTCGGCCAGGTGCTCAACGGCATGCTCCAGGGCAATACGTCGCTGCGGGTCAGCCAGGTCGAAGACCGCGATGCGCGTGCCCGCTTGACCGAGATTTCCGAGCTGTTCGAATTCGTCTCCGGCTCCGTGGATGAAATCCTCGAAACCTCGCCGGAGCTGTTCAAGGTTCGCGAATCGGCGACCAATATTTTCACCTTGTCACAAACCCTGCTCGACGAAGCCTCGCACCTGGCCACCGGGTTCGAAAACCTTGCCGGCGGGCGCGACACCGACACCATTGGCGGCTATGTGCTGGGCCTGTTGGCGCTGATGTCGATCATCCTCATCGGCCTGGTGATGGTTCGCGAAACCAATCGCCAGCTGCGCGAAACCGCCGAGAAGAACGAGCGCAACCAGACTGCGATCATGCGCCTGCTCGACGAGATCGAAGACCTCGCCGACGGCGACCTCACCGTGACCGCCTCGGTCACCGAAGACTTCACCGGGACCATCGCCGACTCGATCAACTATTCCGTCGATCAACTGCGCGACCTGGTGGCGACCATCAACCTCACCGCCGGCCAGGTCGCCGCCGCCGTGCAGGAAACCCAGGCCACCGCCATGCACCTGGCCCAAGCGTCGGAACATCAGGCGCAACAGATCAGCGAAGCCTCCACCGCGATCAACGACATGGCGCAGTCCATCGACCAGGTCTCGGCCAACGCCGCCGAGTCCTCGGCGGTGGCCGAACGTTCGGTGGAGATTGCCAACAAGGGCAACGAGGTGGTGCACAACACCATCCACGGCATGGACAACATCCGCGAGCAGATTCAGGACACGGCCAAGCGCATCAAGCGCCTGGGCGAGTCCTCTCAGGAAATCGGCGACATTGTCAGCCTGATCGATGACATTGCCGATCAGACCAACATCCTCGCGCTCAACGCTGCGATCCAGGCCTCGATGGCCGGTGACGCCGGGCGCGGTTTTGCGGTGGTGGCCGACGAAGTGCAACGTCTGGCCGAGCGCTCGTCCGCCGCCACCCGGCAGATCGAAACCCTGGTGCGGGCTATCCAGACCGACACCAACGAAGCGGTGATTTCCATGGAGCAGACCACCACCGAAGTGGTGCGCGGCGCGCGTCTGGCGCAGGATGCCGGAGTGGCCCTGGAAGAAATCGAAGGTGTATCGAAGACCCTGGCAGCGCTGATCCAGAGTATTTCCAACGCCGCGCAGCAACAGACGTCTTCGGCCGGTCAGATTTCCCTGACGATGAACGTGATCCAGCAGATCACCACGCAGACGTCATCGGGTTCGACCGCCACCGCCGAGAGCATCGGCAACCTGGCGAAAATGGCCAGTCAGCTGCGGCGCTCGGTGTCCGGTTTCACCTTGCCGGCGGCCAAGGCGCAGGCTGCGGATAAAGTGTGAAGCGCCCGCAGGCGTTTGCGTTTTTTTGAGTAGAGCAGTGATTTGGAGTGGTTATGGGTGATCGGCACGACTATGTGGCCCTCGAATGGGTCAAAGGCGAGATTGCCGAAACGCTGAAAGTGGCTCATCAAGCCATCGAAACCCTGCTTGATGACCCTCAGGCGACGCACGCCCTGAGCGATTGCCTGGCGTGCATCCATCAGGTTCACGGCAGTTTACAGATGGTCGAATTCTACGGCGCGGCCCTGCTCGCCGAAGAAATGGAACACCTGGTCATCGCCTTGCAACAGAACCGCATCGGTCATCGCGACGAGGCGCTTCACCTGCTGCTGCAAGCCCTCGGGCAGCTGCCGATTTACCTCGATCGGGTGCAAGGCGCGCGGCGTGACCTGCCCTTGGTGGTGCTGCCATTGATCAACGATTTGCGCAGTGCCCGGGGCGAAAGCCTGTTGTCGGAAACCAGTCTGTTCAGCCCGCAATTGCTCGACCTGCCGGGGTTGGACGAAGAATCGCTGGCCCTGCTGGAACCGGCGGATCTTCCCAATGTGCTGCGCAAGTTGCGGCAGATGCTGCAGATGGCGTTGGTCGGGTTGCTGCGCGAGCAGGATGACGAGACTAACCTCGGTTATCTGACCAAAGTTTTTTCACGCCTGGAAGGACTGTGCGGCAACGCGCCTTTGAGCCCGTTGTGGCAAGTCGCCTCGGCGCTGGTCGAAGGCATGCGCGGTGGCTCGATTGCCAACAGCCCGGCGCTGCGCAGCCTGTTCAAGGACGCCGACAAAGAACTCAAGCGCTTGCTCGAACAGGGCATTCGCGGCATCAATCAGCCGGCGCCGCCGGAGTTACTCAAGAGTTTGCTGTTCTACATTGCCAAGGCCGAACATCCCACCGGGCAGATGCTGACCATGAAAGATCGTTACTCACTGGACGACGCGCTGCCTGACAGCGCAATGGTCGACGAAGAACGCGCCCGCCTGGCCGGCCCTGACCGTGACGCCATGCGTTCGGTGCTGGCCGCACTCTGTGAAGAACTGGTGCGGGTCAAGGAACGCCTGGACCTGTTCGTGCGCAGCGACCGCCAGCACACCTCGGACCTCGAAAGCCTGCTGGCGCCCCTGCGGCAAATCGCCGACACCTTGGCGGTGTTGGGTTTTGGCCAGCCGCGCAAAGTCATCATCGATCAACTGGCGGTGGTGCTGAGTCTTGCCCAAGGCCAGCGCGAACCCAACGACGCCATTCTCATGGACGTCGCCGGGGCCCTGCTCTACGTCGAAGCGACGCTGGCCGGCATGGTCGGCACCGTTGAGCCGGAGAGTCAGGAAGAAAGCCGCCTGCCGACCACCGACCTGACGCAGATCCATCAGATCGTGATCAAGGAAACGCGTATCTGCCTGCAACAGGCCAAGGACATGATCGTCGACTACATCGACGCCGACTGGGACCGCCAGCATTTACAGGCCTTGCCGGCGTTGCTGACCCAAGTGCGTGGTGCGCTGTCGATGATTCCGTTGGGCCGTGCGGCGAGCCTGATCGAAGCCTGCAACCACTTCATTCGCGAGCATCTGCTGCTGGACCCGGGTCAGCCCGGCTGGCAGGAACTGGACAGCCTGGCCGACGTCATCACCAGCATCGAGTATTACCTGGAGCGTCTCAGCGACGACCCCGAGGCTCCCGGCGAACAGCTGCTCGACGTGGCGGAAAAGAGCCTGGCGTCACTCGGCTTTTTCCCCAGCGAACAGCATGTGCCGATGCTCGAGGATGTGCTGAGCCCGAGTGAAGCTCAGGTGATGCAGGACCTGCAAGAACTCGATGACCCCGATACCGTGCAGTCGCTGGCCGATGTCCTCGCCAGCCCGGTCTCTTCGGTCAATCCGCCGGCCCTGACCACCCCGGGCAGCCTGCTGCCACCGCCCGCCGGCGAAGAGCCGGTGGACGATGAGCTGCGGGAAGTCTTCCTCGAAGAAACCGATGAAGTCCTGGAAATCCTCCGGGAATACTTGCCGCGCTGGACGGCCAATCCGGACGATAAAGCCGCGTTGAGTGAATTGCGCCGTGCGTTCCACACCTTGAAAGGCAGTGGCCGGATGGTCCGTGCGCTGGTGCTGGGTGAGTTGGCGTGGGCCGTGGAAAACCTGCTCAACCGCGTGTTGGAACACAGCGTTGCGCCTGGGGCGGCGGTGCAACAATTGCTCCGCGATGCACTGGAGCTGCTGCCGGCGCTGGTGGCTGAATTTGCCGCCAATGCCCAGCGCCAGTGCAATCAGGTCGACCAACTGGCCGCTCGCGCCCATGCCCTGGCCAAGGGCGATACGCCCGCCAGCGATGAAGACACCCAGGACGTTGCGGCCCTCGATCCGCTGTTGCTGGAGATCTTCCGCAAGGAAGCCGAGACCCATCTCGCCAGCCTCAACCGTTTCCTCGATCAAGCCGCCGAGCAGGTGCCGTTGCAAGCCAGCGACGAGTTGCAGCGGGCGTTGCACACCTTGAAGGGCAGCGCGTCGATGGCCGGCGTATTGCCGATCGCCGAGCTGGCGACGCCGCTGGATCAACTGGCCCGCGAATACAAGGCGCACCTGATCGCCCTCGACCTCGACGAAGTCGAACTGCTGCTGGAAGCCGAAGGTCTGTTCCGCCTCGGGCTGCGGCAACTCAAGGATGATCCGCTGGCCGAAATACCGGATGCTGATTTGCTGATCGAGCGCACCAAGGCGTTGCTCTCCGAGCGTCTGGACGCGCTGTTGAAAGCGCCGAACACTGCGCTGCGAATCAAGCGTGATCCGCAACTGATCAACAACTTCCTGGCCCAAGGCATGGACATCCTGCTGGACGCCGAAAGCCTGTTGCAGCGCTGGCAGCAGCACCCCGGCGAGCGTCAGGAGCTCAGCGCGTTGCTGGACGAATTGACCACCTTGGGCGAAGGCGCACACCTCGCCGATCTGCACCCGGTGGACGAACTTTGCGAAGCGTTGCTCGACTTGTATGGCGCGGTGGAAGAAAGCAGCCTGGCGGTCAGCGACCGGTTTTTCCACGAGGCGCAAAGTGCCCACGAAGCGCTGATCAACATGCTCGACGAACTGGCCGCCGGCCAGGAAGTCAGCCCGCAACCGGAACGCATCCGGGCCTTGCGCGGCTTGCTCGACGAAAGCCTTGATCCGTCGTCCATGGGCCTGATCCGCAGCGATGGCAGCCGCACCCTGAGCATCCGCGAACTGGGCAGCGCCACCGCGGAACTGGAACAGACCGCGACCCAGGTCGAGCTGGACGATGAGATCGTCTCGATCTTCCTCGAAGAAGCGGTGGATATCCTCGAAAGCGCTGGCCAGGTCTTGCAGCGCTGGCTGAGCGACCCGGACAACGCCGCGCCGCTGTCGTCCTTGCAGCGTGACTTGCATACCCTCAAGGGTGGCGCACGGATGGCCGAGGTCCAGCCGGTCGGCGACCTGGCCCATGAATTGGAAAGTCTTTACGAAGGCCTGGTGGACCGCCGTTACAGCCACAGTGAAACCCTCGCGCAGTTGCTGCAACAGAGCCATGACCGGCTCGCGGTGTTGCTCGAACAGCTGAAGAACCAGCACACCCTGGGTGCTCCGAACGAACTGATCGAAGCGATTCGCAAGTTCCGTCAGGGCAACGCCAACACCGCCGAAGTGGCGGAACCTGCGCCGGCCAATGACTCGCCGGGCCACGACCCCGAGCTGCTGGAGATCTTCCTCGAGGAAGGTTTCGACATCATCGAAAACTCCGGCACGGCGCTGGTGCGCTGGCAAGCCGAACCGTCGAACCGTCAGGAAGTGGAAACCCTGCTGCGCGACCTGCACACGCTCAAGGGCGGCGCGCGGATGGTGGAAATTGCCCCCATCGGCGACCTCGCCCATGAGCTGGAATTTCTCTACGAAGGCTTGTCCGCTGGCGTGCTGCAACCGACCCCGGCGCTGTTCGCGTTGCTGCAAAGCAGTCACGACCGACTGGCGCAGATGCTCGATGCCACCCGCGCCGGTCAGCCCTTGCCGCCGGCTGATCGGTTGATCGACGCGATCAAGAACTTCAGCCATCCCGCTGTTCTCGATGCGCCGGTGGTGCTGCCCGCCACGCCGAAACCCGACACCCCGGCGCCGCAAGCCGAAGTGGGGGCCGACATGGTCAAGGTCTCGGCAGAATTGCTCGACGATCTGGTCAACCTGGCCGGTGAAACCTCGATCTTCCGTGGCCGTATCGAGCAACAGGTCAGCGATGCGCGGGTGGCCCTGAGCGAAATGGAAACCACCATCGAGCGGATGCGCGATCAGTTGCGCCGGCTCGATACTGAAACCCAGGGCCGGATTCTCAGCCGCCAGCAAGTCGAAGCCGAACGCCTGGGCTACGAAGAATTCGATCCGCTGGAAATGGACCGTCACTCGCAGCTGCAGCAGTTGTCGCGGGCGCTGTTCGAGTCCGCCTCCGACCTGCTCGACCTCAAGGAAACCCTCGATCGACGCAATCAGGATGCGGAAAACCTGCTGCAACAACAGGGCCGCATCAACACCGAATTACAGGAAGGCCTGATGCGCACGCGCATGGTGCCGTTCGAGCGCATGCTGCCGCGCTTGAAACGCATCGTCCGCCAGGTCTCCAGTGAGCTGGGCAAGGACGTTGAGTTCGTGGTCGGCAACGCTGAAGGCGAGATGGACCGCAACGTGCTCGAACGCATGGCGGCCCCGCTGGAACACATGCTGCGCAACGCCGTGGACCATGGTCTGGAATCGACCGAGGTGCGTATCGCGGCCGGCAAACCGGCCCAGGGCCGGATCACCCTCGACCTGTCTCGCGAGGGCGGCGACATCATTTTCGACATTCGCGACGACGGTGCGGGCGTGCCGCTGGACGCGGTGCGGCGCAAGGCGATCAAGCGCGGTTTGCTGGCTGCGGACGCCGATATCAGCGACCGCGACGTGCTGCAATTCATCCTGCAACCGGGGTTCTCCACTGCCGAGAAAATCACTCAGATCTCCGGGCGTGGCGTGGGCATGGACGTTGTTCACGAAGAAGTCCGGCAGCTCGGCGGCACCATGGTCATCGACTCGACACCGGGGCAGGGCGTGCACTTCCGGATTCGCCTGCCGTTCACCGTGTCGGTCAACCGCGCGCTGATGGTGCAGTGCCTGGAAGATCAATACGCGATCCCGTTGAACACCATCGACGGCATCGTTCGTGTGCTGCCCAACGAACTCGAAGGGCATTACCGGCTCGATCCGCCGACCTACGAATACGCCGGGCAGACGTATGAGCTGTGTTATCTGGGCGAACTGCTAAAAACCAGCACCCGTCCGAAACTGCTGGGCCAGAGCCTGCCACTGCCGGTCTTGCTGGTGCAATGCAACGAGCGGCACATCGCCGTGCAGGTTGACTCCATGGCCGGCACGCGCGAGATCGTGGTCAAAAGCCTCGGCCCGCAATTTGCGTCGGTGCAGGGTTTGTCCGGGGCGACGATTCTGGGCGACGGCCGGGTGGTGCTGATTCTCGATTTGCTCGCGCCGATCCGCGCCATGCAGGCCCAGGCGCCGCAACGCACGCAAACCCAGGACGCGGAGGTCGAGCCGCATAAACCGCTGCTGGTGCTGGTGGTCGACGATTCGGTCACCGTGCGCAAGGTCACCAGCCGTCTGCTGGAGCGCCACGGCATGAACGTGCTGACCGCCAAGGATGGGGTTGACGCCATGCTGCTGCTTGAAGACCACCTGCCCGACGTGATGCTGCTCGACATCGAAATGCCGCGCATGGACGGCTTCGAAGTGGCGACTCAAGTGCGCAGCGACGAACGTTTGCAGCACTTGCCGATCATCATGATCACCTCCCGCACCGGCCAGAAACACCGCGACCGCGCCATGGCCATCGGCGTCAACGACTATCTCGGCAAGCCGTACCAGGAATCGGTGCTGCTCGACAGCATCGCGTTGTGGAGCAAAACCCATGCTTGAGCACCGCACCAGCAATCTCACCGGGCTGCTGCTGCCCCTGGCCGACCGCAACCTGATCCTGCCCAACGTGGCGGTGGCGGAGTTGATCGACTATCAACCGGGGGCGTTCGATCTGGACACGCCTCCGTGGTACCTGGGGTTGGTGAAGTGGCGGGACCGGCAGATTCCGTTGCTGAGTTTCGAGTCGGCGTGCGGCAATAAAATCGTCATCGGCGAGCGTGCGCGGATCGTGATTCTCAATGCCCTTGGTGGGCGGCCAGAGCTGAAGTTCATTGCGTTGCTGGTGCAGGGGATTCCGCGGTCGTACAAGCTGGATAGTCAGTTGAGCTATGTGGATGTGCCGTTGTGTCCGCTGGAGCAGGCGGCGGTGCAGGTGGGGGAGCAAGTGGCGAAGGTGCCGGATTTGCTGGCACTTGAGCAGTTACTTGTGAGTGCTGGGTTGGTCTGACTGGCCCCTTCGCGAGCAAGCCCGCTCCCACATTGGATTTGCGGCGTACACAAAACCTGTGGGAGCGGGCTTGCTCGCGAAGGCGGCCTTCAATTCACCTCAAACATGACGGTTAAACCTTGGCCTGAGTCCGCATCTGCATCTGCAACGCCTCGTTATGGTCCAGCGCCCGCTCCACCAACAACTGCACCCCATCGGCCATTCGACTGAGCGCCAGGGCTACCGAGCGGCGCGAGCCTTCTACATCGTCCGCCAGATCAGCCGCAATGGCGCTGATGGACAGCAAGTCTTCAGAGGCATTGGCCAGCAGGGCTTCGGTATCGATATCCGGGGAGACGGTGAAGAGAGGATGTTTGCGGCGCTTGCCCGGTTTTTCGTGGGCTGGGGGGAAGTAGTAAGAGAAGACGCGGTCGGCGGCTTCTTTGAGTTTCTCGGCTTCGAGGGATGCGTCGGAACCGGTGTCGGTTTCCGGGGGATTGGGAGTGGCTTTGAACATTGTGAATCTCCAGTAATGAGTTTCAGCTGCTCCCTCGGTTCCAGCCGAAGGGGTGGCAGCTGTACGCGGGCTGGAACCCGAGGTGGAGAAAACCCGGTAGACCCGAAAGTCTCCCGCGCACAGCCGCCATAACGGAGTACACACATTAAAGGTGCGCAAGCATACGTCATGAGGGGGCGCATTTGCGCCTTCTACACCTCGGGGGTCCAGACCCGGTCGCTGAATTGGCAGCGACCCGTAAACGATAAAGATCAACGCAAAACCGCACCAGTCAGCGGCTTCCGGCATTGCTGTAGGCAGCGACGCCGGACTACGTAGCCTCTCACCGTTACTGCGGACAAACTTTTAAACACAAATCCCCATTTGGCTGGCGACGGTTGAAGAGTCCCAAAAAGGGACTGATCGGTCCTTTTTTGGGACTTACCGCTGATTGCTGTGGAGCGTTCTGAGGACAGATGTTTCAACACAAAAACTGGGTGTGTTCGAAATCCACCCCTCACCCCAGCCCTCTCCCCAGAGGGGAGAGGGGGAAAGGGAGCCGATCTTCAAGCTTTTCAAAACTTGAGTTCGACTCGGTTTTTCAGGTCGATGTATAGCGTAAGACACCTCGGTCAGTCCCCTCGTCCCTCTGGGGAGAGGGTTAGGGTGAGGAGTGGATCTAACACCCACCCAACATTTCAAACCATTACCCTAACCGTAACAATCCACCACTCTGCTTGATTGATGCCGCCCACCCAACCCTCCTAAGGTGACTCCCACGACAGCGAACCCGTGGAGTGGTCATGACAACAACAATATCCCCCGACTCGCGATGGACGCGGCGGCGCAGCGAAAAGCAGCGGCGTCTCGAGCTTGTGCGAGGTCTGGCCGACGGTGTGGTGCTGCCCACCGACAACATCGTTGCAGCGCTGGAGGCCTTGATCCTGCCCGGCGACCGCGTGGTGCTGGAAGGCAATAACCAGAAGCAGGCGGATTTCCTCTCCCGTTCCCTGGCCAAGGCCGATCCCGCCAAGCTGCATGACTTGCACATGATTATGCCCAGCGTCGGCCGCTCCGAGCACCTGGACCTGTTTGAGCGCGGCATCGCCCGCAAGCTCGACTTCTCCTTCGCCGGCACCCAGAGCCTGCGCATCAGCCAGCTACTGGAAGATGGCCTGCTGGAAATCGGCGCGATCCACACCTACATCGAGCTCTATGCGCGGCTGGTGGTCGACTTGATTCCCAACGTCGTGCTCTCGGCCGGTTTCATGGCCGACCGCGCCGGCAACATCTACACCGGCCCCAGCACCGAAGACACCCCCGCATTGATCGAACCGGCCGCGTTCAGCGACGGCATCGTCATCGTCCAGGTCAACCAACTGGTGGACGATGTCAGCGACCTGCCGCGCGTCGACATCCCCGCGTCTTGGGTCGATTTCGTGGTGGTGGCCGACAAGCCGTTCTACATCGAGCCGCTGTTCACCCGCGACCCACGGCACATCAAGCCTGTGCATGTGCTGATGGCGATGATGGCGATCCGTGGGATCTACGAAAAACACAACGTCCAGTCCCTGAACCACGGCATCGGTTTCAACACCGCCGCCATTGAATTGATCCTGCCGACCTACGGCGAATCCCTTGGCTTGAAGGGCAAGATCTGCCGCAACTGGACGCTCAATCCGCACCCGACCTTGATCCCTGCGATCGAAAGCGGCTGGGTCGAAAGCGTGCATTGCTTCGGCACTGAACTGGGGATGGAAAACTACATCGCCGCTCGGCCCGACGTGTTCTTCACCGGACGTGACGGTTCCCTGCGTTCCAACCGGATGTTCTGCCAACTGGCCGGGCAATACGCGGTGGACCTGTTCATCGGCGCAACCCTGCAAGTCGATGGCGACGGTCATTCTTCCACCGTGACCCGCGGGCGCCTCGCCGGTTTCGGCGGCGCACCGAACATGGGCCACGACCCGCGCGGTCGCCGTCATAGCACGCCGGCCTGGCTCGACATGCGCCATGACGACGCGCCCGAAGCCTTGCTCGAACGCGGTAAAAAACTCGTGGTGCAAATGGTCGAGACGTTCCAGGAGGGCGGCAAACCAACCTTCGTCGAAACCCTCGATGCGATAGAGGTGGCGAAAAAAAGCGGCATGCCGCTGGCACCGATCATGGTCTACGGCGACGACGTCACCCACCTGTTGACCGAAGAAGGCATCGCCTATTTGTACAAGGCCCGCTCGCTTGAAGAACGCCAGGCGATGATCGCCGCCGTCGCCGGAGTGACCGCCATCGGCCTGCGCCACAACCCGAAAGACACCGCGCGCATGCGCCGCGAAGGCCTGATCGCCTTGCCCGAAGACCTCGGCATCCGCCGCACCGACGCCACCCGCGAATTGCTCGCGGCCAAAAGCGTGGCCGATCTGGTCGAGTGGTCCGGTGGCCTCTACAACCCGCCCGCCAAGTTCAGGAGTTGGTAATGCACGCATTCAACCTGCAACCGAAAACACTCTCCCTGGCTGAACAGCTGGCGGACCTGGCGGTGGACGCGCTGATCGACGAAGCGGACCTGTCGCCGAAACCGGCGTTGGTCGACCGTCGTGGCAATGGCGCTCACACCGATTTGCACCTGGGGCTGATGCACGCCTCGGCGCTGTCCTTGTGGCCGGCATTCAAGGAAATGGCGGAAGCGGCCATTGAGTGTGGCGAAGTCGGCGTGCCGCTGCGTGAAGCCGTTGGCCGGATCGGTCGGGAAGGGGAGCAAGCGATGCTCGCCACGACGGGCGGCGTGAACACCCATCGTGGGGCGATCTGGGCCTTGGGCCTTTTGGTCACGGCCTGCGCGCTTGAGCCTGAATCCGGTGCCGCCGGCTCGATGGCTTTGCGTGCTGCACGCCTCGCGTTACTCGATGACCGTTACGCACCACGGCCACTCAGCCATGGCGCTCAAGTCGCCCAACGCTACGGCGCTCACGGTGCCCGTGAAGAAGCCCAGCTCGGCTTTCCTTCGGTGCTGCACCGCGCACTGCCACAACTCAAACGCAGTCGCGCCTTGGGCCATGGCGAGCAGAACGCCCGGCTCGATGCCTTGCTCGCGATCATGACGAACCTGGCCGACACCTGCGTGCTCTACCGCGCCGGCGAACACGGCCTGCACACCATGCAGCTTGGTGCCCAAGCGGTGCTCGATGCGGGCGGCAGTGCCAGCCTCGCCGGTCGCCGCCGCCTGCACGAATTGGACGAACAATTAATCGCATTGAATGCGTCGCCCGGCGGTGCAGCGGATTTGCTCGCCGCCTGCCTGTTTATCGACCGCATCGAGTCGGGAGCTTTCTGATGGAAACCTTATCCTTTGAATTCCCCGCCGGGCAGCCGCCACGGGGCCGCACGCTGGTGGGCTGTGTCGGCTCGGGCGATCTGGAAGTGCTGATCGAACCGGGTCAGGCCGGCAAATTGACGATCAAGGTGCAGACCTCGGTCAATGGCGCGGAGCAACGCTGGCAGCACCTGTTTGCACGGATGTTCGACGGTCAGACACCGCCCGCCATGGCTATTGATATCCATGATTTCGGCGCGACACCGGGCGTGGTGCGCTTGCGTCTGGAACAAGGCTTCGAGGAGATCGGTCATGACTGACAGTACAGAACTCCTTCACAAGCACAGCTTCGTCGAACTCGGCGCCCGGCAACGGGCGAAAGCCTTGCTCGACGCCGGCACCTTCCGTGAATTGCTCGACCCGTTTCAACGCGTCATGTCGCCGTGGCTGTCGCGCCAGGGCGTAGTGCCGCAAGCCGATGACGGCGTGGTGATCGCCAAGGGCAGCATCGGTGGATTGCCGGTGGTCATCGCCGCCATCGAAGGCGCGTTTCAGGGCGGCAGCCTCGGCGAAGTCGGCGGGGCGAAAATGGCCGGTGCACTGGAATTGGCCGCCGAAGATAACCGCAACGGCATTCCAACCCGCGCCGTGCTGCTGCTGGAAACCGGCGGCGTGCGCTTGCAGGAAGCCAACCTCGGGCTGGCGGCGATTGCCGATATTCATGCGGCGATTGTCGATCTGCGCCAATACCAGCCGGTGGTGGGTGTCGTTGCCGGCAGCGTCGGCTGCTTTGGCGGCATGTCGATTGCCGCCGGGTTGTGCAGCTATTTGCTGGTGACTCAGGAAGCGCGGCTTGGTTTGAATGGTCCGCAAGTGATCGAGCAGGAGGCGGGGCTTGAGGAATATGACTCCCGCGACCGTCCTTTCATCTGGAGCCTGACCGGTGGCGAGCAGCGTTTCGCCAGTGGTTTGGTGGACCGTTATGTCGCCGACGACGTGGCGCAGATTCAGCAGCAGGTCGGTGAGTTGCTCAAGCAAGGTTTGCCGGAACAACAACGCAGCCGTCAGGCCGACCTGTTCCTGCAACGGCTGGCTCGTCTGGACGCTACGCCGCAAATCGATCCGGCAACGGTTCGCGATCTGTATCAAGGAGAGCGCTCATGAGTTCGTATTCCCTGAGAGGTTTGAACTGGTTCAACGCCTTGAGTGCAGGTGCGAAACCGGTTGATGGTTTGCCCTCTTCTTTGAAGGTGGCCGACGGTGTGTTGGGTGATCAGCCTGTTCGCTTTATCGCGGTGGTGGCTGATCCCGATAACCGCTTCGTCCGTGCGCGCAATGGCGAGGTCGGTCTGCTGGAAGGTTGGGGCCTGGCGAAGGCGGTGGATGATGTCATCGCCGCAGACACGGATAAACCGCACAAACGCGCCTTGGTCGCCATCGTCGATGTGCCGAGCCAGGCTTACGGTCGGCGCGAAGAAGCGCTCGGCATTCATCAGGCCCTGGCCGGGGCGGCGGACAGTTATGCCCGCGCCCGGTTGGCCGGCCATGCGGTGATCGGTTTGTTGGTGGGCAAGGCGATGTCCGGGGCGTTTCTGGCCCATGGGTATCAGGCCAATCGCTTGATTGCCTTGCGTGATCCGGGCGTCATGGTGCATGCGATGGGCAAGGCTTCAGCGGCGCGGGTGACCTTGCGCAGTGTCGAGGAGCTCGAAGCCCTGGCTGCAAGCGTTCCGCCGATGGCGTATGACATCGATAGCTATGCGAGCCTGGGATTGCTTTGGGAAACCTTGTCGGTGGAGCAGATCGAGCAGCCGACAACGGCGGATCTGGCGCGGGTGACTGAATGCCTGAACCTTGCCATTGACGATGTTGCCACCAGCGGACGTGACCTGAGCAGCCGCTTGGGCGCGACCAACCGTTCGGCATCAAGCACCGTTCGCGAACTGCTGAGAGCGCAGTGGTGAATACGATTCTGGCCCACGACCTGCTCTGGGGCATGACGCCAGAGCAGCTGCCGGTCGACGCACCTGCGTGGGTGGTCGAGTCGATCCGCGCGGGTCAGCCGGTGGTGGTTCGGCGTGCTTTGAGCGCGCCGGATTGCATCGCGGTCGGGGTGCGTGGGCGGTTGCGTGAGCAGCGCTTTGCAACGGTGATGTTGATCGATGCGATTGCTCACCGCGTCAAACCGGAAGACCTTTGTCATGTCTTGATTGACCGGGATTTGCCGGCAGTGCACGCCCTCAATGATTTGCGGCCGATGCTCGATGCTTGCGGTTGGGTGTGGGGCGTCAGCGGCAGCGCCGGGTTTGAATTGGCCAGCGGTATTCAGGCGTTGCACGAGGGCAGTGATCTCGACTTGATCCTGCGCACCCCGCAACCAATGGATCGATTGAAGGCGCAGGCGCTGGTGAAAATGCTGGACGCTGCCGCATGTCAGGTGGACATGCAGTTGCAGACGCCTTTCGGCGCCGTCGCCCTGCGGGAATGGGCCGGTGCTGCCCGTCGGGTATTGCTGAAAAACGCCCGTGAGGCCAGCCTGGTGATTGATCCTTGGGAGCAAGCAGCGTGAGCAGTTTGCTGGTGTTCCCCGGCCAGGGCGCGCAGCAGCCGGGCATGCTCCACCGTTTGCCTCTCGAAACGGTGACCGAGGCCAGTGAAGTGCTCGGCGAAGATGCTTTGCTGCTGGATTCCGCCGAGGCGTTGAAGTCGACAAGGGCTGTTCAGCTTTGCTTGTTGATCGCCGGTGTCGCGTCGTCGCGCCAGTTAGCCATGGCGCCGGATTACGTCGCGGGCTTATCCATCGGCGCTTATCCAGCGGCAGTGGTGGCGGGCGCGCTGAGCTTCAGCGATGCGCTGCATCTGGTCAGCCTGCGCGGCGAGCTGATGCAGCAGGCTTATCCACAGGGCTACGGCATGACCGCGATCATCGGTCTGGATCTGGCGGCGGTGGAAGGGTTGCTGGCGCAGGTTCACAGCGTCGATACGCCGGTTTATCTGGCCAATATCAATGCTGATAACCAGGTGGTCATTGCCGGCAGCGATGTGGCAATGAAAGCCGTCGCCGGGTTGGCGAAAGTTCGCGGTGCCGGTCTGGCAAAACGGTTGGCTGTCAGCGTGCCGTCGCACTGTCCTTTATTGGACGTCCCCGGTCAAACCCTGGCCAAAGCCTTCGCCAGCGTGCAACTGAAAACACCGACATTGGGTTACCTGAGCGGCAGCCGCGCCCGGCCGATCATCAATATTGAAGCCTTGCGCGACGACCTCGCTTTCAACATGTGCCGCGTGGTGGATTGGCGCGGCACCGTGCAAAGCGCTTACGAGCGCGGCGTGCGTCTACAGATCGAACTGCCACCCGGTGCGGTGCTGACCGGGCTGGCGCGCCGGGTGTTCGAGCAGGGCACCGTGATTGCCTTCGACGGTGCTCGCCTTGATACCTTGCAGGCGCTGTTGCGTGAGGAGGGAAGCCGCCAACCCTAGACACCGACTCAGGCCTTCGAACAACAAAAACAACATTCGACGATGCACTTTGAGGATAACAACAATGATTATTTACGGTGTGGCGCTCCTCGCGATCTGTACGCTGGCAGGGGTGATCATGGGCGATGCGCTTGGCGTGTTATTGGGCGTCAAATCCAACGTGGGCGGGGTCGGGATCGCGATGATCCTGTTGATCTGCGCGCGGCTGTGGATGCAAAGACATGGCGGCATGACCAAGGATTGCGAGATGGGCGTCGGCTTCTGGGGCGCGATGTACATTCCGGTGGTGGTCGCGATGGCCGCGCAACAGAACGTCGTGACTGCGTTGCACGGCGGCCCGGTGGCGGTGCTGGCGGCGATTGGTTCGGTGGTGATCTGCGGTTGCACGATTGCGCTGATCAGCCGCACTCACAAAGGTGAACCCTTGCCCGATGAGCCCGAGGAAATCACCCCGGTCGGCACGCCAGTAGGAGGTCGCTGATATGTGGGATCTCATCGAGAAAGGCCTGGAACATAACGGCTTGGTCACAGCGTTCGCATTTGTCGGCGTGATCATGTGGGTGTCGGTGGTGTTGTCCAAACGCCTGACGTTCGGGCGGATTCACGGTTCGGCGATTGCCATTGTCATCGGGCTGGTGCTGGCCTGGGTCGGCGGCACCATGACCGGCGGGCAAAAAGGCCTGGCGGACCTGACGCTGTTCTCCGGCATTGGTTTGATGGGCGGTGCGATGTTGCGTGACTTCGCCATCGTCGCCACCGCGTTCGAAGTGCAGGCCACCGAAGCGAAGAAGGCCGGGTTGATTGGCGTGATTGCGCTGCTGCTGGGCACGATCCTGCCGTTCATTGTCGGCGCGAGCATGGCCTGGGCGTTCGGGTATCGCGATGCGATCAGCATGACCACCATCGGCGCGGGTGCGGTGACGTACATCGTCGGGCCGGTGACCGGCGCGGCGATTGGTGCGAGTTCGGACGTGGTGGCGTTGTCGATTGCCACCGGGTTGATCAAGGCGATTTTCGTGATGGTCGGCACGCCGATGGCGGCGCGCTGGATGGGGCTGGATAACCCGCGCTCGGCGATGGTGTTTGGCGGGTTGGCGGGCACGGTGAGTGGTGTGACGGCCGGGCTGGCGGCAACGGATCGGCGGTTAGTGCCGTATGGCGCGTTGACCGCGACGTTCCATACCGGGCTTGGGTGCTTGTTGGGGCCTTCGTTGTTGTACTTCATTGTTCGCGGGATTGTGGGGTAGGACTCGAAAACCACCCCTCACCCTAACCCTCTCCCCAGAGGGTAGAGGGGACTGACTGAGTTGTTCTTGGAGCTACATCGACCTGAAGTATCGAGTCGAACTCAGGTCTTGAAAGGCCCCCAATCTGCTCCCTTTCTCCCTCTCCCCTCTGGGGAGAGGGCTGGGGTGAGGGGTGGTTCTTAGTCACACCGCAGCATTCCGATTGGCATACATCCGACACTCCGCCAGCAACGCCAACAAATTCGGATCGCGCTCCTTGGCCTTTAGAAACACCACGCCGATGTGCTGCTGCAACCTATACCGTTCCTGTAACGGGATCAGCCTCACCCGGTTCTCATACACCGCCGCAATCCGCCCCGGCAGCAGCGCATAACCCACCCCCGAGCTGACCATGCTCAGCAGGGTGAAGATGTCGTTGACCTGCATCGCCACTTTCGGCTCGAACCCCGCTTGCTTGAACACCCGATTGCCGTCCTGGTGCGTGGCAAAGCCCTGGGTCAGGGTGATGAAGGTTTCGTCGCGCACTTCGGCCAGGTCAACTTCCGCCCGTTGGGCGAACTTCGAATCCGCCGGCGTGGCGAGGAAGATGTCATCGGAAAACAGCGGAATCTGCTCGCAGTCCGGGTCGTTGACGCTGTCGTCCAGGGACACCAGGATTGCGTCGACTTCCATGTTCTTGAGCTTGTACAGCAGGTCGAAATTCGAGCCGAGGATCAGGTCGATGTTCAGCTCGCTGCGGCGGATCTTCAGGCCCATGATCAGCTGCGGCACGGTCTTCACCGTCAGCGAATACAACGAGCCGAGCTTGAAGCGTTCAGCCGAGAAACCGGCCGCTTCGCGGGTCAGGCGCACGGTTTCGACCACGTCGTGAATCAGCTTCTGTGCGCGCTCTTCCAACACATAAGCGCTTTCCAGCGGTGTCAGGTTTCGGCCTTCGTGTTTGAACAGCGGGCAGCGCAAGGCGCTTTCCAGCGAGTGAATGGCGCGGTGCACGCTGACGTTGCTGGTCTGCAACTCGGCAGCCGCTCGGGCCAGGTTGCCGGTGCGCATGAAGGCGAGGAACACCTCGAGTTTTTTCAGGGTCAATTCTTCGTCGATCAGCATGGCGCGGACTCTTATTCGAATGGCTCGATTGTGCACGTATGAGGGGATTTTTGATCTGAAACATTGCGCTTTTAAGCTCAAGGCCTGAGCCTTGCGCAATGTTGTAACGAATGTTGAGGTGAGCAACACATGTATCACGGGGAACGATTGAACGCCTGGACGCATTTGGTCGGGGCGGTGGCGGCGACGGTCGGGGTGGTGTGGATGCTGGTGATTGCCAGCATGGACGGCAGCCCGTGGAAGATTGTCAGCGTGGCGATTTACGGGTTTACCTTGATGGTGCTTTACAGCGCCTCGACCGTTTACCACAGCGTGCGCGGGCGCAAGAAAGCGATCATGCAGAAGGTCGATCACTTTTCGATCTACCTGCTGATTGCCGGTAGCTACACACCGTTTTGCCTGGTGACCTTGCGCGGGCCGTGGGGCTGGACGTTGTTCGGAATTGTCTGGGGATTGGCGCTGATCGGTATCCTGCAAGAGATCAAGCCGCGTTCGGAAGCGCGGATTCTGTCGATCGTGATCTACGCGGTGATGGGCTGGATCGTGCTGGTGGCGGTCAAGCCGTTGCTCGCGGCGTTGGGCAGCACGGGTTTTGCCTGGCTGGCGTCGGGCGGCGTGTTGTACACCGTGGGCATTGTCTTTTTTGCGCTGGACAGTCGTTTGCGCCATGCCCACGGGATCTGGCATCTGTTCGTGATTGCGGGGAGTGTGCTGCACTTCGTGGCGATCACGTTTTACGTCCTTTGAACCGTGTCGCGGCCATCGCCGGCAAGCCGGCTCCCACAGGTTACGTGTGGCACACAAAATTCATGTTCAACACTGAACCCTGTGGGAGCTGGCTTGCCAGCGATGGGGCCTTAGAAGTCACCCCACAATTGCTGGGCAACCGCAAGCGCAACCACTGGCGCAGTCTCGGTGCGCAACACCCGAGGACCGAGGCGGGCAGCATGAAATCCGCGAGCCTTGGCCTGCTCGACTTCAGCGTCGGACAACCCGCCTTCCGGGCCGATCAAAAACGCCAGCGTCGCCGGCTTCGCATGACTTACCAACGGCTTAGCCACCGGATGCAGCACCAGTTTCAATTCAGCCTCGGTCTGCTTCAACCAGTCCGCCAACAATAGCGGCGGATGAATTACCGGCACCCGCGAACGCCCGCATTGCTCGCACGCGCTGATCGCCACCTGGCGCCAATGCATCAGGCGTTTGTCGGCGCGTTCGTCCTTCAGGCGGACTTCACAGCGGTCACTGAAGATCGGGGTGATTTCGGTGACGCCCAGTTCGGTGGCTTTCTGAATCGCCCAATCCATCCGCTCGCCTCGGGACAAGCCCTGGCCGAGGTGGATCTGCAAGGGCGACTCGATTTGCCCGGCGAAGCTTTCATCAATCTGCACGACGACGCGCTTCTTGCCGACCTCCACCAGCGTGGCGCGAAACTCCTGTCCCGAGCCGTCGAACAACTGCAGCGCATCACCCTCGGCCATGCGCAGCACACGGCTGATGTAATGGGCCTGGGCCTCGGGCAATTCGTGTTCGCCGGTGCTCAAGGGGGCGTCGATAAAGAAGCGGGACAGTCTCATCTTGGATCTCTGTAAAAGTCGAATATAGCCGCGTGCTCAATCAGCTTTTGTGGCGAGGGAGCAAGCTCCCTCGCCACAGGGTTTTCGGTGACTCAGCCCGGATCGCGGAAGCCGGGATGGAAGTCTTTCGGCACCGACACGCTGATGCCTTCACGGGTCGCGATGTCGATGCCTTCACTGGCCACTTCTGCCAGAAAATCGATCTGCTCCGGTGTAATCACATACGGCGGCAGGAAATACACCACGCTGCCCAAGGGTCGAAGTAAAGCACCGCGCTCCAGCGCGTGCTGGAACACCTTCAAGCCGCGACGCTCCTGCCACGGATAGGCTTCCTTGGTCGCTTTGTCCTTGACCATCTCGATGGCCAGCACCATGCCGGTCTGGCGCACTTCCGAAACGTTCGGGTGATCGACCAAATGCGCGGTGGACGTCGCCATGCGCTGGGCCAGAGCCTTGTTGTTCTCGATGACGTTGTCTTCTTCGAAGATGTCCAGCGTCGCCAAAGCCGCCGCGCACGCCAGCGGATTGCCGGTGTAGCTGTGCGAATGCAGGAAGGCGCGCAGGGTCGGGTAGTCGTCGTAGAACGCGCTGTAGACGTCCTCGGTGGTCACGCACGCCGCCAACGGCAGATAACCGCCAGTCAGGGCCTTGGACAGGCAGAGGAAGTCCGGTCGGATGCCGGCCTGTTCACAGGCGAACATCGTGCCGGTGCGGCCGAAGCCGACGGCGATTTCGTCGTGGATCAGGTGCACGCCATAGCGGTCGCAGGCTTCGCGCAACAGTTTGAGGTACACCGGGTGGTACATGCGCATGCCGCCGGCGCCCTGAATCAGTGGCTCGACGATCACTGCCGCGACGGTGTCGTGGTTCTCGGCCAGCGTCTGTTCCATGGCCGCGAACATGTTCCGCGAGTGTTCTTCCCAGCTCATGCCCTCTGGGCGCAGGTAGCAATCGGGGCTCGGCACCTTGATGGTGTCCAGCAGCAACGCCTTGTAGGTTTCGGTGAACAGCGGCACGTCGCCCACCGACATCGCCGCCATCGTTTCGCCGTGGTAGCTGTTGGTCAGGGTGACGAAGCGCTTCTTGTTCGGCTGGCCGCGGTTGAGCCAGTAGTGAAAGCTCATTTTCAGCGCGACTTCGATGCAGGACGAACCGTTATCGGCGTAGAAGCACCGGGTCAGGCCTTCCGGCGTCATCTTCACCAGGCGCTCCGACAGCTCGATCACCGGCTGATGGCTGAAACCCGCCAGAATCACGTGCTCCAGTTGATCGACCTGGTCCTTGATGCGCTGGTTGATGCGCGGGTTGGCGTGGCCAAACACGTTGACCCACCAGGAGCTGACGGCGTCGAGGTAGCGTTTGCCTTCGAAGTCTTCCAGCCACACGCCTTCACCGCGCTTGATCGGGATCAGCGGCAGCTGTTCGTGGTCTTTCATCTGGGTGCAGGGATGCCACAACACCGCGAGATCGCGTTGCATCCACTGATTATTCAGGCCCATGTTCAGTCTCCTCGAGGCGGCTCGCTGGTTTCGCGGGCAAACAATCGCGCAAGCCTATGCAATGCATCGCACGGGGACAACCCATTGTGTCGATTGAGCTACTTTGTATAGGTCGATAGACGTTGCTGGCGGCCTTTTGATGGCTGACGTATTCTTCGCGGTTCTTTGAGCCGACAGGCTCGCAAAACCGCTATTTTCTCGTGTATTTCCGGAGTTCGCTGAATGTCTGCTGGTTGGCTGCGCGCCTGTGCGCTGGTGATGTTGGGGCTGTTCAGCGTGTCTGCGCTGGCCAAGGATAAAACAGCGATCGTGATCGGCGGCGGGCTCTCGGGCCTGACGGCAGCTTACGAACTGCAGAACAAAGGCTGGCAGGTGACCCTGCTGGAAGCCAAGCCGAGCCTGGGCGGTCGCTCCGGCATGGCCACCAGCGAGTGGATCGGCAACGACAAGACCCAACCGGTGCTGAACAAATACGTATCGACCTTCAAGCTGAGCACCACGCCAGCCCCTGAATTCGTGCGGACCCCGAGCTACCTGATCGATGGCGTGTATTACACCGCCGCCGACCTGGCCACCAAAGAGCCGGCCACCGCCGAAGCACTCAAGCGCTACGAAAAGACCGTGGATGATCTGGCGCGTTCGATCGAAGATCCGCAGAACCCGGCGGCCAACAACACGCTGCACGCTCTGGATCAGATCAACGTCTCCAACTGGCTCGACCGTCTGACCTTGCCAGCCACGGCGCGTCAGTTGGTGAACCAGCAGATTCGTACCCGTTATGACGAACCTTCGCGTCTGTCGCTGCTGTACTTCGCACAGCAGAGCCGTGTTTACCGTGGCGTTTCCGACCGTGACCTGCGTGCCTCGCGCCTGCTCGGCGGCAGCCCGGTACTGGCCCAGGCCTTCGTCAAACAGCTGAAAACCATCAAGACCAGTTCCCCGGTCTCGTCCATCACCCAGGACAAGGACGGCGTGACCGTCAAAGTCGGCAGCGTCGGCTATCAGGCTGACTACGTGGTGGTGGCCGTGCCGTTGCGCGCCCTGAACAAGATTCAGATGATCCCGGCGCTGGATGCCCAGCACCTGGGCGCGATCAAGGGCACCAACTACGGCTGGCGTGACCAGATCCTGCTGAAGTTCAAGACGCCAGTGTGGGAAAGCAAGGCGCGCATGTCCGGCGAGATCTACAGCAACACTGGCCTGGGCATGTTGTGGGTAGAGCCGGCGCTGAAGGGTGGCGCCAACGTGGTGATCAACCTGTCCGGCGACAACGCACGCGTCATGCAGGCGTTCGGCGACAAGCAGATGGTCGACCAGGTGCTGATTCGTCTGCACGCGTTTTATCCACAAGCGCGCGGTTCGTTCACCGGTTATGAAATCCGCCGCTACAGCACCGACCCGTCAATGGGCGGCGCTTACCTGGCCTTCGGTCCGGGCCAGATCAGCAAATACTGGCGCCTGTGGGAACGTCCGCTGCAGCGCGTAGCGTTCGCTGGCGAACACACCGACACCTTGTACCCGGGCACGCTGGAAGGCGCATTGCGCACCGGTCAGCGCGCGGCCAGTCAGGTTGAAGACCTGGCGGCGGGCAAGTCGTTTGAGCCTGCGAAGGTTGTTCCGGCGGCGACTGCTGTAGCGGCGGGTGCAGTGGCGGCGAAGAAAGGTAACTTCTTCACCAACCTGTTTGGTGGTTCGTCCGATGACGAGAAGAAGCCGGAACCGGTCAAGGCGCCAGAACCAGCAGCTCCGGTAGCACCGGTTCCTGCTCCAGCGCCAACTCCGGCCCCCGCACCGGTTGAAGCGCCGAAGCCCGCGACCCCGGTGAAAGCCGAGCCGGCCAAGAAAGCCCCGGTGAAAAAGCCTGCTGCCAAGACCGAAGCCAAAAAAGCGCCGGCCAAAGCCCCAGCGAAGAAAGCTGAAACGGCGAAAAAAGCAGCGGCCAAACCCGCTGCGACCCCGGCAACGGAAACCAAAGCGCAGTAAGCTTTTGGCACTCAAAGAAACGCGGCAGAAATGCCGCGTTTTTTTATGCCTGAAAGAAACGCATCACAAGAATCGAATAAACCTTGTGGCGCAGGTGTTCCTTGGTTGGACTTCATCTTTTCTCACACATTGGTCTTTAATCTTTCCTTAACGACTCTATTTCAGACTCTTGATCGTATTTCTCGATATTTCAAAGCGAAATTTTCCGCTTTAATTCGATAGATAACTCGATAGTCTTGGTCGCAGTTCTCACAGGATTTGGGCAATGCAGCTACGTAACTCTTCTTCGCGCTACGGTTGGGTCAGCATCTTCATGCACTGGGGCGTGGCGCTGGCAGTCTTCGGTTTGTTCGCGTTGGGCTTGTGGATGGTCGGTCTCGACTACTACAGCACCTGGCGCAAAGACGCGCCGGAATTGCACAAGAGCATTGGCCTGGTGTTGTTGGCTGTCATGGTCCTGCGGGTGTTGTGGCGCTTTATCAGCCCGCCACCCCCGACACTGGAAACGTATAGCCGCATGACGCGTCTCGGCGCCAAGTTCGGTCATTCGTTTCTGTACTTCGGTCTGTTTGCTGTGATGATTGCCGGATACCTGATTTCCACCGCAGACGGTGTCGGGATTTCGGTGTTTGGCCTGTTTGAAGTTCCTGCACTGGTTTCCGGACTACCGGACCAGGCAGACACCGCCGGTGTGATTCATCTGTATCTCGCGTGGGTGCTGGTAATTTTTTCCGGTCTCCATGCGTTGGCAGCATTGAAGCACCACTTTATCGATCGTGATGCGACCCTCACTCGTATGCTGGGCCGCAAAGCCTGAAGTTCAACCTCGACTCCAAAGGAATAGAAAGCATGTTGAAAAAAACACTCGCTGCTCTGGCAATCGGTTCGGCTCTGCTGTCCGCCAACGTGATGGCGGCTGACTACGTTGTCGACAAAGAAGGCCAGCACGCCTTCGTTGACTTCAAGATCAGCCACTTGGGCTACAGCTACATCACCGGTACCTTCAAGGACATCGACGGCAAGTTCAGCTTCGACGCTGCCAAGCCTGAAGACAGCAAGATCGAGTTCAACGTGAACACCGCCAGCGTGTTTACCAACAACGCCGAGCGCGACAAGCACATCTCCAGCAAAGACTTCCTGGACGGGTCTAAAGCCAAGTTCGTCTCCATCAGCGTCAAATCCACCGGCAAGAACGCCGCTGGCAAAGACACTGCTGACGTGACTGGCGACCTGACTATCCTGGGCGTGACCAAACCAGTGGTGGTCAAGGCTACCTTCCTGGGCGAAGGCAAGGATCCATGGGGCGGCTACCGTGCCGGCTTCGAAGGCACCACCAGCATCAAGCGTTCCGATTTCGGCAAACAGAAAGACCTGGGCCCATCGTCCGATGCGGTCGATCTGTACGTGACGTTTGAAGGTGTGAAAGCGAAGTAATTTTCGCCGCCTGAACAAAAACGCCCCCGGCCTTATGGTCGGGGGCGTTTTTTATTGCCTGGCAAAACCTTTACAGGCGATGCCAATCCTTGTGGGAGCGGGCTTGCCCGCGATAGCGGTGGGTCAGGCAACATGGATGTTTGCTGAACTGACGCCATCGCGGGCAAGTCCGCTCCCACAGGATTTTTGTCAGGAAAAAAAAATGCCCCGGTTCTTGCGAACCGGGGCATTTTTCATGGCAGCGATAACTCAGCGATTGCGGGTCAGCAACGCTGGCTTCTCACCGCGCGGACGGCCTGGCAGTTGATCAAGTTGCTCTGGAGTCGGGAAGCGATCGGTTTTCGACTCCTTGTGAATGATCTTCGGTGCCGGGCCGCGCGGGTTTTGCACGGCCGGTTCCGAGCGCGGCTGGTCGTCGGTGCGAGCCGGGCGACGATTGCGCGACTCTTCGCGGCGGGCCTGGCCGTCACGTGGAGCGCCGTTGCGTGGACCGCTGCGCTTGGCCGGTGGCGTGCCGGTGGTGGCGCCGTCGCTGCTGCGCGGACCGCTTTGGCGACCCTGAGGCTTGCCGCCGGTGCGTGGAGCACCTGCGCCGGCTGCCGCGCCTGGTGCCGGAGCACCCGGACGGCGGCCACGGCCCTGAGCCGGTTTGGCTTGAGGCACGTAGTCAACGCGGTTACCGAAGTTATCCACATCGTCGTCCAGGAACTCATCCGGAGCACGATCAGCGGCAGCACGAGGGGCCGGACGCTGTTGCTCGCGAGCCGGAGTGCCTTCGCGTGGCTTGTGTTCGCGGGCCGGGCGATCGCCACGACCAGTGGCAGGCGCTTTTTCCTTGCCGCCCTTGTCCTTGCCCTTGTCTTTACGACCGCCGCCACCGCCGGTGCCGTTCGGGCCGTCGCCGCGCGGGCCACGTGGGTTGCGCGGGTTACGCACATCTGGACGCTCGCGCACTTCAGGCTTCTCGGCTTCTACTGCGCTGGAGTCGAAGCCCATCAGGTTGCCGTCGGCAATCTTCTGCTTGGTCATGCGCTCAATGCTTTTCAGCAGCTTTTCTTCGTCTGGGGCAACCAGAGAGATTGCCTCACCCGAACGACCGGCGCGGCCGGTACGGCCGATACGGTGAACGTAATCTTCGTCGACGTTCGGCAGTTCGAAGTTGACCACGTGTGGCAACTGGTCGATGTCGAGGCCGCGAGCGGCGATGTCGGTGGCGACCAGAATGCGCACTTCACCGGCCTTGAAGTCTGCCAGGGCTTTGGTGCGGGCGTTCTGGCTCTTGTTGCCGTGGATCGCGACGGCGCTGAGGCCGTGTTTGTCCAGGTACTCGGCCAGACGGTTGGCGCCGTGCTTGGTGCGGGTGAACACCAGGACCTGTTCCCAGGCGCCAGCGGTGATCAGGTGCGCCAGCAGCGAACGCTTGTGGTTGGCTGGCAGGCGGAAGACGCGTTGCTCGATGCGCTCGACCGTGGTGTTCGGTGGCGTGACTTCGATGCGTTCCGGGTTGTGCAGCAGCTTGCCGGCAAGGTCGGTGATGTCTTTGGAGAACGTCGCCGAGAACAGCAGGTTCTGGCGTTTGCTCGGCAGACGAGCCAGGACCTTCTTCACGTCATGGACAAAGCCCATGTCGAGCATGCGGTCGGCTTCGTCCAGTACGAGGATTTCCACGTGGGACAAATCGACGCTGCCTTGGCCAGCGAGGTCGAGCAGGCGGCCAGGGCAGGCCACCAGCACGTCAACACCACGGGACATGGCCTGAACCTGCGGGTTCATGCCGACACCGCCGAAGATGCAGGCGCTGACGAACTTCAGGTCACGGGCATAGACCTTGAAGCTCTCGTGTACTTGAGCCGCGAGTTCGCGGGTAGGGGTCAGGACCAATACGCGTGGTTGGCGCGGGCCGTGACGCTGGGATTTGTCCGGGTGACCGTTGGGGAACAACCGCTCCAGAATCGGAAGGGCGAAGCCGCCGGTTTTACCAGTACCTGTCTGAGCCGCAACCATCAGGTCGCGACCTTGCAACACGGCGGGAATAGCCCGCTGTTGCACCGGAGTAGGCTCGGTATAGCCCGCTGCCTCGATGGCGCGGACTAAAGCCTCGGAGAGACCGAGGGAAGCAAAGGACATGAGTAATCCTGTTTTAGTTAGGGCTTGGCCCAATGGGAGTCTTGCCTGGCGCGAATGGCGTTTAAGAGGAACGCAATCCCGTCCGGTCCTGCTGGGCCTCGAAGGCTCGTCTGGAGCGCTCGCGCGGGCTGAAAAGCTGCGCTGTAGCGGATCGAGATGCCTTGAACAAGTCCGAGCGTCCGGGCGTGAGCCTGGCGGGAAGGCCGGAGTATAACAGAGCAATCACTGCGCGCCGCTTTCCTGCTGCTCAACGGTTTTTACGGTGGAGGTGGCGGCGGCTTGCACCCCCGGGCCTGCGCCATAACGGGCGCTGAGCTCAGCGTAGGCGGGCTCGCGCTTGAAGCGCTTGAGCTCGGCACCAAAACGCTGCACCAGCAAATCCATGCCGGCGTTACGGCGTACTGCCAAAAACTGGCTCTGGTGGCTGATGACGGTTGGGTTTTCGGTGATCTTGTCGCGGATGCCCAATTCGTCGAGCAAGTGCTGCCCGACCCGGCGATCAGTGATCAGCAGGTCGATCCGCCCGCGCACCAGTTTGCCGAAGTTGGCTTCATGAGTCGGTGCCGGCTCCCGAGTGAACAGGGTCGATTCGCTGAAATCCTTGCTATAGAGATAGCCCGGCGAGGTGCCGACGGTCAGGCCTTTCAGGTCGTCCAGGGTGCGGAAGGGATGGGGGCGCTCGTTGGCGTAGAACATCACAAACTCGACTTCCGACAGCGGTTCGCTGGGGTAGAGCAAGGTGGCGTCGCGTTCATCGCTGTGAAAAATGTCCAGCGCGCCATCCGCCTGGCCCGTTTCAAGCATCGACAAGCAGCGTTTCCACGGCAGGAACTGCCAGTCCACTTCGATCCCCAGGCGCTTGAAGACAATCGCCGTGGTTTCGTAGTCCAGTCCCAGGGACTTGCCATTTTCTTCATACACGTAAGGCGCCCATGGCTCGGTGACAATGCGCAGTTTCTCGCCCCAAGCGGCGAAGCTCAGGCAAGTAAAAAGCGCAACGGTCAGCAGCTGGACAATGATCGGCATCGCCTGAGGTTAGTACGCTGAACGCCTAATGAGAAGCTCTGGCTTGCCTGTTTGGCGCGGTATATGAGCAGATTGGGTGCGACGTCTCTATTTGCTCGACGTATTGAGCAAGTGTTCGTGAATCGACTTATGCCGCCCGCCAAGGATTAGTTTAACCAGGCCGTTGTTGAACCAATCTTCAAGCAGGTGCTGACAAACAGGAGTGCCGAGGCGTTCCTGCTGATTCTGTAGCGCCTTGTCCCACCAGACCGGTCCGCAGGCTCTGTCGAACTCGTTGAGGTGTTCATAGCAGCCGTAGAGGATCTCGCGAATGAACTGGCGCAGATGCCTTGGCAGCATCAGGGTGATGACTTTGTAGAGCATTCGCTGGGAACGCGGTGGCCGCGGAAGCTGGGCCGACACGCGGCTGGTGTCGTCCAATGCTGCCTGACCGGTCGGTGCATCGGCATGTTTGTTAATCCAGGCCTGGACCTTGGCCCTGAACAATTGCTTGCGGCTCCAGTAGTGATGGATCAGGTCAGGGCACTTTCTGACGTTCAGCGTCCGGTAGGCTGCGACGGACAAACAGAACTCTTCAAGGGTGTATACCCCCCGTGCTGACGGAAACAATTCGTCGATCAGTGCAATCGAGCGATCAAGCACGTGTGCATCCTGCTGGTACAAGCCGATGACGCCGGAGTTGAGCAGCATCATTTGATCGTCAGCCAGGCCTCTTTCCAGGAGGGGCGCCGCGAGCGCACGGTAGAGCACGTTTTCTTTGTTGTTGCCGTAGTGGGTGTAGTAGTCATTACACAGCAGGGTGCCGGGTTGCATGCGTTCGAACAATTTGACCGGCGAGCAGTGGAAAAACGTGTCGGTGTCGATTAGCAGAGCCGTTTCGGATTCTTCAAGAACTGTACGCAACGCGACATGTTTGGCACGGAAGTGATAGCCGTGGGGTTCGTTCCAGCGTCGGCGGGTAGCCTCGTCGAGAGGGCGTACGCGGACCGGCAGATTTATATAGGGTTGCGGGTTGTCGCTGAACACCTGAATGTCGAGTGCGGCATCTGGCGTTTCACGCAGCCTGGCCAAGGCACTGGCAATGCTGAACACGGCTTCCTGGTGGTAGGTCTGGGAGCCGAAAACCAGATAGACGAGTTGAGGGCGTGGTGTCGAGGGCACGGTCGTCATTAAGTACACATTCCAAAAGTTCTTTTGAATGTACAAAGGCCCTCGCAAGAGGGCCCTTGTTTTGCTGCGTGGAAACGATCAGCGCGGTAGCTTGAGGTTGTTCCACACGGCCAGGCTCGGTTCAGCTTGGTTAAGAGTATAGAAATGCAAGCCCGGTGCGCCCCCTTGCAACAGGCGTTCGCACATCTCGGTGATGACTTGCTCACCAAAGCCTTGAATGCTCTGGGTGTCGTCGCCGTAGGCTTCCAGTTGCTTGCGGATCCAGCGCGGGATTTCCGCACCGCAAGCGTCGGAGAAACGCGCGAGCTTGCTGTAGTTGGTGATCGGCATGATCCCCGGCACGATCGGGATGTTCACGCCCATCGCCCGTACACGCTCGACGAAGTAGAAGTAGCTGTCGGCGTTGAAGAAGTACTGGGTGATCGCACTGTTGGCGCCAGCGTTGGCCTTGCGCACGAAGTTGTTCAGATCGTCTTCGAAATTGCGCGCTTGCGGATGCATCTCCGGGTAGGCAGCGACTTCGATGTGGAAATGATCGCCGGTTTCTTCACGAATGAATTGAACCAGGTCGTTGGCGTGGCGCAATTCGCCGCTGGCCATGCCCATACCCGAAGGCAGGTCACCGCGCAGGGCAACGATACGCTTGATACCGGCGGCCTTGTATTGAGTCAACAGGCCGCGCAGGTCGTCCTTGCTGTCGCCAACGCAAGACAGATGCGGTGCGGCCGGGACTTTCACTTCGCTTTCTAGCTGCAACACGGTGTTGAGCGTGCGATCACGGGTCGAACCGCCAGCGCCATAGGTGCAGGAGAAGAAATCGGGGTTGTACGTGGCCAGCTGACGGGCAGTGGCGAGTAGCTTTTCATGCCCAGCGTCGGTCTTCGTAGGGAAGAACTCGAAGCTGTAGCGACGGTCTTGGGACATGGTCATATCCTTTAAAACGCGTAAGCCTGTGGGGCCGGTTTGTCCGCAATCGCCAGCAAGCCGGCTCCTACAGGGTTTGCGTCGTACACGTTACTCACGTACGACCGCTCCCCTGTAGGAGCCGGCTTGCTGGCGATGCAGGCAACGCGGTGTATCAGAACACCGCTATTGCCGTCAGCGAATCAGTAGCGGTAAGCGTGCGGCTTGAACGGACCTTCGACAGTCACGCCGATGTAGTCGGCCTGGGTCTTGGTCAGTTGAGTCACGACGCCGCCGAAACCGCGGACCATTTCCAGGGCCACTTCTTCGTCGAGTTTCTTCGGCAGTACTTCAACGGTCAGGCGCTCGGCTTTCTGGGCTGGCGACAGGTCGGCGTACTTCTGGCCGAACAGGAAGATCTGCGCCAGCACCTGGTTGGCGAACGAACCGTCCATGATGCGGCTTGGGTGACCGGTAGCGTTACCCAGGTTAACCAGGCGGCCTTCAGCCAGCAGGATCAGGTAGTCGTCGTTCTGGGCATCGAATGCGCCAGGGCCGGTACGGTGGATCTTGTGAACCTGTGGCTTCACTTCTTCCCATGCCCAGTTCTTGCGCATGAAAGCGGTGTCGATTTCGTTGTCGAAGTGACCGATGTTGCAGACAACAGCGCGCTTCTTCAGGGCTTTGAGCATGTTTGCGTCGCAAACATTGACGTTACCGGTGGTGGTCACGATCAGGTCGATCTTGCCCAGCAGGGCTTTGTCGATGCTGGCTTCGGTGCCGTTGTTGATACCGTCGATGAACGGCGAAACCAGCTCGTAGCCGTCCATGCAGGCTTGCATGGCGCAGATCGGATCGACTTCGGAGACCTTGACGATCATGCCTTCCTGACGCAGGGACTGAGCGGAGCCCTTGCCCACGTCACCGTAACCGATGACCAGCGCTTGCTTGCCGGACAGCAGGTGGTCAGTACCACGCTTGATCGCATCGTTCAGGCTGTGACGGCAGCCGTACTTGTTGTCGTTCTTGCTCTTGGTTACCGAGTCGTTGACGTTGATGGCCGGGATTTTCAGCTCGCCCTTGGCCAGCATGTCCAGCAGGCGGTGAACGCCAGTGGTGGTTTCTTCGGTGACGCCGTGGACGCGGTCCAGGATCGCCGGGTATTTCTTGTGCAGCAGCTCGGTCAGGTCGCCGCCGTCGTCGAGGATCATGTTGGCATCCCAAGGCGCGCCATCTTTGAGGATGGTTTGCTCCAGGCACCACTCGTACTCTTCTTCGGTTTCGCCTTTCCAGGCATAAACCGCGATACCGGCAGCAGCGATAGCAGCAGCGGCCTGGTCTTGAGTCGAGAAAATGTTGCAGGACGACCAACGCACTTCGGCACCCAGGGCAACCAGGGTTTCAATCAGCACGGCAGTCTGAATGGTCATGTGGATGCAGCCGAGGATCTTGGCGCCTTTGAGTGGCTGCTCACCGGCGTATTTGCGGCGCAGACCCATCAGGGCAGGCATTTCGGATTCGGCGATGATGGTTTCGCGACGGCCCCAGGCAGCCAGGGACATGTCGGCGACTTTGTAATCGGTAAAATCTGCAGGCGTGATAACAGCGCTCATGATGAGCCTCCATTCGTAATGTATGCGAATGGGCGCCGTTGTGCGTTTAGTGTCCGGCCGATCATGGCCAGTCAACGCCCCATCCGAGCCTGACAGGTCGAGCCTGCTGCAGCGCCCCTCGGACAGGTGGCGGGAAAACGGTAGCAAGTGAACGTTACCGTTTTGAAACGGTGGCGATTATAGCGGGCTATTCTTATCTTCCAAAGCGTTTCTGTCAGTCAATGTCCGAACGGTAATCGAGACCATAGTCGATGCTCAATAGAGCTCTAGGCCGGGCTCTGCCATGATGCCCCCCATCATTCGGCAAGACGCTCAGGAGGGAATATGAATTTCCACACCCGCAAATGGGTAAAACCCGAAGACCTCAACCCCAACGGCACGCTGTTCGGCGGCAGCCTGTTGCGCTGGCTTGACGAAGAAGCGGCGATCTACGCCATCGTCCAGCTGGGCAATCAGCGAGTGGTCACCAAGTACATTTCCGAGATCAACTTCGTCAGCGCCTCGCGCCAGGGCGACATCATCGAACTGGGCATCACCGCCACCGAGTTCGGTCGTACCTCGATCACCCTGAAGTGCGAAGTCCGCAACAAGATCACCCGAAAAAGCATCCTGACGGTGGATAAGATTGTCTTCGTCAATCTGGGTGAAGACGGCTTGCCCGCGCCGCACGGGCAGACCGAGATCAAGTACGTCAAAGACCAGTTCAAGGACGACGGCATCCACGAATAAACGCGTCATCTGTGGCGAGGGAGCTTGCTCCCGTTCGGCTGCGTAGCAGTCGTAAATCCATCGATGTGGTTTGCCCCCCAAGAATTTCGTGGCAGGTTTTGGGGCCGCTTTGCGCCCCAACGGGAGCAAGCTCCCTCGCACTAGGTTTTAATTCGTTTTTGGGGGCACTGAACAGCTCCGAGCCGCGCGTGTCGTACCTACATGACACACCACCGGTTCCGGAGCGCTATGGACATCAAGCAAGACGGCAAGACCCCAAACCTGTCGCCGGAAGAACGGCACGAGGTCGACAAGAACCAGCCACCGCGCGCCGCGGTGCTGCACGAAATCATCCGCACCCAGGGTGATCAGGAACTCGAGCGCAGTGTTGCCGCCTTGTGGTGGTCGGCACTGGCCGCCGGCCTGACCATGGGGTTGTCGCTGATGGCTATGGGATTGCTCAACTCCCGACTGCCGGACGGCGAAGGCTTCAAGGTGATCGCCAGTTTCGGTTACTGCGCCGGCTTTCTCGCGGTAATCCTCGCCCGTCAGCAGTTGTTCACCGAGAACACCTTGACGGCCGTGCTGCCGATCATGACCAAACCCACACTGAACAATTTCGGCCGATTGCTGCGCCTGTGGTCAGTGGTGCTGGTGGGCAACCTCTGCGGCACGCTGCTCGTGGCCTACGTGATGCTCAATCTGCCGATTTTCGACAGCAAGACCGACCTGGCCTTCCTCGATATCGGGCGCAAGATCATGGAAAACGACGCCAGCCAGATGTTCGCCAAAGGCATCGTCTCGGGCTGGATGATTGCCACCATGGTCTGGATGATCCCATCCATGGAGAGCGCGAAGATGTGGATCATCATCCTCATCACCTACCTCATGGCGCTGGGGGATTTCACCCACATCGTGGTCGGTTCGGCCGAGGTCTCGTACCTGGTGTTTGCCGGCGAGTTGCCGTGGAAGGATTTCTGGCTGGTGTTCGCCGGGCCGACGCTGGCGGGGAACATCATCGGTGGCAGCTTCATCTTCGCGCTGATCAGCCACGCGCAGATTCGCAGCGAGAGCGGCCCGCCCAAGAAGACGACGGAGCAGGGTTCGGAGCCTGATCCGCAGAAGAGCAAAAAGTAATCAATGATGCCGGGCCTGTTCAGCCGGACACATTGACCGCAGCCACTGCGCGACGTTGCAGGTAGATATAGAGCAGCGCGGTCAGCACCGTCAGGCCACTGACCAGCGCGCCGGTCCACGGTAGATCCGCCAGATCCGCACCGCTGGCAACCACCAGCCCGCCGATCCAGGCACCCGCCGCATTACCGAGATTGAAGGCGCTCTGGTTCAGCGTCGAGCCAAGGTTCGGCGCTTCATGCGCCTGATCGATGATCAGCAGTTGCAGAATCGGGCACAGGGCAAACGCGAAAATCCCCCATAGCACTAGCGTGATCGCCGCCGGAATCACCGAGTGACTGGTCTGGCTAAAGGCAGCCAATACCACCGCGACGGCCAGCGCCATGCCCACCAATGAAGGCAGTAATCGACTGTCCGCCAGGCGACCGCCCAGCATGCTGCCTGCCGTCAGGCCGACGCCAAACAACAGCAGCATGATTGTCACGCCGTGCGGACTGACTCCGGTGATGTCCTGCAGGATAGGCGCGATGTAGGTGAACACGCTGAAGAGGCTGGTCGACGCCAGCACGCTCATGCCCAAGGCCAGCAACACATTGACCTTGCCCAGCACTTTGAACTCGCTGGCGAGGTTGGCCTTGTCCATCGCGATGTCCTTCGGCAGCCAAAGCCACTGCGCGAGGGCTGCAATCACGCCGATCACCGAGACCGCCCAGAACGTCGAACGCCAACCGGCGTATTGCCCGAGCGCGGTGCCCAATGGCACGCCGAGCACGTTGGCCAGCGTCAGGCCGGTGAACATCATGGCGATGGCCTGCGCCCTTTTGTTCGGCGCGACCAGGCCGGCCGCGACCACCGAGCCGATGCCAAAAAACGCACCGTGGCACAACGCGGTGACCACTCGCGCGGCCATCAACGTGGCGTAGTTCGGCGCCAATGCGCACAGCACGTTGCCGAGGATGAACATCAGCGTCATGCCTAACAGCGTGGCTTTGCGCGGCATGTTGGCGGTGCCGATCGCGAGGATCGGCGCGCCGAACACTACGCCCAGGGCGTAGCCGGTGATCAGCAGGCCGGCGTGGGGAATGCTCACGGCGAGGTCGCGGGCGACGTCGGGCAGCAGGCCCATGATGACGAATTCAGTGGTGCCGATGCCGAACGCGGCAACAGCGAGGGCGAGCAGGGCGAGTGGCATGCGCAAGGTCTCTGTCGGTAGTCTTGACGCTCTGATCAGGCATGCGCGTGCCGATGGCCGTTCTCGATGAGCGCGGGCAGGGGCAGAAATTATTGGAATTAGTCTGTGCGCAACTGAGTGCGGCGTGGTCGCTTGCAGTATAAACAGCTGCTGACCTATGGCGAATCAATTATCCCTCGCCCCTTGTAGGAGCCGGCTTGCTGGCGATGCAGGCACTGCGGTCCAACAAACGGACCGCGTCATCGTTCATCGCCAGCAAGCCGGCTCCTACAGGGCACGGGGATCAATAAAAAAGGAGTGTGTTGTGCTTGCGACGGCTTTGGTGTTGGTGGCGGCGCTGTTGCACGCGACGTGGAATACCCTGATCAAATTCAGCGCCGAACGGCTGCTGGTGGTGGCCTGCATGGACAGCGTCGCGATGCTGTTTGTCGCCCTGATGCTGCCGTTCGTGGCGCTGCCACCGATTGAAATCTGGCCGTGGATTCTGGCGTCGGCGGCGTTCGAACTGCTCTATCGCTATCTGCTGATCCAGGCGTATCGGGTCGGCGACCTCGGGTTGGTCTATCCGTTGATGCGTGGGCTGTCGCCGCTGGTGGTGCTGGCACTGACGCTGATCTTCGCTGGCGAAGTGCTGACGAATCAGCAGATCTTCGGAATCCTGTTGATCCCGTTCGGCATGCTGTGCCTGCTCTGGCAGGGAGGTGGTGGTGCGCGTCTGCCGTGGTCGATGTTGCCGGTGGTGGCGCTGATCGGCCTGTGCATCGGCTGCTACACCTTCATCGATGGCCAGGCGTTAAGGCGCTGGTCGCACCCTCTGGACTATCTGGTCTGGGTTACGTTGCTCAGCGCCTGGCCGTTCCCGTTGCTGGCGTTGGTGCGCAAGCGCCCGGCGTTCATGCTGTTCTGGCGTGAACAGTGGCGACTGGGGCTGGCGGTCGGGTTCTGCGTGTTGTTCAGCTACGCTTTGGTGCTGTGGGCAATGCAGCTGGGGTCGATTGCCGAAGCGGCGGCGTTGCGCGAGATCAGCGTGATTCTGGTGGTGCTGTTCGGCATGCGTTACCTGAAAGAACCTTTCGGCAGGCCAAGGCTCTTAGCCTGTGGGCTCGTACTGATCGGTATTTTGGTCATGAAGTTCTGACGGGTACTCAACATTCTAAAATTGAAGAAAGGACTGCTTTATGACGGTTGCTCTATGGTGCGTTTTGATCGCGATTTTCCTGCCCTATCTTTGCACGGTCATCGCCAAGGTCAGTGGCAGGTTCAGGCTGCAAGACAACCATGACCCTCGGGACTTTCTCGAGTCGCTAAATGGTCTGGGTAGACGCGCGCATGCGGCGCAACTGAACAGTTTTGAAGTGACCCCGGCGTTCGCGACGGCGGTGATTGTTGCGCACCTGGTGGGCACGGCGCAGCTGGTGACGGTCAACGTGCTGGCGGTGCTGTTTATCACCAGTCGGCTGCTGTACATCATTTGCTACCTGGCGGACTGGGCGATATTGCGGTCGCTGGTGTGGTTTGTGGGGATGGGGTTGATTGCCAGTTTCTTTGTGGTGTCGGTCTGAACATTCTTCGGTGATTGTGAGGGCCTCATCGCGGGTAAGCCCGCTCCCACAGGGTCAATGCGGTCCTTGTGGGAGCGGGCTTGCCCGCGATTGCTATTTATCAGTCACCGCAGAATTCAAGGTTTGGCTTTGACCGCATCGGCAACTTGAGGCACTTGCGGCAACGCCGCGCCTTTGGGCCACAGCATCCAGATCTGCCCTTGCTGTTTCATATCCCCGGCCAATTGCCCAGCCGCCTCGCCAGTGCCCCAGAACAGATCCGCACGTACTTCGCCGGCAATCGCACCGCCGGTGTCTTGCGCCGCCACGGGCCGTACCAGTGCAGTACCGTCCGGTTTTGTCGTGGATAACCACAACAGGCTGCCCAGCGGAATCACTTTGCGGTCCACTGCCGCGCTGTAACCTGCCGTCAACGGAACGTTCAGCGAGCCGCGTGGCCCTTCGTTGCTGTCCGGGTTGCGAGTGAAGAACACATAACTCGGGTTGCTGCCCAGCAGTTGCGGAATACGCGATGGATTGGCCTTGGCCCACGTGCTGATCGCACCCATGGTCACGTCTTCTTTCTTCAGTTCGCCTTGCTCCACCAGCCAGCGCCCGATGGGACGGTACGGATGGCCGTTCTGGTCAGCGTAAGCGATGCGCAACTGACGACCGTCGTTGAGCTGAATGCGCCCCGAACCCTGGATTTGCAGGAATTGCAGGTTCATCGGGTCGGTCAGCCACGCAACCACTGGCGCCTTGACTCCATTGGTCTCGATCGTTGCCGCATCGTCATAAGGTTTGAGTACGCGACCTTCTAGGCGTCCGCGCAGGCGTTTGCCTTTGAGTTCCGGGTAGATGCTGTCCAGCGAGACGATGATCATGTCCTCGGGCACGCCGTACACCGGAATGTTCGCCACTTCGGTCTGGGTCAGGCTGCCAGGGTAGACCGGCTCGTAATAGCCGGTGATCAAACCGTTGGGATTGTCATTAGCTGCGCGCAGGCCGTAGACATCGAGGTTCTGCTTGAGGAAGCCGCGAATGTCGCTGGCGGTCTGCGGCACATTGGCGGAAGCCGCGCAGGTCGAACCCCAGACCGGGTCAGCCTTGAGTCGGTTGCAGGCGCTGCGCCATGAGCCGAAACCGGCGACAAGATCGGTGTCGGATACCGCCGGCAGCGCTTCCCAAGTGGCACTGGAGTAGGTTGCGAGCGCGTGGGTCTTGGGGGTGTTTTTATCGCCGCCGGTGCAGCCGGCGAGCACGGCCACCATTGGAAGAGTCCACACGAGGTGGTGACGCCATGCCTTGAAGCGGCTGTTCATGGAGTAATTCCTTTGCCGGTTGCCTGAGTGCTCCATGCGCTCAAACAACCCGTATTGATAATAGGGCTATTGGTCTTTGCTGATGACACGAGGATACTGGCCGCCGTTTCCCGTGACCTGAAGCCACCATGACTCTTAAAAGACTTTCTGTTGTATTGCTGGCCTGCCTGACTTTGTCTGCCTGCGGTGGGGTTGATCCGAATTCGCCGCTGGGACAACGCAAGGCGATCTTCAAACAGATGCTCAAGACCGGGGAAGACCTGGGTGGCATGTTGCGTGGTCGTATCCCGTTCGACGGTCCGAAATTTGCCGAAGGCGCCGTGAAGCTCGACACCTTGTCCCGTGAGCCTTGGAAGCATTTCCCGCAGGTGCGTGAAGAAGATCACACCAGCGCCAAGGACAATGTGTGGCAGCAGCAGGCACGCTTCCAGGACATGGTCCGCACCCTTGAAGCCGCCACCGGTGAATTGGTGATTGCCAGCAAGGTTCAGCCGTACAAGGCCAGTAACCTGGGCCCGGCGGTGCAGAAAGTCGAAGATGCCTGTAGTGCCTGTCATAAAGAGTTTCGGGATCATTGATTCTCGGGTGTGGACTGGGCAAGCCCCTGATTCAGTGGGGTGTTACTTATCCAGCTCGTCGAGCGCGTCCTGCAATTCCTTGCGGGACTCGGCGAGTTTGTCTTTGCGTTTGTTGATCTTGTCCGGATCGCCTTTCTTCATGGCTTTGTCCAGGTCGGCCTGACGCTTGCTGACTTCATGCTTGGCGTCGAGCACCTTGTTTTCCCGTTCCTTCTTCAGCGACGCGTCGGTGCAATGGGCGGTGACTTCGCTCAGGGCCGTTTCGAGGCCGGCCTGCTGTTCGGCGTTGCCGTGGGATTTGGCCAGCTCGATCTGATTGATGATCCCCTGTTTCTTGGCGGCGCAGCCGGTCAGTTCCGGGGCTTCTTCGGCGGCCATCAGGGGAGCGGCCATCACGCTGCAAAGGGTCAGTAAGGCGAGCGGTGAAAGAAATTTCATAAAAGCTCCATGTGCAAAGACAATCGGGTCGATGTGGCGATGGGCGTTTGAGCCCGTCGGCACCTTTGGGTTCCCGGGCTGCCAGGGGCTCGGCGTTTAAAAGCCGTCAATCCCGGCCATACGTAATGTTTGACTCAGTGCCAGGACGTGTGGGTCGCGGAAAAAGGCGCTCAATTGCGCCGCGCGTCCCGGGCCGATACCTGCTTCTGCCTGCCATTGTTCGGTGTTTCTATTCGCCAGTTCCTGCCATGAATCGGCAAGCCGTGCCTGGCCGGTCGGCGGCAACCCCAAGGCTTTGAGCCAGCGAGCGAACGGACGTTGCCGGGCGCTGTTGAAACTGTTTAAAAGGCGAGCCGCGCTGTGTTCGCCGAAGCCATCAATGTTAGCAAGCTCTTGAGCATCGAGGGTCAACCAATCCAGCAGGCTGTTGAGGCGGCCTGTTTCGAAAAGTTTCTCCCAGGTGCCAGGGCCGAGATGGGGCAAAGCCAGTCCTTGCTTGCCGCTGAGCCAGGTCAGGCGTGCAAGGAATTGGCTCTCGCAGCCTGATGTCGGTTGCCAGCAACTCAAATGATGAAAGTCTGCTGCCGATGGCACGTTCAATTCAGTGCGTTCGGTACTGCGCAGCACGACGCCATCGAGCCTTGGAATGGTCAGTCCGGCCAGGCTGATGGACACCTGATCCCCGGGGCGGACATCCAGCTCTTCCCAGCGCCTAAGGGAGCTGACGCTCACGCGTTTGATCTGACGGTCATCAAGCTTCACCGGCGTGAGGTCCAGCACCGGTGTAATCCGCCCCGTCCGACCAATCTTGAAGTGGACCTTGCGCACTTCGGCCAGTGCCTGGGCGAACGGATACTTCCAGGCAACGCTCCAGAAGGAGGGGTGCGCCTGCCAGCGTTCGGCCGGTGGTCGCTGGCTCTGACGCAAAACGACGCCATCACTGGCGAAGGGCAAGGGCGTGCGATACCAGTGATCGCGCCATCGTTCAGCGTCGGCGAATACCTTGATCGGCTGACTGTAAGGCGCAGTGCCCGGAAAACCCATTTCATCGAGAGCGGCCACCCGGGCCGGCAGGCTTGCCGGACCTTGCGGCCAATCCCAGACAAACAAACCGATACCCCTTGCCTGTTCGGCGTTCAGCTCCTTGCGCGCCATCAACCCGGCCACCGTGGAGCGGGCGTTTAGGCTGCCTGCCTTGGCTTGCACATGGTCGGTCAGGTGCCAATAGAGTTCGCCTTGCACCAGCAAATCCAAGGGTTGCGGCAGTTGCCGGGGGATGGCCTCGATCAGTCGGGCCGAGGCGGTCCAGTCCTGGCCGTTCAAGCCGTCACCTCGACTGATCGCTTGATGCAGTGAGCCGTTGCGATAGATCAGCGTCACGGCCACGCCGTCGACTTTGGGTTGTATCCAGATGTCATCGCGCTCGCGTAGCCAACGCTCGACTGCTCTGCCATCACGGAGTTTTTCCAGGCCCGTGTGGGCGATGGGGTGGGCCATCTTGCCGCCCGCCGTGCGCAAGGGGTCGGGCGCCAGACTCAAATCAAAACACTCACGCCATTCGTTCAATCGCGCGCGGGATTGATCATAAATTTCATCGGCGACCAGCGAGCGTCCGTGGCGGTGATAGTTGTCGTCCCAGAAATCGATTTGTTTTTGCAGGGCGGTGATTTCGTCCAAGGCGCGGGCGGGCGACCAGTCGGGGCAGTCGGCAGCGTTTGAGCTCAGGCAAAGCAGGGTCAGGAACAAAGCGGAAAACAGGCGCAGCAGCATCGTGAGCGTCCTTGCTCAGGGGGAATGCTTGAAGGTTAGCCAGCTTTCGAGTGGCGGCTTCGAGGATGTTTTTCGGTGTGTTTCGAGACAAAAGAACGCAGCCTCGTTTCACTCGAATGGCGCGCAATAAAAAACCCCGCACGGCGAACCGTGCGGGGTTTTGGGTACCGCCAGGAAAGTCTTACAGGCCGGCTGCAGTGCGCAGGTCGTCGGCGCGGTCGGTCTTTTCCCAGGTGAACGTGGTGAACGTGTCTTCGCCCACAGTCTTGGTTGCCGGGGTACGACCGAAGTGGCCATACGCAGCGGTTTCCTGGTACATCGGGTGCAGCAGGTCCAGCATGGTGGTGATCGCGTATGGACGCAGGTCGAAAATTTCGCGAACCAGTTTGACGATCTTGTCGTCGCTGATCTTGCCGGTGCCGAAGGTGTTCAGCGAGATCGACGTAGGCTGGGCAACACCGATCGCGTAGGAAACCTGAATCTCGCAACGCTCGGCCAAGCCAGCAGCAACGATGTTCTTGGCAACATAACGACCCGCGTAGGCTGCCGAACGGTCAACCTTCGATGGATCTTTACCGGAGAACGCCCCGCCGCCGTGACGGGCCATGCCGCCGTAGCTGTCGACGATGATCTTGCGACCGGTCAGGCCGCAGTCGCCCACCGGGCCACCGATGATGAACTGGCCAGTCGGGTTGATGTGGAACTGGGTGTCTTTGGTCAGCAGTTCGGCAGGCAGTACGTGCTTGACGATCAGCTCCATCACGCCTTCGCGCAGGTCTTTGTACGACACTTCAGGGTTGTGCTGGGTCGACAGAACAACGGCGTCGATACCGACCACCTTGCCGCCTTCGTAACGGCAAGTCACTTGCGACTTGGCGTCCGGGCGCAGCCAAGGCAGCAGGCCGGATTTACGGGCTTCGGCCTGGCGCTGCACCAGTTGGTGCGAGAAGGTGATCGGTGCTGGCATCAGCACGTCGGTTTCGTTGCTGGCGTAGCCGAACATCAGGCCCTGGTCGCCGGCGCCCTGATCTTCAGGCTTGGCACGGTCGACGCCCTGGTTGATGTCAGGGGACTGCTTGCCGATGATGTTCATCACGCCGCAAGTGGCACCGTCGAAGCCGACATCGGAGCTGTTGTAGCCGATGTCCAGAATGACGTTACGCACGATTTCTTCCAGGTCGACCCAGGCCGACGTGGTGACTTCACCTGCGATAATTGCCACGCCGGTTTTAACCAGGGTTTCGCACGCTACGCGGGCGAACTTGTCTTCAGCAATGATGGCGTCCAGCACCGCATCGGAAATCTGGTCGGCGATTTTGTCCGGGTGCCCTTCGGACACGGACTCGGAGGTGAAGAGGGAGTATTCGCTCATCTCGATTTTTTCCTGAATTTACCGATGGTGGGTGTCGCCAGCCGGTCGCTGAAAATGGCGGACCTGGATCTGGAAACCATTACGTAAGCCTACATAGAGGCTTTCCCCGGGAACGAGTCCCGCAGCGGTGGCCCAACGGGCCAAATCGTCCTGTTCAAACCCCAACCACAGATCACCGCAGGCCTCCCTGGCCCAACTCTGGTTGTGGCTACATAACTCTGTCACGAGCAGGCTACCGCCCGGTTGCAGCAAGTCGGCCATGTGCTTGAGCGCTTCGGCCGGCGCGGCGAAATGGTGCAGCACCATGTTCAGTACAACGCAATCGGCCTGAAGGCTGACGCCATTCAATGCATCGGCCAGTTGCAGGCTGACGTTAGCCAGCGTTTCACGTTCGCAGACCTGACGCGCCAGTTCGAGCATCGCCGGGCTGTTGTCCAGCGCCGTGACCTCGGTGAAGCGGCGCGCCAGTTCCGGCAGGAATTCACCGTCGCCGGGGCCGACTTCAATGGCCGTCGCGCCGTCTCTGAAACTCAGCTTGTCGAGCAGCGCCACCACGCTTTCGCGGTACTGCGGCAGGCCGGCGATCAAGTCTTGTTGGGCGCGGAATTTCTCCGCCACCCGTGAGAAAAAGTCCTGGCTGGCCGCCGCGCGTTGCCCATGGACCTGAGCGATCCGCGCCTGCACATCGGCCGGCAACGTCAGGTTGTCCACTTCTTCGAGCAAGGCGGCGTGCAGCTTGCCGCCCAGCAGGTCGGTGTGAGGCAGGGCGCGACGGTAGAAAATCGCGTTACCTTCACGGCGGGTCGCCACCAGGTCGGCCTGGGCCAGGACCTTGAGGTGGTGACTCATGCCGGACTGACCAATCCCGAAGATCTGCGCCAGTTCCAGTACGCCAAACGAATCGTTGGCCAGCGCGCGCAATACATTCAGCCGCAGAGGATCGCCGCCGGCCTTGCACAGGGCCGCCAGCTCATCGCAATCGTCATGTCGAATGGAAGGCACACGTAAATTCATAAGGCCAGCAGTCTAGTGACGCTCAGAAATCACCGCAAGGGCAATATCAAAAAGTTTTGATATTGGTCGATAGATGGCACTTCCAGACGTTAGGTTCAGTCAACAAACGAACTGCAGAAAGGTTTCATCAGTCGAAACCGCTGTTAACAATTGGAAAAACGCCTCCAGATGACTATCTGTCATTGCCCCGAGGCGGCCCGGTGAGGGAAAATGCTCGCCTTTTTTCCGATTCGTTTTATTCACTCTCGATTCAGAACCCGCAGGAGAACAGCGATGCCCAGCCGTCGTGAGCGTGCCAACGCCATTCGTGCCCTCAGCATGGATGCCGTGCAAAAAGCCAACAGCGGCCATCCCGGTGCCCCGATGGGTATGGCGGATATCGCCGAAGTACTTTGGCGTGACTACCTGAAGCACAACCCGAGCAATCCATCGTTCGCCGACCGTGACCGCTTCGTGCTGTCCAACGGTCACGGCTCGATGCTGATCTACTCGTTGCTGCACCTGACCGGCTACGACCTGTCGATCGATGACCTGAAAAATTTCCGCCAATTGCACAGCCGCACTCCGGGTCACCCGGAATTCGGCTACACCCCGGGCGTTGAAACCACCACCGGTCCGCTGGGCCAAGGCCTGGCCAACGCCGTCGGTTTCGCCCTGGCTGAAAAAGTCCTGGCCGCGCAGTTCAACCGTCCTGGCCACAATGTTGTCGATCACCACACCTACGTGTTCCTGGGTGATGGCTGCATGATGGAAGGCATTTCCCACGAAGTCGGCTCCCTGGCCGGTACGTTGGGCCTGGGCAAGCTGATCGCTTTCTATGACGACAACGGCATCTCCATCGACGGCGAAGTCGAAGGCTGGTTCACCGATGACACGCCGAAGCGTTTCGAAGCCTATAACTGGCAGGTGATCCGCAACGTCGACGGTCACGACCCGGAAGAGATCAAGACCGCGATCGAAACCGCGCGCAAAAGCGATCAGCCAACCCTGATCTGCTGCAAGACCACCATCGGTTTCGGTTCGCCGAACAAGCAAGGCAAAGAAGACTGCCACGGCGCCCCATTGGGTGACGCGGAAATCGCCTTGACCCGTGCTGCTCTGAAATGGAACCACGGTCCGTTCGAAATCCCGGCTGACATCTACGCCGAGTGGGACGCCAAGGAAGCCGGCCGCGCGGCCGAAGCCGAGTGGGATCAGCGTTTCGCTGCCTACTCCGCAGCTTTCCCTGAGCTGGCCAACGAACTGGTCCGTCGCCTGGGCGGCGATCTGCCGGAAGACTTCGCGGAAAAAGCCTCGGCTTACATCGCTGAAGTCGCGGCCAAGGGCGAAACCATCGCCAGCCGTAAAGCCAGCCAGAACGCACTGAATGCCTATGGCCCGCTGTTGCCTGAACTGCTGGGCGGCTCCGCTGACCTGGCCGGTTCCAACCTGACCCTGTGGAAAGGTTGCAAAGGTGTTTCGGCTGAAGACGCCAGCGGCAACTACATGTACTACGGCGTTCGCGAATTCGGCATGAGCGCGATCATGAACGGCGTGGCCTTGCACGGCGGTCTGGTGCCTTACGGCGCCACCTTCCTGATGTTCATGGAATACGCTCGCAACGCCGTGCGCATGGCTTCGCTGATGAAGAAGCGCGTGGTGTTCGTCTACACCCACGACTCCATCGGTCTGGGCGAAGACGGTCCGACTCACCAGCCGATCGAGCAACTGACCAGCCTGCGCAGCACGCCGAACCTCGACACCTGGCGTCCAGCCGATGCCGTTGAATCGGCCGTTTGCTGGAAAGCAGCCATCGAGCGCAAGGACGGCCCTTCGGCGCTGATCTTCTCGCGTCAGAACCTGCAGCACCAGGATCGCAGCGCGCTGCAGATCGCTGACATCGCCCGTGGCGGTTACGTGTTGAAGGATTGCGAAGGCGAGCCTGAGCTGATCCTGATCTCTACCGGTTCGGAAGTGGGCCTGGCGGTTCAGGCTTACGACAAGCTGACCGAGCAAGGTCGCAAGGTGCGTGTTGTTTCGATGCCATGCACCAGCGTGTTCGATGCCCAGGATGCTGGCTACAAGCAAGCGGTTCTGCCGTTGCAGGTTAGCGCCCGTATCGCCATCGAAGCCGCGCACGCGGACTACTGGTACAAGTACGTGGGCCTGGAAGGCCGCGTGATCGGCATGACCACGTACGGCGAGTCGGCGCCTGCGCCGGCCTTGTTCGAAGAGTTCGGCTTTACCCTGGAAAACATCCTGGGTCAGGCTGAAGAGCTGCTGGAAGACTGATCCAGAAAATGTGTCGTCTGAGCTGACGCCATCGCGAGCAGGCTCGCTCCCACAGGATTGATGCAGTCCTTGTGGGAGCGAGCCTGCTCGCGATAGCGTCGGTTCAGGCAATACTGAATCAAAGGATTCACCACGGTAATCGAGAACCCCATGCCTCAACCGCGTCCTTACAAAGTTGCACTCAACGGCTACGGCCGGATTGGTCGTTGCGTCTTGCGTGCGTTGTTTGAGCGAGGCTCGACGGCCGGGTTTGAAATTGTCGCGATCAACGATCTGGCTGACATGGCCAGCATCGAATACCTAACACGCTTCGACTCCACTCACGGGCGATTTCCCGGCGAAGTGCGAGTAGAGGGCGATTGTCTGCATATTAATGGTGACTGCGTGAAAGTCCTGCGCAGTGCCACCCCCGAAGGGATCGATTGGGCGTCCCTGGGCGTCGATCTGGTGCTGGAGTGCTCCGGCGCTTACCACACCCGTGCCGATGGCCAGCGCTTCCTTGATGCCGGCGCGCCGCGTGTGCTGTTTTCCCAGCCGATGGCCAGCGAGGCGGATGTCGACGCCACCATCGTCTACGGCGTGAACCAGGATTGCCTGACCGGCGACGAGCTGCTGGTTTCAAACGCGTCCTGCACCACCAACTGCGGCGTGCCGCTGTTGCGCCTGCTGGATCAGGCCATTGGTCTGGAATACGTGTCGATCACCACCATTCACTCGGCGATGAACGATCAGCCGGTCATCGACGCCTATCATCACGAAGACCTGCGCCGCACGCGTTCGGCGTTCCAGTCGGTGATTCCGGTGTCCACTGGTCTGGCTCGTGGCATCGAACGCCTGCTGCCGGAACTTGCCGGGCGAATTCAGGCCAAAGCCGTGCGGGTGCCGACGGTTAACGTGTCTTGCCTCGACATTACGATGCAGACCGTGAGCGACACCGATGCCACCGAAGTCAATCGGATTCTGCGCGAGGCCGCCACCAGCGGCCCGCTCAAGGGGCTTCTGGCCTACACCGAGCTTCCCCATGCAAGCTGTGATTTCAATCATGACCCACATTCGGCCATCGTCGATGCCAGTCAGACCCGAGTTTCCGGCCCACGGCTGGTGAACATCCTGGCCTGGTTCGATAACGAATGGGGGTTTGCCAACCGAATGCTGGACGTTGCAGAACACTATCTGCAAACAGCTTCTCCACTCTCTGTTTCTCAGAAACCGTAACTCAGGAAATGCGACCCATGACCGTGTTGAAGATGACCGACCTCGATCTGCAAGGTAAGCGTGTACTGATCCGCGAAGACCTCAACGTCCCAGTCAAGGACGGTGTAGTCACCAGCGATGCGCGAATCCTGGCTTCGCTGCCGACCATCAAGCTGGCCCTCGAAAAAGGCGCGGCCGTAATGGTTTGCTCGCACCTTGGCCGTCCGACCGAAGGCGAGTTCTCGGCCGAGAACAGCCTCAAGCCCGTCGCTGACTACCTGAGCAAGGCCCTGGGCCGTGAAGTGCCGCTGGTCGCTGACTACCTGGGCGGCGTCGACGTCAAGGCCGGCGACATCGTGCTGTTCGAAAACGTGCGCTTCAACAAGGGCGAGAAAAAGAACGCTGACGAACTGGCCCAGCAATACGCCGCCCTGTGCGACGTGTTCGTGATGGACGCCTTCGGCACCGCTCACCGCGCCGAGGGTTCGACCCATGGCGTGGCCAAGTTCGCCAAAGTCGCCGCCGCTGGCCCGCTGCTGGCTGCTGAGCTGGACGCACTGGGCAAAGCCCTTGGCGCCCCGGCCCAGCCGATGGCTGCCATCGTTGCCGGTTCCAAGGTCTCGACCAAACTCGACGTGCTGAACAGCCTGAGCCAGATCTGCAACCAGCTGATCGTCGGCGGCGGTATTGCCAACACCTTCCTGGCCGCTGCCGGTCATCCGGTCGGCAAGTCCCTGTACGAACCAGACCTGCTCGACACCGCTCGCGCCATCGCCGCCAAGGTCAGCGTGCCGCTGCCGGTCGACGTGGTGGTTGCCAAGGAATTCGCTGAAAGCGCGACCGCTACCGTCAAGCTGATTGCTGACGTGGCTGCCGACGACATGATCCTGGACATCGGCCCGCAGACCGCGGCGAATTTCGCCGAGCTGCTGAAGTCGTCGAAGACCATCCTGTGGAACGGCCCGGTGGGCGTGTTCGAATTCGACCAGTTCGGTAACGGCACCAAAGTGCTGGCCCAGGCCATCGCGGAAAGCTCGGCGTTCTCGATCGCTGGCGGCGGCGACACCCTGGCTGCCATCGATAAATATGGCGTTGCCGATCAGATCTCCTACATTTCTACCGGTGGCGGCGCGTTCCTCGAGTTCGTGGAAGGCAAGGTTTTGCCTGCCGTTGAAGTCCTGGAAAGCCGGGCCAAAGGCTGAGGTCATTCATTTGGCCACGCAAAGGAGTGTTCTCATGGTCAAGCCATTAGCGCTGTTGATCGCCGCGGGTATGCTGGTGGCTTGCGGGAGTAACCCGAAAGCCAAGCCGGAACCTGCGCCGCAGTCGGTGGAAAAAGGCTGCTACCAGGCCGACTGGCAAGCGGAAACCAACCCGGTGATCAACAAGCGGTCCGGGCCTGATGGCCTGGAGAAATACGAGACCCAGACCCCGGCCAAGGAACATGGTTGCCCTTGACGGGTCAGACTCTTTACTCAGGGCTGGCGGCGTGCGCCGTCAGTCGAGGAACATGGATGAAAGGTTTTATCGCCGTTACGGCGTTGGCATTGCTGGCCGGTTGCTCGAATTTCAACCTGTTCAAGCCTGCCGAATCGACGGACAACTGGACCACCTGGACCTGCGACAGCCAGGCCAAAGTGCTCTGGCGCTACACCGACGACAGCCGCAAGCAAGTCGACGTGCGCCTCGGCGGGGCCGATCAGGTCTACCGCTTGAAGCTTGAACCGGGCGCCGAAGGTTCGCTGTACAGCAACGACATGTTGGCGTTTCACGTAAAAGGTGAGGAAGGCCTGGTGTACTGGGTCGCCACCAATGATTTGATTGGCCGCGGTTGTAAAGCGCAGTAATTGAAACACCACGGACCTAATGTGGGAGCGGGCTTGCTCGCGAAAGCGGTGGGTCAGCTTGCATTAATGTTGTATGTGCATCCGCATTCGCGAGCAAGCCCGCTCCCACAGGGTTCTGTGCAGTATTGAAGATTTTGCACCACCGAATTCGCAGCCCGGGCCAACCCCCGATCTGCAATAACTTGAATAGCCGCCGCCGCTCCGGCAGGCTGGCACGATTAACGACCCTCAACCGGGAGAGACACACACAATGGCACTTATCAGCATGCGCCAGATGCTGGACCACGCAGCCGAGTTCGGCTACGGCGTTCCAGCCTTCAACGTCAACAACCTTGAGCAGATGCGCGCCATCATGGAAGCCGCTGACAAGACTGACTCCCCGGTGATCGTCCAGGCCTCGGCCGGTGCTCGCAAATACGCCGGCGCCCCATTCCTGCGTCACCTGATCCTGGCGGCAATCGAAGAATTTCCGCACATCCCGGTGTGCATGCACCAGGACCACGGCACCAGCCCTGACGTCTGCCAGCGCTCCATTCAACTGGGTTTCAGCTCGGTGATGATGGACGGTTCCCTGGGCGAAGACGGCAAGACCCCGACCGACTACGACTATAACGTGCGCGTTACCCAACAAACCGTGGCCCTGGCTCACGCCTGCGGCGTATCGGTAGAAGGCGAGCTGGGCTGCCTGGGTTCTCTGGAAACCGGTATGGCCGGTGAAGAAGACGGCATCGGCGCCGAAGGCGTTCTGGATCACAGCCAAATGCTGACCGACCCGGAAGAAGCCGCTGACTTCGTCAAACGCACCCAGGTCGACGCCCTGGCCATCGCTATCGGCACCAGCCACGGCGCGTACAAATTCACCAAGCCACCTACCGGCGACGTGCTGGCCATCGACCGCATCAAAGAAATCCACAAACGCATCCCGAACACCCACCTGGTGATGCACGGTTCGTCTTCGGTTCCACAAGACTGGCTGGCGATCATCAACCAGTACGGCGGCGACATCAAAGAAACCTACGGCGTGCCGGTTGAAGAGATCGTTGAAGGCATCAAGCACGGCGTGCGTAAGGTCAACATTGATACTGACTTGCGTCTGGCTTCGACCGGTGCGATGCGTCGGTTGATGGCGACCAATCCGAGCGAATTCGACCCACGCAAATTCTTCGGCGCGACTGTTACTGCCATGCGTGATGTGTGTATCGCACGTTATGAGGCTTTCGGTACTGCCGGTAATGCTTCGAAGATCAAGCCGATCTCGTTGGAAGCGATGTATCAGCGGTATTTGAAGGGTGAGTTGAACGCTAAGGTTAACTAAGTTCTCGGTTATAAAAAACCCGCAGCGATGCGGGTTTTTTATTGGCAGAATAAAGAATGGCAAAAGATTTTCCTTCGCTAACAACGCTTATTTTTTTTTGAGCGTGTATTCCTTGGATGCTAAAGAGTCGTCTTCGACTTTATATGATCTTATGCCCCAAATTTCAGTGCATGGCCTACCTGCATTCATGGTCCACGTGTCCTCTACCCCTGAGTTCTCCGTTGTGAAATTTATAATGGTAAGGCTAGGTTTGACGTGCTGGTACCAACCATTCACTGTGTAGTGATACCCGTTTTCCTTTAGTATTCCCTTCATTTTTCCAGTGCTTTCATTGGCGTATGTGATTTCTATACAGACACCTTTAGCATTGTCGCAAAACTCTCCGTTGGGTCCGGCCATATTTTTATTCTCCAGATAGTGTTGAAAGGCGCTTTGTTGCGATTTTGAAACAAGTGGCTTTATTTTTCGATTTTTCTCCTGGTTGTATTGCGTATTAAGGACAGGCGCCGGTTCTCAAATCTCCATTGCAGTTGACGATTGATTTTACAAAGTTGAAAGGGAACGATCTGGTTGTTTCAATTCTGTTATTTACTTCCCTGGTGTTCCAACTGTTTTCTTGTTCTGGATGTGTTCCGCCAGAGAGGCAGGAGACATGAATGTCGCAGTTAAAATCACTGTAACGGTCGCTAGGAGGTGCGGTCGGTATTGGTTGCGTCTTCAAGGAGCAGTATTTGCTTGCCGAACTCTGATACCAATCATCGTCGCACTGCCCGGCTAAGGTGTTGCCTGCACCGGTTATGGAGGCAAACATACTAATAAAGAAAACGATGTTTTTTGTATGCGTGCGCATGGCAGATACCTTCAGAAGTTATGGGGGTAACTGAGTTGTTTGTGTGTCCGATTCTATTTTCATGTATTGCGTAGGCCAGATTAGCTTGATGAGTAGGTGGGGTCACCTGTAAGAGTTGACAGTTTTTAATGTCTTTTTGCTATAGGCACGATTAAAACAGTGAAAGTGGAGTGGGTTTATTTGGGCGGTATGGTCTAAAAGTAGATGCGTTTTCTTGGTCAGTGCAATGGTGTGTCTGGCGATATATGTTATTTCGAAATTGTATGAAAAACTGGCATTTATTACAGGTGATGTAACGCGGGCTGCTGGCTATCGTTTGGCTTCCTAATTCGATAAAAAGGAATGAGGCGGATTAATAGAGTTGTTCCAATTTGATGTGTTCGCTTTATTTTCTACTTGTTTTTAAGAGAGGGTGTATGAAAGTTGTAGTTCAGCAAGTCCAAGGCTCCGTAACAAATGTAGTCAAGACGGTAACGTTGGAGGTTCAGCCGTCGGACACTATCGAAAATGTAAAAGCCCGTTATCAAGATAAAGAAGGCATTCCACCGGACCTGCAGCGTTTGATTTTTTCCGGTAAGCAACTTGAAGACGGGCGTACATTGGCGGATTACAATATTCAGCCAGATTCGACACTGCAGTTAGTGGTTCGATTGTGAAAAAAAGGAAATAAAAGGGAGTGCCCATTAACCGGTCTCAATCTGATATAAATATATCTACGGCCCTTGTTCCACCTTCGTTCCATAAAAACCCGCATAAATGCGGGTTTTTATTACCTGAATATCGGCTACTTAGCTTTAGGTGTATCAAACCCGCGCTGTTCAATCACCCCAAATACATCGGCAATGTCCTGAACCATGATTCGGGCAACGTTGGTGACGGTGTTGATGTCGTTCTCGGCATAGTCCGGCAGGCTGGTACAGGCCATGAGGTTCAGGTATTTGAGAACGGCATTGAGGCGTTCGCTGACGCAGTTGTGGAGCTCGCGTAGCGGGGCGTCGCTGTCGATGAGCAGGACGGGGTAATCGGTGGTGAGTTGGGACATGGGGGTGAAGCGGCGGGGCGGGTTGTTCATTGTCATAAGTAAAGCTCCTCGAATCTAAAAGAAGAGCTACTGCCGTTCGCTGCGAAACGAATTAGGTGGTAGCTATGTGCGGGTTCGCAGACCAGGGATACGAGGAACCCGGCAGACCCGAAGGTCTCCCACACACAGCCACCATAAAAAAGAGGGCGAGCGTTTACGCGCCCCTTCTTTCGAGGCGCTAGGTTACTACACGTATCGTCAGGGCTGCGAAACCCTATCGCCAACAATGGTCAGCGACAGGCCAACTTTAGGCAGCAATTTTGGCAGTCGCAACCGGGCTGTAGGACGTGTATGCGGTCATTGTGGCAAGGGCACTCGCTCCTGTTCGGCGACGCAGGCGCCGTAAATCGGGGGGGTGGTGTGTCTGGGGGAATCAGGTGGCAGGATTTGGGGCTGCTTCGTAGCCCAGCGGGAGCAAGCTCCCTCGCCACAGTCGGAGGCGTCCTACACTTTTTTCGGACGCTGTAGCAGCTGTAGCAGCTGTCGAGGCTGCGTCCGGCTGCGCAGCAGTCGTCAAGAGATTGCGAGGACTTCGTCCTCGGACGCAGCCTCGCGTTGCTCGACAGCGGCTACAGAGGCAGAGGTGTTTTTACTTGTCGTGATCAATATCCAGCTTGCTGAACGTCACTTTCCCGCCTTCGCTGGTGTACCCGGTGTGATCTTGCACATAGACCCCGGCCTTGAAGTACAGCGGCTTGTCGCGCCAGGTCTTGCTGATGTCGGTGTCCCACTGGTAACCCGCCGCACTGATGCCCAGCGCGCCGCCCGGGCTCAGGTGGATGAGGTAGGAAAACTCCCGGTCAAGTTTCACCCCGGTGGCGATGGTGATGACCCGCCCTTCACCGTCATCCGGGCGCATTCGCACCTTGGCGACGATGTTTCCGGACTGCGTGCTGGTCTTGTACTGATACTCGAGCTTCACCAAGGGTTTCTGGCTTTCATAGGCGTGGATCTGGCCGATGACGATTTTGCCTGAGCTCGGTACCTGGTTGACCGCGAGGGTGGCACGCAGTGAGTTGTCGGCGTCCGGGTAGAGCCAGTTTTTCAGGGTGCCGTTGCTGTAGGTTTCGCGCAGTTCGGTGCGTGGGTATTTTGCGTTTTCAGTTTTGGAACCGGTGACCGGGGACCAGAAAAACAATGTGCCGGTGTCGGAATGGAAGTATTGATCCTTGAAGCCTTTCACCAGTTTGGGGGTGTCAACGGTGTACGGCGGATTGCCAACGGGAACACTCAGGTTCCAGGTTGCGAGATCGATCATAGTCAAAAGCTTCCACGATTTTTTTGCTGCACGCCCGTGCCAGAAGCTCTGGCACGCGCCTTGGGGGCAATCCTTATAAGCGCAGAAGTTCAATTTGTTAATGCGTAAATGACAGATGGATGGCGTCAAAATCCTGTTAAAAGGCCATCTTTCCCGGTTTCAGGGGGCTGTAGAAGCGACCGTTAGTCGGCAAATGTACGTGATGGTTAAATGATGGCGCACTGACAGCTTCTGCTTTTGCGGATCCCGGTCTAGAGTGAAGGCTCAGTATTTGTCCGGTTTTCACGAGAAACCGGCCTGACGCCCCGAATAAGAGAAGCAGCATGGAATGCGCGCAACACACGCCAGCTGAAGGCAGCTCGATCCTTTTAATCGTCGATGATTACCCTGAAAACCTGATCAGCATGCGCGCGTTGCTCCAGCGCCAGGATTGGCAGGTCATTACCGCGAATTCCGGTTTTGAAGCCCTCAGTCTTTTACTCGAGCACGATGTCGACCTGGTGCTGCTGGATGTGCAGATGCCCGGCATGGATGGTTTTGAAGTGGCGCGCCTGATGCGCGGCAGTCAGCGAACCCGCCTCACACCGATTATTTTCCTGACCGCCAACGAACAATCCCAGGACGCCGTGATCAAGGGCTATGCCAGTGGTGCGGTGGATTACCTGTTCAAGCCGTTCGACCCGCAGATTCTCAAGCCAAAAGTTCAGGCGTTGCTCGAGCATCAGCGCAATCGCCGTGCGTTGCAGCGCCTGAGCCGCGATCTGGAGGTCGCGCGTGCGTTTAATGCCTCGGTGCTGGACAACGCCGCCGAAGGCATCCTGGTGGTGGGTGAGGACGGTCTGATCCGCTTTGCCAACCCGGCGATGTCGCGGTTGCTCAATGCCACAGTGCAAGACCTGCAAGGCCGGGAATTTCTGGATTTCCTGCAAAAGCCGCACATCCCGGTCTGGGCAGACTCTGACTTTTACACCGGCTACAAGCGCGGCGAAACCCTGCGCCTGCACGACGCGCTGCTGCGAACGGCGCCCGGCCAGCAAGTGCCGGTGGCGCTGTCTTGTGCGCCATTGCCCAGCGAACAACATGCGATGGTGGTGACGGTGCTGGATATGTCGGTGGTGCGCCATCTGCATCAGCAACTGGAATTCCAAGCGGTGACGGATCCGCTGACCGGGCTGCTCAATCGTCGCGGCTTTTACCAGACGGTGGAGAATCTGCTGTTGCGCGGTGAACGGTCCGACAGCGCCTGGGTGCTGCTGTACCTGGACCTCGACGGCTTCAAGCGCGTCAACGATTCCCTCGGCCACGATGCCGGCGACCGGGTGCTGCGTTGGGTGTCCGAGCAATTGAAAGCCTGTCTGCGCCCCTTCGACATTCTGGCGCGCATGGGTGGCGATGAGTTCACGGCGCTGCTGGATCTGGAGTTCCCGGAGCAAGCGGCGAAGATCGCCGAGAAGCTCATTGAACGGGTGTCGATCTGTCAGCAGATTGATGGTCTGGATATCGCCTTGGGCGCCAGCATCGGCATCGCCACGTACCCGGATTGCGGTTCGAACCTCGACGGCTTGCTGCGTGCGTCGGACATTGCCATGTACGAAGCCAAACGAGCCGGCCGTCAGCAATACCGTTTCTACGACCACGACATGAATGGCCGGGCGCGCTCGCGGCTGATGCTCGAAGAAAGCGTTCGCGCCGCCATTGAGAACCGTGATTTCAACCTCGTGTATCAGCCGCAGGTGGCGATAGACAGCGGGCAGATTCGTGGTTTCGAAGCGCTGCTGCGCTGGCAGCACCCGAGCGTCGGCGACGTGCCGCCGGGGCTGTTTTTGCCATTGCTGGAAGAGGCGCGGCTGATCAGTCGTCTGGGCAGCTGGATTTACCATCGCGGGGCCGAGCAGCGCAAAGCCTGGGAAACCTTGTTTGCCGAAGATCTGGTGCTGGGCGTCAGTTTGAGCAGCACCCAGTTCGGCATGCCCAACCTGGTCACTGAGTTGCGCCAGGTGCTTGAGCGTCATGGCTTGCAGCCGCGTTATCTGGAAGTCGAAGTGACGGAAGAAGCGTTGATGCAAAACCCCGAAGAAACCCGCAAGACCCTGCGCTTGCTGCGCAATCTCGGGGTGCGGGTGGCGCTGGATGACTTCGGCTCCGGACCTTGCTCGCTGGCGCATCTGCGCGACCTGGAGCTGGACACGCTTAAGTTTGATCGGCATTTGATCGCCCGATTGCCGGCGTCCGAACGAGATGCGGCACTGGTGCGCAATGTGATCGACCTGTGCAAGCAATACGGGATGCTGGTGATTGCCGAAGGGGTGGAAACCGTTGCGCAATATGAATGGCTGCAAGCCAACGGCTGCCAGTACGTGCAAGGTTTTCTGGTGGGGCGACCGATGATGGCCGAGGATGCCGGCGACTTTGTGGCGCCGTTTGACTGGAGCGCGCTGACCCGCTGAATTCGCTACACTGGCGACCTTTTCGTGATTCGTGTTGCCGACCCTGATGACCGCGTTGAAATACCTCCAGGCCTATCCCGCTGCGTTGCAGGACCAGGTGCGCCAGCTGATCGCCGAAGGTCGGCTGGGCGACTACCTGAGCCAGCGCTACCCGGAAAAACACGCGGTGCAGAGCGACAAGGCGCTGTACACCTTTGCGCTGGACCTCAAGCAGGAATACCTGCGCAACGCGCCGGCCATCGACAAGGTGCTGTTCGACAACCGCCTCGACCTGACCCATCGCGCCCTTGGCCTGCACACGACAATCTCGCGGGTGCAGGGCGGCAAGCTCAAGTCCAAGAAGGAAATCCGGGTGGCCTCGTTGTTCAAGGAAGCGCCCTCCGAGTTTCTGAAAATGATCGTGGTGCATGAGCTGGCGCACTTTAAAGAGTCGGATCACAACAAGGCGTTCTACAAGCTCTGCGAACACATGTTGCCGGGGTATCACCAGGTGGAATTTGACCTGCGGGTGTACCTGACGTGGCGGGATATGCAGTAAAGGGAGTGTTTGAATGGATGTAAGCAAGACCAAGAGCAGCTTCTATCGCCGGTTGTACGTGGCGTACCTGATCGACAGCGGGTTGGCCAGCAGCGTCCCGGCGCTGACCGAAGTGACCGGCATGCCCCGGCGCACGGCGCAGGACACGATTGCCGCGTTGGCGGACCTGGACATCATTTGCGAGTTCGAACAGGAAGAGGGCGCGCGCAATCATGCGGGGCGCTATCGGATTCGCGAGTGGGGGGCGATTGATCGGGGGTGGATCGAGCGCAATTTGCGGCAGATTAAAGCGGTGCTCGAGTATCCCTGAGATTTTCAGTGTTGCCGCTGACGCTATCGCGGGCAAGTCGAATCGTCGCACCGCCGCTCCCACAGGTACGGTGAAATTCCTGTGGGAGCGGCGGTGCGACGATTCGACTTGCCCGCGAAGAAGCCCTTAAGGACGACGCATCCCGATATGCGGAATGTCATCCTCCAGAAACTCCTCACCCGACACCACAAACCCGTACCGTCCGTAATACCCCTGCAAGTGCGCCTGGGCCGAGAGATAGATCGGCACCTCAGGCCAGCGTTTCCCGGCCTGCTTCAACGCCTGGGCCATCAACTCGTGGCCCAGCCCGGTGCCACGGGCGCCAGGCGCAATAATCACCCGCCCGATCACCACGTCGCCGCCCTGTGTTTCCGGGTCGAGCAAGCGCAGATAGGCCACCAGCCGATCCTCGTCCCACGCCATCAAATGGCAGGTGTCACCTTCCAGATCCTGGCCATCGACATCCTGATAGACGCATTTCTGTTCAACGACGAACACTTCCGCGCGTAACTGGAGAATGGCGTACAGCTGCTCTTTCCCCAGATCGCTGTGGTGTTTGCAGACCCAATCGATTGTCATCTTCACTTTCCTTGAGCAACGTCCTTCGGATACTAGGCGTCCTGGCGATAGATGTCTTTATGGCGGAGAAATCTGTGACAAAGGCCAAAATGCCATCATTCATTTCGCGCGGCGCTGTCTTCTTTGTGTAATCTGCGATTGAGCGCAGTGCAGTGGCTCCAATGAGCTAATGTTGAGTACCTGGGTGCTGATACATGTGTCTTGGAGTTTTGGCTGAAAAACACGCCGGGCAGCCCGCCCGCTAAGGATTTTCTGGCATGCCGCGATTGCATCGAGCGTTTGCTTTGATCGTGCTGCTGTTGCTGACACAGAGCGCGGCAGCAGAAAAGCTGCGTCTGGTCGCCGACGCCTGGCCGCCGTTTACAGACGCCACGCTGGTCAACGGTGGCTTGGCCACCGACATCGTCAGCACTGCGCTGGCACGGGCCGGTTACGCCAGTGATTTCGAGCAGGTGCCCTGGGCGCGAGCGTTGCTCGGCGTCGGCGAGGGCCGTTACGACGTGCTGGTCAATGCCTGGTACACCGATGATCGCACCAAGCTGGGCCAGTTCTCGGGCGAGTATCTGCTCAACCGTGTGCGCTTTCTCAAGCGCAAAGACGCGCCCATCGAATACAACAACTTGCAGCAATTGCACACTTACCCGATTGCAGTGGTGCGCGGTTATGCCTATTCATCAGAATTCGACGACGATGTGTCGTTGCAGAAAGTCCCGGTGCATAACTTCGCCATGGCCGTGCGCATGGTCGCGGCGGACCGGGTCAAGTTGACGCTGGAAGACGAATACGTCGCCCGTTATTACCTGGCTCGGGAATCATCCAAAGTGCGCAATGCCGTGGAGTTCTTGCCCAAGGCGTTGAGCGAGAACAGCTTGCACATATTGGTCAGCCTGAAAAATCCGCAGCATGAACAGATCGTCGCCGGTTTCGATCGCGAGATTGCCGAGATGAAGGCTGATGGCAGTTATGAGCGGTTGATGAAGCAGCATGGGATGTAGAGCCGAAGATGTGTGATAGGGCCCGTCCAGTCACGACAAACCTCAAGCTTCGCTGGTGTCCTTGATGAGATGCGCCGCCAACGTCCGCAACGGCCCCAACTGCCGGCAGATCAACGCCAACTGCGTCTGTACCAACCGCTGCCCTTCATCGATCTCATCCGGCATCTGCTCCAGCTCATTGGCCAGCGCCTCTTCGGCATCGCTCTGAATTGCAATCGGCTGTTTGCTCGCCAACCCTTGGGCGATCTCGTCGATGCTGGCCGCCAGGCTCACGCCCGCGCCGTCGATCAAATGCTCGCGAACATCCGGCGGTAACTGGGTTTCACGGTGCGCACCCAAGCCCGACAAGTAGCTGAGCAAGGTGTGCGACAGCACCAGGAAGCGAAACCCGACATCCGCTTCCTTACGGAAATGCCCCGGCTCCATGAGCATGTTGGCCAGCGTCGTCGACAATGCCGCGTCAGCGTTGTGCGCATTGCGACGGGCCAGGCGATACGCCAGGTCGTCGCTCTTGCCGGCGGCGTACTGCTGCATGATCTGGCGCAGGTAAATGCTGTTGCAGGTCAGTGTATTGGCCAGCACTTTGTTCAGTCGTCGGCCCTGCCAGTCCGGCAGGAACAGGAACACCGCCAGCCCGGCGATCAAGCTGCCGAGCAAGGTATCGAACAATCGCGGCAGGAACAGCCCGTAACCATCACCGACCTGATTGAAGCAGAACAGCACCATCAAGGTGATCGCGGCCGTGGCCAACGTGTAGCGGGTGGTGCGGTTGATAAAGAACACCACCCCGGCGGCGATCGCGAAGCACGACTGGATCAGCGGATTCGGGAACAGGTCGAACAACGCCCAGGCCACCGTCAGGCCAATCGCGGTGCCGATGATCCGCTGTCCGAGTTTGCGCCGGGTAGCGCCGTAGTTCGGCTGGCAGACAAACAGCGTGGTGAGGATGATCCAGTAACCCTGCGACGGGTGAATCAAGTGCACCATGCCATAGCCGATGCTCAAGGCCAGGGGCAGGCGCAGTGCATGACGGAACAGCAGCGAGGTCGGCGTCAGCTGCGTGCGCAAGCGGATCCACACATCCTTGAGGTTGCGCGGCGAACGGTCGAGCAGGCTGCTGTCGGTGGCGTCGGCCAGGGCGTCGGGGTTGCTGGCGTCGCTGAGCAAACGGTCGAGGGTGCCGAGGTTGGCCGCCAATGCCCGCAAAGAGCGCAGCAGACCGCGCCAGGCCGGGTTGCTCTGGATGCGCAAGTGTTCGATGGAGGCGTGCAGGTCGCTCAGCGCTTCGGCGAAGCTGGCGTCATAGATGAACGGCTGGCGCATCTGGATCGATTCCGCCAGCGCCCGGCAGGCTTTGCCTTGCTGGCGCAGCAGGCGCTGGCAGCGAAACAGCACGTCGCTGTGGAAGAACGCCTCGGCCAGCGCGTTGTAAGGGTAGTGCGACGAGCTGGCGCGCTCGTGGATGTCCTGAGCGAGGAAGTACAGCTTGAGGTAGCGGCTGACTTTCGAGCCCGGCCGTCCATTGCCGACCCGGTGCAGGATGATTTCCTTGGCGGCGTTGAGTGCCGCGACAACTCGACCGTTTTGCTGCGCCAGTTCCAGTCGACGCGCTTCCACGTCCATCTGGCGGATCGGCTCGAACAGCGACGCTTTGAGTTTCAGGTAATAACCCAGTTCACGGAACAATCGCGCCAGGCTCTGCTGCACCGGCTGATTGGAAAACATCGCCTGCCACAGCACCGAGAGCAAGCCGTACCAGGCGGCGCCGGCCACCAGCAGCACCGGTTCGTGCCAGAAGTCGGTGACCGCACCGCCGCGCTGATCGACGCCGATCATGGTGTAGACCGACAGAATCAACGTCGCCGAGGCAATCGCGCCATAGCGTTCGCCGAGGGCGCCGAGCATGGTCAGGCAGAAGGCGGCGAGGGCGAAGGCGATGATGAAAAAGATGGGATAAGGGAACAGCAGCTCGACCGATAACGCGGCGACCAGAAAACACACCAGCGTCACAGCCAGCGCGTTGAGACGGCCCTGCCAACTGTCGTCGGTCTCGGCCAGGGCACTGGCGATAATCCCCAGGAACAACGGGATCAGCAGCCCCATTTCATCCTGATACCAACAGACGGCCATGCTGCCGGTCAGGGCGATGAACACCCGCACGCTGTAGCTGAATTTATCCAGCGCCCAGAGACGGCGCAGAGACTGACGAAATGAGGTCGATGACATGAAGTGCGAAGGCCTTCCGAGGCAATGCCGCTAAATTGAGCCAGTAATGACGCCGACGCAATGGCGCCGATCACATCTGACAGCAAAATCTGTTCCTTAAGTTCCGTGTCGTCTGCCAGGACGCCTTCGCCAGCAAGCCGGTTCCTACAGGGTTTGCGTCATGCCCGGATTTTGTGGCGAACGCAAAACCTGTAGGAGCCGGCTTGCTGGCGAAGAACGATGACGCGGTGTATCAGACGTACTGCGCGGCAGCGTAACCGGAGGCCCAGGCCCACTGGAAGTTGAAACCGCCCAGATGCCCGGTCACGTCGAGCACTTCGCCGATGAAATACAGGCCAGGGCTTTTCAGCGATTCCATGGTCTTGGATGACACTTCATGAGTGTCGACGCCGCACAAAGTCACTTCCGCAGTGCGGTAGCCTTCTGTGCCGGCAGGAACCACTTTCCAGCTCGCCAGTTTTTCGGCGATGTCGGCGATTTCCGCGTGGGTGTACTGCTTCATCGGTTTGGAGACGAACCAGTTGTCCGCCAGCAGGTTGGCCATCTTCTTGGTGAAGATTTCACCGAGCAGGGTTTTCAACTCGCTGTTCGGGCGTTCGGCTTGCTGCTGTTGTAGCCAGCTTGGCACGTCGTGGTCCGGCATCAGGTTGATCTCGACCGTGTCGCCGGATTCCCAGAACGAGGAAATCTGCAAAATTGCCGGACCACTGAGGCCGCGATGGGTGAACAGGATGTTCTCGCGAAAACTCTGCTCGTTGCAGCTCACCAGGCAATCCACCGAGGTGCCGGACAGCTCGGTGCACAGTTCCTTGAGCTGATCGGTGATGGTGAACGGCACCAGGCCGGCGCGGGTCGGTAGCAGGTCGTGACCGAACTGCTTGGCCACTTGATAACCGAAACCGGTAGCGCCCAGGGTCGGAATCGACAGACCACCCGTGGCGATCACCAGGGATTCACAGGTCAGTTGACCGAGCGTGGTGTCCAGCAAGTAACCGCTTTCGAGCTTCTCGATGGTCTGGATCGAGGTGTCCAGGTGCAGGCTGACGCCGACCTGATCGCATTCAGTGAGCAACATCTCAAGGATGTCGCTGGATTTGTTATCGCAGAACAGCTGGCCGAGTTTCTTCTCGTGGTACGGCACGCCGTGCTTGGCGACCATGCCGATGAAGTCCCACTGGGTGTAGCGCGCCAGGGCGGATTTGCAGAAGTGTTCGTTCTGCGAGAGGAAATTGCCCGGTTCGGTGTACATGTTGGTGAAATTGCAGCGGCCACCGCCCGACATCAGGATTTTCTTGCCGGCCTTGTTCGCATGGTCGAGCAACATCACCTTGCGCCCGCGCCCGGCGGCAGTCAGCGCACACATCAACCCTGCGGCGCCAGCGCCAATGATCACGACTTCGGTAGAGCGCAAAACGGTGTCCTCATACAAATATTAAATTCACCGGGAAACCAATGTGGGAGCGAGCTTGCTCGCGATGGCGGACTGTCAGACAACATCAATGTTGAATGTACTGGCCTCATCGCGAGCAAGCTCGCTCCCACAGTTTGATCTCTGTCGGGCAGACGATCTCTTACAAGATACGAACGCGCAACGAACGGCCTTTGATCTTGCCGTCGTTCAGGCGCTGCAAGGCTTGCTTGGCGATCCCGCGTTCAACAGCCACATAGGCCTGGAAGTCGAAAATCGCGATCTTGCCGACCTGAGCGCCCGGAATACCGGCATCGCCCGTCAACGCACCCAGAATGTCACCCGGACGCACTTTGTCTTTACGGCCCGCGCCGATGACCAGCGTGCTCATCACCGGCAGCAGCGGTGCGCCGCCCTGGGATTTGAGGTTGTCCAGCTGATCCCAGCTCAACGGCGACTTCTGCAGTAGCTCGATGGCCTGGGCGCGGTGCGCTTCGGACGGCGCTACGAGGCTGATCGCGATGCCTTTCTCGCCAGCACGACCGGTACGGCCGACGCGGTGAATGTGGATTTCCGAATCACGGGCCAGTTCGACGTTGATCACCATGTCCAGCGCATCGATGTCCAGGCCGCGAGCGGCAACGTCGGTAGCGACCAGAACCGAAGTACTGCGGTTGGCGAACATGGCCAGCACCTGGTCACGGTCACGCTGTTCCAGATCGCCGTGCAGGCCGACGGCGGAAATGCCTTTGGAGGTCAGGTGGTCGACGGTTTCCTGAACCTGCTGCTTGGTGAAGCAGAAGGCGACGCAGGACGCCGGACGGTGATGCGCGAGGACTTTGACCACCGCGTCCATGCGCTCTTCCGGCGATATTTCGTAGAAGCGCTGCTCAATCTGCGTATCGTCGTGGAACGCTTCGGCTTTCACGATCTGCGGGTTACGCATGAATTTCGCCGCCAACTGCTTGATGCCCGTCGGGTAGGTGGCGGAGAACAGCAGGGTCTGGCGGCGTTCAGGGCTCTGGGCAATGATTTCTTCGATGGAATCGTAGAAACCCATGTCTAGCATGCGGTCGGCTTCATCGAGGATCAGCGTGTTCAGGCCATGGAGAATCAGCGAACCCTTGCGCAGGTGCTGCTGAATACGACCCGGGGTGCCGACGATGATGTGCGCGCCGTGCTCCAGCGAGCCGATCTGCGGACCGAAAGCCACGCCGCCGCACAGGGTCAGGACCTTGATGTTGTCTTCGGCGCGGGCCAGGCGACGGATTTCCTTGGCGACCTGGTCGGCCAACTCGCGAGTCGGGCAGATGACCAGCGCCTGGCAACCGAAGAAGCGCGGATTGATCGGGTTCAGCAGGCCGACACCGAAGGCGGCGGTCTTGCCGCTGCCGGTCTTGGCCTGGGCGATCAGGTCCATCCCCTTGAGGATCACCGGCAAGCTCTGCGCCTGGATCGGCGTCATCTCGGCATAACCCAAAGAGTCGAGGTTAGCCAGCATGGCGGCGGACAGCGGCAAAGTATTAAAAGCGGTGGCGATGGTGGTCACGGGACTGGCCTGCAAAACAAAATGTCGCGCAGTGTATCAGTCCCGTGGCCATTCGCCCTAAGGCTCTATGTGTTCTTCCGGACGCTTGACGCGCCGTCCGTCTTCCTTTGAGAGCTGGGAGAAGATCGTCGCGGCCAGCATCGCCATGATTCCGACCGTCACAAATGTCAGCTGGAACGCACCCAGCACCGTGTCCACGCCATCGTTGCCGATCTCTGCGGTAAAACCGCCGAGCAAGGCGCCGGCGCAGGCAACACCAAGGCTGAGAGACAATTGCGCGACCACCGACAGCAGGCTGTTGCCGCTGCTGGCGCTGGCGTCGTCGAGGTCGATCAGGGTTACGGTGTTCATCGCGGTGAACTGCAAGGAGTTGATCGCCCCCAGAATCGATAGCATCACCAACAGCAACCAGTACGGCGTTTGTTCGCTGACCAGCCCCATGCTCGCCAGCATCAACCCCAGCGCCAAAGTGTTGCCGGTGAGCACGATGCGATAGCCCAAGCGTTCGATCAACGGTCGCGCCACCGACTTGGCAACCATCGCTGCCGCCGCCAGCGGCAACATGCTCATCCCGGCCTGGGACGGCGAATAACCCAGCGCCACTTGCAGCAGCAGCGGCACGAGGAACGGCAGAGCGCCGCTGCCCAGGCGGGCGAACAGGTTGCCGAGGATGCCCACGGCAAACGTCCGGGTCTTGAACAGCGATGGCGCGAACAGCGGATTATCGATGTGCCCGGCGCGCAACCAATACGCCGCCAGACAGGCCATGCCGCCGAACAGCAGCAACATCACCCGTAAGTGCGGCAGGTGCAGTTCGCCGAGGCCTTCCATCGCGATGGTGATCAGAATCATCGCCGCGCCAAACAGCAAAAAGCCCAGGCTGTCGAAACGCGTGCGTTCAGTGCCACGCAGGTCGGGGATGAATTTCCACACGGCGTAGCAACCAATGGCGCCCACCGGCAGGTTGATCAGGAAGATCCAGTGCCAAGTCAGGTATTCGACCATCCAGCCGCCCATGGTCGGGCCGATCAGCGGACCAAGCAGGCCGGGAATGGTGATAAATCCCATGATCCGCACCAGCTCCGAGCGCGGATAGGCGCGCAGCACCACCAGCCGCCCGACCGGCAACATCAATGCCCCGCCCAGGCCCTGAATCACCCGGGCGCCGATCAGCATGCTCAGGGTGCTCGACAGAGCACAGAGCAATGAGCCAAGGCTGAACAGCAGGATCGCGCCGAAGAAGATTTTCTTGGTGCCGAAGCGGTCGGCGATCCAGCCGGAGGCGGGGATCAGCAGCGCAACGGTGAGCATGTAGGCAATGATCACGCCCTGCATGCGCAGCGGATCTTCGGCCAGGTCTCGGGCCATGGCAGGCAGGGCGGTATTGAGAATGGTCCCGTCGAGGGACTGCATGAAGAAAGCGATGGCGACGACCCACGGCACCCAGCGGGCGGTGACAGCGTCGAGAGGCGGGCGGTTGGGCATGGGACCTCTTGTCAGTATGAGTCAGGGAGTCCGAGGTGCATTCATCGCGGGCAAGCCCGCTCCCACAGTGATCTTGGGTGGATCAAAAATTTGCAATCCAACCCGGAACCTGTGGGAGCGGGCTTGCCCGCGATGCACTTACAGGGTCAAGGTCAGTCGGCTGATCAGCGCACCCGGCAACAACGCCGAGGCCGTGGCCCGCTGGCTGTAGGTGCTGGCCGACAGCAACAACTCACGCTCCTCCGTCAACGCTTCCAGCTGCGAACCCAGCAAACTGTAGGCACTGTCATCAAAACGCATGGTGCTCACCGGCGCCTGAATCTCGCCGTTCTCGACCCAGAACGTCGCAAAGCGCGTCATGCCGGTCAGGCGTGCCGCCGGCTGATCGGAGTAGTTCAGGTACCAGAGGTTGCTGATGTACAAACCGGTGCCCAGTTGCTTGAGAATCTCTGCATCAGGCAGCGTACCGGCGGCCATGTTCACTGCGCTCGGCATTTCACCGCCGCTGGCGCCGTTGGCGGTCAGGCCGTATTCGGCGGCACTGCGTGAACTGACCATCTGCGCGCCGGCCTTGCCTTCGACGATCAAGCCAAGATCGGTGCGCGGATAACCTTCGCCCGAGAACGCCGGGCTCAACGAACCGCTGACCTTTTCATCAACCGACACCAACGGGCTGAATGCACTGTCGCCCGCATACAGCTTCTGCAGCGGACTGTTTTTGCTGGCAATCGACTGTGCCGAGAAACCGCCCCAGCCCAGCATGTCCATGATTTCTCCCAGGGCTGCCGGCGCCAGATAGGCGCGGTACTGACCGGGCGCCAGGGTGTGTTGCGGTCTGCCGAGAAACGCCAACTGCTCGCGCGCCTGCGCAAAGCGCCTGGCAAACCCTTCGCTGTTCCAGTCGTGCCCGGCGTAACTGGCTTTCACCGCTTGGCCGTTTTCATGGACCAGACTGAAATCAAAGTTGAAGCTGTTGGCTTGATGCCAGCCAAACGCGCCCGAAGAACTGGCGAATCCACGACTGATCGGCCCGGCGGCGTAGAAGCCGACCAGATCCAGCCCCTCGGCCGCCTGAGTGATTTCAGCGACCACTTGCTCGGTGTCCGGCAGCGGGTGATCTTGAACATTCTTGCTCTGCCAACCGTTGTGGTTGAGCAGCAGGTAGGGATCTGGCGGCAGCAGCGGCAAGGTTTCGCGCAACTGTTGCAGACCTTCGGCCAGCCGCTGAAGGTCGACTTCCTGATCACCGGCCAGCGTGATGTTCAGGTCAGCATGCCGGCCCTCGTTGATCAGCTTGAAACCGACGCTCGCCTGCTGCACCTGACCGGCTTGACGCACCTTGGCGTGGTTGAAGCGCACGAAGGCCGAGGATTCGGCGGCGTAACTGAGAGTGAATTGTTCCGGCTCGCGAATCGCATCGCGCAGCCAATTGACCAAGGCCTTGAACGCATCGGCCTGACTTTTTGAAGTACTCATCAGGCATCCCCCCCAAACACATCAACGTTGCTGAACACGCAGGCCGGCGAGGCATGGCCGACCCGGATCACCTGGTTCGGTTCGCCCTTGCCGCAGTTCGGCGTGCCCAGGACCTTGACGGAGTTGGCATCGCCAACGGCGCTGAGGCTTTTCCAGAAGTGCGCGGAAATTGCCCGGTAGTTCGGGTTCTTGACCACGCCTTTGAGTTCGCCGTTTTCGATCAACTGGCCCCATTCACAGCCGAACTGGAATTTGTTGCGGGCATCGTCGATGGACCAGGACCGGTTGGTGCTCATCAAGATGCCGTGCTCGATGTTGCCGATCATCTGCTCCAGCGGTTGATCGCCGGCCTCGATGTTCAGGTTGGCCATGCGATCGATCGGTGGACGGTTCCAGCTGCAGGCGCGGCTGTTGGCCACGCCATCCATGCCGGCACGGAATTGCGACAGCGCGCCGCCCAATGGGCGCAGCAGCAAGCCTTCTTTAATCAGGAATTGTTTGCTGGCAGCAGTGCCGTCGTCGTCATGGCCGTAGCTGGCGAGTTGCTCGGGAATGTCCGGGTCGAAGGTCACGTTCAGCAGTTTCGAGCCGTATTGCAGATGACCGAAGTCTTCCGCCTTGACGAAACTGGTGCCGGCGTAATTGCGCTCGTCACCGAGGATGCGGTCCAGTTCCAGCGGGTGACCGATGGACTCGTGGATCTGCAGCATCATCTGGTCCGGCATCAGCAGCAGGTCACGCGGGCCTTTCGGGGTGTTCGGCGCCAGCAGCAATTGCAGTGCCTGATCAGCGATTTTCGGACCGGCGCCGACCAGGCCACAGCGACTGATCACATCAAAACCGCCCTGCTGACCGAAGTTCTCGCGGCCCAGGGTTCGGGTCTGGCTGTCGTTGCCGTCGTAGGCCGTGACTTCCAGGCTCGGGTAGACGAACCGCTGGGCCTGGCGCAGTTCGGCGCCAGCGTTGCTGAGGTAGATCTGTTCGACATGAGTGATGCCGATGCTCACCTGCCAGTTCACCAGTCGCTCGTCCTTGGGCACGGATGCGGACTCGGCGCCGAGCAGTTGGTAGCAATCGCTCAGGGACGGGAAGGGCTGGTCGAGGTTCGGCGAAAAGTAGTCGGCGCGGTCGCTGGAGACCACTTGTGCGCTCAGGTCGAGCAGGGCGTGGGGCTTGAGTCGGCGGGCTTGTTGCTCGGCCTTCTCCAGCGCAGCTTGCAGGCCTTGTTGCGACAAGTCGTTGGTCGCGGCGTAGGCTTCGACGCCGTTGACGCGCACGGTCAGCATCGCGCCTTCGTCACGGCTCAGGCTTGGAGGTTCGGCGACATTCTTGCGGACCGACAGGTACTGGCCGGACTCGCGCACATAACGCAGCGAAAAGAATTCAGCGCCCGTGCGCAAGGCAGCGAAGCGCTGCTTGAGCTGGGGGTGGAAATCGAACATTCGGGAACCTCCTTGGTCTGGAGTGGCGGTGTAGCGGTGTTACGAAGGGGGTGAAACGATTGCGTGGCGCTAGATTAGGCCTGCGCGGGGGGTAGGATCAAGCTTGGATCGGTGTAGGAAGGGATTGCCGGGGTGTGTCAGAAAGAGATGTGTTGTTCCCGCAGGCCCCATCGCGAGCAAGCTCGCTCCCACAGGGATTGGGGTTGATCACAAATCTGTAATCCAACCCAAAACCTGTGGGAGCGAGCTTGCTCGCGATTGGCCGTGACGCGGTGTAACGGTCTTACTGAGCGGTGAGGCTCACATCCCGCAACGGCTTGCCACGCACCGGCGCATCGCCGGCCACGAAGTAATCAGCGGTGCTGCGCGGCAACGGCTGGCGACCACGGATCTTGTCGGCGATTTTCTCGGCGATCATGATCGTTGGCGCGTTCAGGTTGCCGGTGGTGATGATCGGCATGATCGAGGCATCGACCACACGCAGGGCTTGCAGGCCATGCACACGACCTTCGCCATCGACCACCGCCATCTCGTCGGTGCCCATCTTGCAGGAGCAGGACGGGTGGAACGCGGTTTCGGCGTGTTCGCGGATGAACTTGTCGAGCTGCTCATCGGTTTGCACGTCGATGCCCGGGCTGATTTCGCGGCCACGGAAAGCGTCCAGTGCAGGCTGTTGCATGATTTCACGGGTCAGGCGGATGCCGTCGCGGAATTCCTGCCAGTCCTGCTCCGTGGCCATGTAGTTGAACAGGATGCTCGGGTACTCGCGCGGATCCTTGGACTTCGCCTGGATGCGACCACGGCTCGGCGAACGCATGGAACCCATGTGCGCCTGGAAACCGTGCTCTTTCACGCCGTTGCTACCGTTGTAGTTAATCGCGACCGGCAAGAAGTGGTACTGGATGTTCGGCCAATCGAATTCTTCGCGGGTACGGATGAAACCGCCGGCTTCGAACTGGTTGCTGGCGCCAATGCCGGTGCCGTTGAACAGCCATTCGGCACCGATGGCCGGCTGGTTGTACCAGAGCAGCGACGGGTACAGCGAGACCGGTTTGGTGCAGGCGTATTGCAGGTACAGCTCGAGGTGATCCTGCAGGTTTTCGCCGACGCCGGGCAGGTCATGGACCACCGGAATGTCGAGCTTGTTCAGCAGTTCGGCCGGGCCGACACCGGAGCGTTGCAGAATCTGCGGCGAAGCGATGGCGCCGGAGCACAGCAGCACTTCCTTGCGGGCACGGGCTTCAACGCGTTCTTCAGCGGCGCCGATCAGGTAACGCACGCCAACGGCACGCTTGCCTTCGAACAGGATCTTGTCGGTCAGGGCGTGGGTGACGATGGTCAGGGTCGAACGCTTCTTGGCGACGTCCAGGTAACCGCGAGCGGTGCTGGCGCGACGGCCGTTCGGCGTCACGGTACGGTCCATCGGGCCGAAGCCTTCTTGCTGGTAACCGTTGAGGTCTTCGGTGCGCGGGTAACCGGCTTGCACGCCTGCTTCAACCATCGCGTGGAACAGCGGGTTGTTGCCGGCTTTCGGTGTGGTCACGCTGACCGGACCGTCGCCACCGTGGTAGTCGTTCGGGCCGATGTCGCGGGTTTCGGCCTTGCGGAAATACGGCAGGCAGTTCAGGTAATCCCAGTCTTCAAGACCCGGAAGCTTGGCCCAGTTGTCGTAGTCCATCGCGTTGCCACGGATGTAGCACATGCCGTTGATCAGCGAGGAACCGCCGAGGCCCTTGCCGCGACCGCATTCCATCCGGCGACCGTCCATGTGTGGCTCTGGATCGGTTTCGTAGGCCCAGTTGTAGCGACGGCCTTGCAGCGGAAACGCCAGGGCGGCCGGCATTTGCGTGCGAAAGTCCAGGCGGTAGTCCGGGCCGCCTGCTTCGAGCAGCAGGACGGTGACGCCTTCGTCTTCAGTCAGACGGGTCGCCAGGGTGTTACCGGCCGAGCCGGCACCGATGATGATGTAATCGAATTCTTGGGACATTGAATGCACCCTCTTTGAAGTTGGTCAGGTCAAGCGAGTGCTGCGCACTCGATCGCCAGCAGGCTGGCTCCCACACTGGAATGTGTACTCCTGTGGGAGCCAGCCTGCTGGCGATGACGGCCTCGCAGGCGAAGCAGATGCCGCCTTAGAAAACCGAGGCGTAATCGCCCAGTTCGACCTGTACCGATTTGATGCGTGTGAAGTTGTTCAGCGAGCTGATGCCGTTCTCACGGCCCACGCCCGACTGTTTGTAGCCGCCGACCGGCATCTTGGCGTCGGACTCGCCCCAGGCGTTGATCCAGCAGATACCGGCTTCCAGTTGATGAATCACGCGGTGAGCGCGGTTCAGGTCCTTGGTGACGATACCGGCGGCCAGGCCGAAGTCGGTGTCGTTGGCACGACGGATCACTTCTTCTTCGGTTTCGTAAGTCAGGATCGCCATCACCGGGCCAAAGATTTCTTCACGAACGATGGTCATCTCGTCGGTGCAGTCGGTGAACACGGTCGGTGCCACGAACGCGCCTTTGGCGAATTCGCCTTCGGTCAGACGGCCACCGCCGCACAGCACGCGAGCGCCTTCTTCCTTACCTTTGGCGATGTAACCCAGCACGCTTTCCATGTGGGCGAAGCTGACCAGCGGGCCGAAGTTGGTGTTCTCGTCTTCCGGGTTGCCGATGCGGATGCGCGCAACGCGCTCAGCGATCTTGGCTTCGAAAGCGGCTTTCAGGTGAGTCGGCACGAACACGCGAGTGCCGTTGGTGCAGACCTGGCCGGAGCTGTAGAAGTTGGCCATCATCGCGGTGTCGGCAGCGCGATCAAGGTCGGCGTCGTCGAAGATGATCAGCGGGGATTTGCCGCCCAGTTCCATGGTCACGTCTTTGAGCGACGAGGCGGAAGCGCTGGCCATGACCTTCTTGCCGGTGTCGGTGCCGCCGGTGAAGGAGATTTTTTCGATGCGTGGGTGCTCGGTCAGCCAGGTGCCGACTTCGCGGCCGCTGCCGGTCAACACGTTGAACACGCCGGCCGGCAGGCCTGCTTCGGTGTAGATCTCTGCCAGTTTCAGCGTGGTCAGGGAAGTGACTTCGCTTGGCTTGAAAATCATCGCGTTACCGGCCGCCAGGGCAGGTGCGGATTTCCACAGGGCGATCTGGATCGGGTAGTTCCACGCGCCGATGCCGGCGACGACGCCCAGTGGCTCGCGACGGGTGTAGACGAACGACGTGGTACGCAGCGGAATCTGCTCGCCTTCGATGGCGGGCACCAGGCCTGCGTAGTATTCCAGCACGTCAGCGCCGGTGACGATGTCGACATACTTGGTTTCGGAGAACGACTTGCCGGTGTCCAGGGTTTCCAGGGCGGCCAACTCATCGTTGCGCTCGCGCAGGATGTCGACGGCACGACGCAGGATGCGCGAACGCTCCATGGCAGTCATCGCGGCCCAGATTTTCTGGCCCTTTTCGGCGCTGACCACAGCGCGCTCGACGTCTTCCTTGGTCGCACGTTGTACTTTTGCGAGGACTTCACCGTTAGCCGGGTTGATGGCTTCGAAAGTGGCGTCGCTGCTGGCGTCGCTGTAGCCGCCATCGATGTAGAGTTTTTGCAGTTCGAAACGGGCCATAAAGTCCTCGCAAGTGCATAAGTGGTTGGCGTTGACCACTGCGGTGAAGCCATATAGGTGTGGCAACACCGATCAGTAGCCGTTCAGGGGTTGAGCGTTTATGTGTGCTCTAACTCACCTGCTTGGCCAGTTGGAAATCCATGTATTCGTAAGCGATCTGGTGCGCCTGCTCAGTGTCGAAAGCATCTCCCGACAGCGCGCCGCGCAACCACAAACCGTCAATGAGGGCTGCCAGGCCCCGGGCGGCACTGCGCGCGTCATCGAGCGGCAATACACGGCGGAACTGGCAGCACAGGTTGGAATACAGGCGGTGATCGTTGATCCGCTGCAACCTGTGCAAAGACGGGTGGTGCATGCTGGTGGCCCAGAAGGCCAGCCAGGTTTTCATTGCCGGGCCATTGACCTGGCTGGCGTCGAAGTTGCCTTCGATGATCACCTGGAGGTGCGCCCGCGGGCTGCTGTCCTCCAGCGCCTGACGGCGCGCGGTGACGTTCTCGCTCAGGACACTCATCAGATACTGCGCCGTGGCAGCGATCAGGCCGTTCTTGTCCTGAAAATAGTGACTGATGATGCCATTCGAGACACCGGCCAAACGGGCGATCAGCGCAATGCTGGCGTCCCCCATTCCGACCTGATCGACCGCCTGCAATGTGGCTTCGATCAACTGCTGGCGGCGGATGGGTTGCATACCGACCTTGGGCATCTTGCACATCTCCTTAGGCCTTCCGGCGGACGTAGAACGTCTATCGGATTGAAGGCCAGTCTATTTTGTTTTGATTGAACGTTCAATCAACAAAGAATAAGATCTGCGACAATTCGTCGCTGCCTACAGGTTTTTCCTACGCGTAGTTGGCGGAAAAACGACGTCTGAAAATGCTCGAAACCCACACGCTCAGGCGTTCAGGGGGTTCGGGCTTTTTTCGGGCTGTCTTTATATCACCCGCTGGTCGGCTGCCAACTAACCGAATGGTCGGGTAACGCGTTGCCTTGTGTTTTTCTCTCGCACTGCCTGGAGCATCTGTGCCATGAGTTCTGCCTCTCTTATAAAGACCCCACCCGAGAAGGTGACGGTCAACGGTTGGGTGTTCTACACCTCTACCGCGTTGATTCTGTTGTTGACCGCCATTCTGATCATCGCCCCGCAAGAGGCCGGCAGATTGCTCGGCATCGCCCAGGCCTGGTTGTCCCGCAGTTTCGGCTGGTACTACATGGTGGTGATCGCCGCCTACCTGGTATTTGTCGTGGGCCTGGCGTTTTCGTCCTACGGCAAACTCAAGCTCGGCAGCAAGGACGACACCCCGGATTTCAGCTACGGCGCCTGGGCGGGGATGCTGTTCTCGTCGGGGATCGGCATTTCGCTGCTGTACTTCGGTGCTTCCGAGCCGTTGGACCACTACTTCAATCCGCCGGAAGGCGTTGCCGCCAGCAATATGGCCGCGCGTCAGGCTGTGCAGCTGACATTCCTGCATTGGGGCCTGCATGGCTGGGCGATCTACGCCTTGGTCGGCCTGGCCGTGGCGTACTTTGCCTACCGTCATAACCAGCCGTTGGCACTGCGTTCGGCGCTGTATCCGCTGGTCGGCGAGCGTTGGGTCAAAGGCGCGGCCGGTCATGCGGTGGACGGCTTCGGCATGTTCGTGACCCTGCTGGGTCTGGTGACGAACCTGGGGATTGGTTCGTTGCAAGTGTCGTCGGGCCTTGAAAACCTGTTCGGCATGGAACACAGCAACACCAACCTGCTGATCGTGATCATCGTGATGAGCACCGTGGCGACCATCGCGGCCGTGTCTGGCGTGGAAAACGGCATTCGTCGTTTGTCGAACCTGAACATCGTGCTGTTCAGCGGCCTGCTGATTTTCGTGCTGCTGTTCGGCCCGACCTTGCACCTGTTGAACGGCTTCGTGCAGAACGTTGGTGACTATTTGAACGGCGTGGTCCTGAAGACTTTCGACCTCTACGTCTACGAAGGCGACAGTGAGAAATCCGACCGCTGGCTGGGCCTGTGGACTCTGTTCTACTGGGCGTGGTGGATTTCCTGGGCCCCATTCGTCGGCATGTTCATCGCGCGTATTTCCCGTGGTCGCACGGTGCGTGAACTGGTGGCCGGCGTGTTGCTGATCCCACTGGGTTTCACCCTGGCGTGGCTGTCGATCTTCGGTAACTCTGCCCTGGACCTGGTGATGAACCATGGGGCGGTGGAGCTCGGGAAGACGGCGCTCGAACAGCCGTCGATGGCGATCTATCAACTGCTTGAGCATTACCCGGCATCGAAGATTGTGATCGGCGTGTCGATCTTCGTCGGTTTCGTGCTGTTCCTGACCCCGGCGGATTCCGGCGCGGTGATGATGGCCAACCTTTCGTGCAAGGGCGGTAACGTCGACGAAGACGCCCCGCACTGGCTGCGGATCTTCTGGTCGGCGGTGATTACCCTGGTGACCATCGGTCTGCTGTTCGCCGGCAACTTCGAAGCCATGCAAACCATGGTGGTGCTGGCCGGTCTGCCGTTCTCGGTGGTGCTGGTGTTCTTCATGTTCGGTCTGCACAAGGCAATGCGCCAGGACGTGCAGATCGAACAGGAGCAAGCGGAGCTGGCGGCGCGCGGTCGTCGTGGTTTCAGCGAGCGTTTGACGCAGCTGGACCTGCAGCCGAATCAGTCGATCGTTCAGCGTTTCATGGACAAGCAAGTCAGCCCGGCGCTGGAAGAGGCGGCGGTGCAACTGCGCGGTCAAGGCCTGGAAGTGCAAACGTTGCTGGGTAAATCCAAGCGCTGCATGGGCCTGCGGATCGAGATGGAAGAGGGCAACCCTTTTGTCTACGAAGTGAGCCTGGATGGCTATCTCGCGGCGGCGAGCGAAACGGTCTCGGCCGAAAGCGCTGACGAACCGCGTGCGCGCTATTACCGCGCCGAGGTGTACCTGCACAACGGCAGCCAGGATTACGACTTGATGGGCTTCACTCACGATCAGATCACCCGTGACGTGCTCGATCAGTTTGAAAGCCATCGGCAGCTCCTTGGCCGTGTCTATAGCTAAATGTTGAGGTGATGCGGTGCAGTGAATGCACCGCAGATCCACTGTGGCGAGGGAGCTTGCCCCCGTTCGGCTGCGAAGCAGTCGTAAACCCGACCAGCGCGGTCCATCTGTAAGATCGCACTGTCTGGATTTGGGGCCGCTGCGCGACCCAACGGGGGCAAGCCCCCTCGCCACAGTGGTCCGTGTTTACAGCCAAATATCCGCACTAACAAAAACGCCGCGATCCTCTCGCGGCGTTTTTGTGTCTGCTGCCTTAACCCAGGTTCTTGCCGAGCAGTGCGTGATACAGCTCGCTGTCGCCCAGAATCCCGACCACTTTGTTGTTGTCGTGCAGCACCAGTTTGTTGCCGGTCTGATAACGAATCTGCAGCGCATCACGCATGCCGATGTTCGAGTCCACCAGCGTTGGCCGACGACCCAGGCCTTCGACCGCTTGCCCTGGAATCCAGTTCTGCAGGTCCAGGCTCGCGCCGTTCTGGCGGGCACCTTTGATGGTGTTGCCTTCGGCCAGGTCCAGCCACGAATCGCCGCCCGGATCGAGGCACACCGAACCGTTGATGCGTTTGCAGTTGTCCAGGGTGCGCATCAGGCTGCGACCGCACAGCACGTTCAGCGGGTTGGTGTGCGCGACGAAGGTCCGCACGTAGTCGTCCGCCGGGTTGAGCACGATCTCTTCCGGCACGCTGTACTGGATGATCCGGCCGTCTTTCATGATTGCGATACGGCTGCCGAGCTTCAGGGCTTCATCGAGGTCGTGGCTCACGAACACAATGGTTTTGCTCAGCTTGCTTTGCAGTTCCAGTAATTCGTCCTGCAGGCCTTGGCGGATCAGCGGGTCGAGCGCCGAGAACGGTTCGTCCATCAGCAGAATGTCGGCGTCCATCGCCAGTGCACGGGCCAGGCCCACGCGTTGCTGCATACCGCCTGAGAGTTCGTCAGGCTTCTTGTTGCGCCATTGGGTCAGGCCCACCAGCTCAAGCTTTTCGTCCACCAGTTTGCGGCGTTCTTTCTCCGGGCGACCCTGCATTTCCAGGCCGAAGCTGATGTTCTCGCGCACCGTCAGCCACGGCATCAAGGCGAATTTCTGGAACACCATCGCGATGCGCTTGGTGCGCATCATTTTCAGTTCGGCAGGGGTACAGGAAGCGATATCGATCTGCTTGCCTTCGTGCTCAACGAACAACTTGCCACGGCTCACGGTGTTGAGGCCGTTGATGCAGCGCAGCAGGCTGGATTTGCCGGAGCCGGACAGGCCCATCAGCACGCAGATTTCGCCTTTTTCCACGTCCAGGCTGGCTTTTTCAACGCCGACGATCTGCCCGGTTTTTTTCAGGATCTGGTCGCGGGTCATGCCTTGGTCGAGGAGCTTGAGCGCCTCACGTGGATCTTTGGAAAAGATTACGTCGACGTCTTCGAAGCGAATAATGCTCATGCGTCACCCCCTACTTTAGCGTCGGGTTGTTTGCAGATACGGTCGAGCATGATCGCCAGCAGTACGATCGCCAGGCCGGCTTCGAAGCCCAGGGCGATATCAGCAGTGTTCAGTGCGTTGACCACAGGTTTGCCCAAGCCGTCGGCGCCCACCAGAGCAGCAATCACTACCATCGACAACGACAGCATGATGCACTGGGTGATACCGGCCGCGATGCTTGGCATGGCGTAAGGCAGTTCGATGCGTGCGAGTAACTGGCGGCGCGAGCAGCCGAAGGCTTTGCCGGCGTCCATCAGTTCTGCGGGAACATCACGGATGCCCAGGTAGGTCAGGCGGATAGGCGCGGCAATCGCGAACACTACCGTGGAGATCAGACCCGGGACCACGCCCAGCCCGAAGAGGGTCAGGGTAGGAATGAGGTACACAAATGTCGGTACGGTCTGCATCAGATCGAGCACCGGCCGCATCAGTGTGTAGAACATCGGTTTGTGCGCGGCGACGATACCCAGCGGCACGCCGATGACCACGCAGACCAGGGTCGCGAAGAGCACCTGGGCGAGGGTTTCCATGGTTTCCTGCCAGTACCCCAGGTTGAGGATCAGCAGAAAGGAGGCAATGACGAAAACGGTCAGCCCCCACTTTCGTTGAATGAAGTGAGCCAGTAGTGCGATGAGGCCGATCAATGCCAGCGGGTTGAACCAGGTCAGCGCGAAAGTCACGCCGTGGATCATCGTTTCCAGTGACACGGCGATGGCGTCGAAGGTGTTGGCGCCGTGTTGCGTCAACCATTCAACGAAGCCCGCGATGTACTGGCCTAGAGGTATTTTCTGATCAATCAGCATGGTAGTGAACGTCCGCATGCAAGGAAATAAACAGCCCGGACGGCCTAAGCCGCCCGGCGTAAGCGATTACTGCGCGAGCTTGGCTTTCACGGCCTCCAGGCCAGGTTTACCGTCAATGGTGGTCACGCCAGCGAGCCAGGTATCGAGGACCTGTGGATTCTTTTTCAGCCAGGCCTTGGCGGCCGCGTCAGGCTTCATTTTGTCGTCCAGGACGTTGCCCATCAGCGTGCTTTCCATGTCGAGGGTGAACACCAGGTTTTTCAGCAACTGACCGACGTTGCTGCATTCCTGCGCGTAGCCCTTGCGGGTGTTGGTGAAGATGGTCGCCTGACCGAAGTTCGGGCCGAAGAAGTCGTCGCCGCCAGTCAGGTACTTCATCTTGAAACGCGTGTTCATCGGGTGCGGTTCCCAGCCCAGGAACACCACGGCGGTGTTGCGGCGCTGGGCGCGATCGACTTGCGAGAGCATGCCTGCCTCGCTGGATTCGACCACCTTGAAGCCGGCGTCTTTCAGGCCGAAGGCGTTCTTGTCGATCATGCTCTGGATCAGGCGGTTACCGTCGTTGCCTGGTTCGATGCCGTAGATCTTGCCGTCGAGTTCTTTCTTGAACTTGGCGATGTCGGCGAAATCCTTCAGACCCTTGTTATACAACTCTTCGGGCACGGCGAGTGTGTATTTTGCGTTTTCGAGGTTGGCGCGCAGGGTCTCCACGGTGCCGGCATCGCGGTAGGCCTTGATGTCGTTTTCCATGGTCGGCATCCAGTTACCCAGGAACACGTCCATGTTCTTGCCGTCGGCCAGGGACTTGTAGGTCACCGGAACGGAAATCATCGTGGTTTTGGTCTTGTAGCCCAGGGCATCGAGAACGACGCTGGTGGTGGCGGTGGTGACGGTAATGTCAGTCCAGCCGACATCGGAGAAGTTTACGGTGCTGCACTGAGCGGGTTCTGCGGCTTGAGCCAGTAACGGCAGACTCAGCATGGCGGCCAACAACAACGACGGGGAACCTTTCATGGATGGACTCCTTGGTGTTTTTTTTGGCAGTGTTCCGACTGGACCACCGCACTTATAGGTTGCGGTTGGATGGCGTTTTGGAGACAGCTCTACCACGGCGCCTTGCAATCGAGTCGATACGATCATGTACCAGTGAAAATCTGACGCCTACAGGGTGCGTCGTAACCAGTACAGGGATGGTCGCATCCAGTGTCGGTGACGTCGTTTACAGCTTTTTTCAGCCCCCTTTGCCCCCCTGATCCGCAAAAAAACGGCGAGAACGCAGCGTAAAACGCCCGCGGCGTTGGTGAGCATGAGTGCGTCGGTGTGAGACGTCGAACGACACGGCAAAAGCCTGATGATGCGGCCATCTCGGCGGATTGCAGCTTGAGCGTAGCAGCTCCGTCACTGGGCGCTTTTGCGTCTGGAGTTGGTACATCCAGGAGTTCGGCAGTAATGGCTATCAGTGTTTTCGACCTGTTCAAAATCGGCATCGGCCCTTCCAGTTCGCACACCGTGGGGCCTATGCGGGCCGCCGCGCTGTTCGTGCAAGGTTTGCGTGAGCAGGGTCTTTTGGAACAAGTGCGGCGCGTTGAAGTTCAGCTTTATGGGTCGCTGTCAGCCACCGGCATCGGTCACGGCAGCGACAACGCCGTGATCATGGGCCTGATGGGCGAGTGGCCGGACGCGATTGATCCGTCGCAAATCGGCATCCGTATCGAAACCCTGCGCGAGACCCACACACTGTTGCTCGACGGCCGCCTGTCGGTGCCGTTTATCTGGGCCCGCGACATGCGGCTGATCGACGAAAACCTGCCGTTTCACCCCAACGCCATGACCCTGGTCGCTGAAGGTGATGACGGCGAGCTGCATCGCGACACCTACTATTCCATCGGCGGTGGTTTTGTCGTGGATGAAGCACAGGCTTCCAGCGGCGTGGTCGATCTGGATCGCACCGTGTTGCCTTTCGATTTCTCCAGCGCTGTCGAACTGCTCAGCCTGTGCCAGAAGCACAACCTGCGCGTCGCCGAATTGATGATGGCCAACGAGAAGGTCTGGCGCAGCGAGGAAGAGATTCGCAGCGGCCTGATGAAGCTCTGGCGCGCCATGCAGGACTGCGTCGATCAAGGCCTCAAACACGAAGGTATCTTGCCCGGCGGCTTGAATGTGCGCCGTCGTGCAGCCAAGTTGCATCGCAGCCTGCAAGAGCTGGGAAAACCCAACGTCATCGGCTCGACCTTGAGCGCCATGGAATGGGTCAACCTGTTCGCCCTCGCGGTCAACGAGGAGAACGCTGCCGGTGGGCGCATGGTGACGGCACCGACCAACGGTGCGGCGGGGATCATTCCGGCGGTGTTGCACTACTTTATGAAGTTCAGCGAAGTGGTGACGGACGCCAACGTGGTCGACTATTTCCTCAGTGCTGCGGCGGTGGGGATTCTGTGCAAGAAGAACGCTTCGATCTCCGGCGCCGAGGTCGGTTGTCAGGGCGAAGTCGGTTCAGCCTGTGCGATGGCGGCGGCTGGCTTGGCGGAGATCCTGGGTGCAACGCCGGAGCAGCTGTGCAACGCGGCGGAAATCGGCCTGGAACACAACCTCGGCCTGACCTGCGACCCGGTGGGTGGGCTGGTCCAAGTGCCGTGCATCGAGCGCAATGCGATTGCTGCGGTGAAAGCCATCAACGCGGCGCAGATGGCGCTGCGCGGGGATGGTCAGCACTTTATCTCGCTGGATCGGGTGATCCGCACCATGCGAGATACCGGCGCGGACATGCACGACAAATACAAAGAGACTTCGCGGGGTGGGTTGGCGGTGAGCGCGGTTGAGTGTTGAGGTGACCAATCTCTGTAGGAGCCGGCTTGCTGGCGATGAACGATAACGCGGTCACTCTGAAAAACCGCGTCGATCCGATCGCCAGCAAGCCGGCTCCTGCAAAAAACCACCAGACCAGTCAAAACTGCGCGCTAAGTGAACACATAATCCCAAACGCGCCACGTTTTGGCGCGTCGCTTACAGATAAGCCACTTGCCGGAGATCCGGGATCCAACCTGGCCATTACCGCCTGTCACCTGTGCTTGCGGTGACACTCTCCAACAAGTCGCCGTAGCCCTGTTCCCACAAGTGCTACCGATTTGCTCAAGCCCAACGGGGCAGAGCGCCTCACTCAGTTAATGGCACTTATAACCCCTACTCGCGGCACGGCTTATATAGACACGCCGCGACGTCGTTTTCAGGAGTTATTGAATGACCATTCAACTTTAGGCATGGCAATTGCTCTGTCATTACAAAGCCCGTCTCCCACGCGAGAACGATGGCAATAACAAGAGCCTCCGCCTGAGGCCATCACCCGCTTTGTGTGAGGAGATACCGCGATGACGACGTTCAACTCCGGGGCTCAACCCCAGAACCGTGCGCCTCAATCCATCGGCTTTCTGCTGCTGGACAATTTCACGCTTATTTCTTTGGCCTCCGCAGTAGAACCCCTGCGCATGGCCAACCAATTGTCCGGCCGCGAGCTGTATCGCTGGACCACGCTCACCGTCGACGGCGGTCAGGTCTGGGCCAGTGACGGTCTGCAGATCACCCCCGATTGCTCCATGCACAAAGCACCCGCCCTGGACACCATCATTGTCTGCGGCGGCATCGGCATCCAACGCACCGTTACCCGCGAACACGTGTCGTGGCTGCAAAGCCAGGCGCGTCAGTCGCGCCGTCTCGGTGCCGTCTGCACCGGCAGCTGGGCTCTGGCCTGCGCCGGCCTGCTGGACGGTTTTGATTGCAGCGTGCACTGGGAATGCCTGGCCTCGATGCAGGAAGCGTTCCCCCGCGTAGCCATGAGCACACGCCTGTTCACCCTCGACCGTAACAGGTTCACCAGCTCCGGCGGCACCGCACCGCTGGACATGATGCTGCACCTGATCAGCCGCGATCACGGCCGTGAACTGTCGGCCGCGATCTCGGAAATGTTCGTCTACGAGCGCATCCGCAACGAACAGGATCACCAGCGCGTGCCGCTCAAGCACATGCTGGGCACCAACCAGCCGAAGTTGCAGGAAATCGTCGCGCTGATGGAAGCCAACCTGGAAGAGCCGATCGACCTCGACGAACTGGCAGTGTATGTCGCTGTTTCCCGTCGTCAGCTGGAGCGCCTGTTCCAGAAATACCTGCACTGCTCACCGTCGCGTTACTACCTGAAACTGCGCCTGATCCGTGCCCGGCAGTTGCTCAAGCAAACGCCGATGTCGATCATCGAAGTGGCGTCGGTGTGCGGCTTCGTGTCCACGCCGCACTTCTCCAAGTGCTACCGCGAATACTTCGGCATTCCACCGCGTGACGAACGCGTAGGTTCCAACACCACGCAACAGGTGGCGATGATGCCGTTGCCGCAGGCGCTGGTGCTGTCGCCGCTGTCCGGGCCGTTGTCGGCGCTGAGCCAGGCGCGCAATGAGTCGACGTTCGCCAGCGTTCGTCTCTAGTTACAGCGGGCGTTTGAAAAATACGACGCGCTCGGTTTCCTCGAAACCGAGCGCCTTGTGTGTCTCCTGGCTCGGCAAGTTGTCGAGGCCGGTGTCGGAGGCCATCTCCACGCAGCCCTGTGCTCGTCCCCAGTGCGCCACCTGTTCGATCAGTCGTGCCGCCACTCCGTGCCGGCGCTGCTGCGGCACCACGTAGATACCTTCCAGATACACCACCGGCGAGCTGTCGGTGCCATTGACATAGTCGCGGCGCAATGACGCTTCGGCGAGGCCGACGGGTTGCTCCTGGCTGTCATAGGCGACAAAGTTGATATAGCGTTTTGGCTCGCGTAGCTGCTGGGCGATTTCGTCCCGATGCTCCTGTTCCGAAGCGTCGGGCCAGAGCGCCTGGCGCAAAGGCAGCCAGCCCGCTTGTTCATCGGACTGGCAGTGTTGGATACGGAACATCAGCGCTCGCTCGTGGTGGACAGGAAGGCCGCTACTCTAGCAAACCCCCGACACCTCAGACGCGACTCTGCTGATACTCCGCCAACGCCGGCAGCAACTGCCTATCAATGGCCTGACGCACGGCCGGCAGGATGGTCGCGCTGCTGGTGTACATCTGCTTGACCATCGTGCGCAGTTCCGTTGCCCGTTCGTTGTTCAAACCCCGTACCGCGCATTCGCAGGCCTGCTCGGCAGTTGCACCAGGGGGCACTGCAAATCCTAACGCCTTGAGCTGGCCCAACAGGTCTTCCTGGTCAATCAAATCGGCGTACATCATGACGCAATCCTTCTTCAGGGAACGGTGTCGTGGCTCGATTCTCGTAGGGGGGCGGGGTGGCGGCAAGGACGATTTGTCGCAATGGCCGCGATACCTATGAACAGGTCGTTTTCGGCTAACTTGCGAGAGGGGAGAGTGGGCACACTGGATTCAGCTGGCAACACGAAGGTTTGGTCACCCTCGCGCGACGGCTCCTCAACAGTACCCTCCTCAGCTCCGATCCTGTCACGGCTTGATCGGGGTTTTTTTTGCCTGTGAACCAGGAAGGGATGGGGTGTCTGGGCTGACGCCTTCGCGGGCAAGCTGAACTGGTCAAGTAATTCTGGACACCAGTTAAGGTTTCACGCCGCCAGT